>NZ_JBFIKK010000125.1:0-9274 GCF_041600255.1 Nocardioides sp. | reverse complement strand
GGTCGAAGGCCAGGAGAACCTCTGGCGCTCGCGGCCGGCGGTCTTCGTCTTCAACCACCAGAGCCAGCTCGATGTCGTCGTGCTCGCCGCACTGCTGCGCCGCGACTTCACAGCGGTGGCCAAGAAGGAGCTCGCCAAGGACCCCACCTTCGCTGCGATGGGCTGGCTGGCCGATGTCGCGTACGTCGACCGCACCGACAGCGTCGCGGCCCGGGAGGCCCTCGCACCGGCCCTCGAGAGCCTGGCCTCCGGCACCTCCCTGGTGATCGCCCCCGAGGGCACCCGTTCACCCACCCCGCGGCTGCTGCCCTTCAAGAAGGGCGCCTTCCACCTGGCGATGCAGGCCGGGGTGCCGATGGTGCCGGTGGTGCTGCGCAACGCCGGCGCGATCATGCCCGCGCACTCGATGATCCTCACGCCGGGCACCGTCCAGGTGCGGGTGCTCGAACCGCTGCCCACCGACGACTGGACCGCCGAGAACCTCGACGAGCAGGTGGCTCGGGTCGAGAGGCTCTACTGCGACACCCTGGACGACTGGGACACCGCACCGCAGTGAGGTCCACCGGTCATCGCGGGAACCGGGGCAGCCGAGCGGTGAATGTGCGGGGGATGGGTACCTAGCAGCGGTGAACCTACGTCGGGCGTCTCTGGGGCTGGTCGCGGCCAGCCACCCCGGCCCGGTGGTCGCCGTGTCCCTCCTCAGTGCCCTGCTCGCCATCGCGGCCGGACTCAGCGTCGGCACGACCGCCCTGGTGGTCGGTGCCGTACTGACCGGACAGTTGTCGATCGGCTGGTCGAACGACCTGATCGACCTCGCGCGCGACCGCAGCGTGGGCCGGCCGGACAAGCCGCTGGCCAGCGGGGTCGTCAGCCCGACCAGCGTCCGCATCGCCTGCGCCCTGGCTGTCGCCGCGACCGTGCCGCTCTCGCTCGCCTGTGGTGTCACGGCCGGCCTCGTCCACCTCGTCCTGGTGGCCGCCGGTTGGGCCTACAACCTCGGGATGAAGTCGACGCTCTGGTCCTGGCTGCCGTACGCCGTCGCGTTCGGCGGGCTGCCCGCGTTCGTCGAGCTCGCCCGCGACGCCACCCGGCTTCCGCCGATGTGGATGATCGCGGCCGGAGCCCTGCTCGGGGTCGGCGCCCACCTGGTCAACGTCCTGCCGGACCTGGCCGACGACGCCGCCACGGGAGTTCGGGGGTTGCCGCACCGTCTGGGCGCGCGGTGGACTCCACCGGTGGCGGTGGCCGCGCTGGTGCTGGCGACCGCGGTGATCGCTGCCGGGTCCCAGAGCACCTCCTGGCTGATCCTGGCTCCGGCCTTCGCGGTCGTCGCCCTGCTCTGCCTGCTGGCCCTGCTCGGCAGGGACCGGACTCCGTTCCGTGCCGTCATCGCGATCGCGCTCGTCGACGTCGTGATGCTCGTCTGGGCCCGATGACCGGCCCGATGACCGGAGCCGAGTCCTGTCCCTCCCACCTGCGCCACCGACGATGAAGGAGTCAGCCATGGAGATCCTGTCCGTCCGCGGAGCCCTCCCCGAGCACCACTATCCGCAGGAGGAGATCACCGAGGCCTTTGCCGCGATGGTGACCCGTGGGGGTCTGGACGAGAAACTGATGCGCCGCTTCCACGCCAACTCCGGGGTCCGACAGCGCCACCTCGCGCTGCCGCTGGAGGCCTACGCGGGTCTCGAGGACTTCACCCAGGCCAACGACGCCTTCATCGAGGTCGCGGTGGAGCTGGGCTCCCGCGCCGTTGTCGATGCGCTCAAGGCGGCGGGGCGCACCCCCAGCGATGTCGACCTGATCGTCTCGGCCACGGTGACCGGGCTGGCGGTGCCCTCGCTCGAGGCCAGGATCGCGGCCGCCATCGGGCTGCGTCCCGACGTGAAGCGGATGCCGCTGGTCGGTCTGGGGTGCGTGGCCGGTGCGGCCGGCGTCGCACGGCTGCACGACTACCTGCTCGGTCACCCCGACGACGTGGCCGTGCTGGTCGCGGTGGAGCTCTGCTCGCTCACCGTCCAGCGGGACGACGTGTCGCTGCCCAACCTCGTGGCCAGCGGGCTCTTCGGCGACGGCGCCTCCGCCGTGGTGGCGCAGGGTGGCAGCGGTCGGGACGGTCAGATGGAGGTGCTCGCGACCCGCAGTCGGCTCTACCCCGACTCCGAGCGCACGATGGGCTTCGACGTGTCCTCGTCGGGCCTGCGGATCGTCCTCGACTCGGCCGTTCCGGCGATCGTCGGGCGCTACATCCGCGACGACGTCGAGTCCTTCCTCACCGATCACGACCTGACGCTGGCCGACATCGGCTGGTGGGTCTGCCACCCGGGCGGCCCGAAGGTGATCGAGGCGCTCCAGGAGGCGCTCGACCTGCCGTACGCCGCGGTGGAGATGACGTGGGACTCCCTGGCCCGGATCGGCAACCTGTCCTCGGCCTCGGTCCTGCACGTCCTCGAGGACACCCTGCGCGATCGCCCGCCGACGCCCGGCTCCCACGGCATCATGCTGGCGATGGGGCCCGGTTTCTGCTCCGAGCTGGTGCTGGTGCGGGCCACCGACCCCAGCAAGGTCGTCCGATGACCAGCCTGACCGCGTTCACGGTGGTGGTCGTCTTGGTGGGCCTGGAGCGGCTGGCCGAACTGGTCGTCTCGAAGCGCAACGCGGCGTGGAGCTTCGAGCGCGGCGGCACCGAGTCGGGGCGCGGGCACTACCCGTTCATGGTGGTGCTGCACTCGGGTTTCCTGGTGGCGATGCTGGTCGAGGCCTGGGTCCGGCGGCCCGACGTGGCGCCGGGTCTGACCTGGTCGATGCTGGCGCTCGTGGTCGCCTCGCAGGCGCTGCGCTGGTGGTGCATCGTCACGCTGGGTCCGCGCTGGAACACCCGGGTGATCATCGTCCCCGGACTGGCCCCGGTGCGGTCGGGTCCCTACCGGCTGATCCCGCACCCCAACTATGTCGCGGTGGTCGTCGAAGGCGCGGCCCTGCCCCTGGTGCACGCGTCGTGGCTGACCGCGCTGGTCTTCACGCTGGCGAACGCGGCGCTGCTGCGGGTGCGGATCAGGGTCGAGAACGAAGCGCTCGCCACCCTGCCGAGGGTGTCTGCCGATGCGTGACCTGATCGTGGCGGGCGGCGGTCCGGTGGGGCTGGCCACCGCCTTGTACGCCCACCGCGCCGGCCTCGACGTCGGCGTGGTCGAGCCCCGTGACGGGGTGATCGACAAGGCCTGCGGTGAAGGGTTGATGCCCGGGGCCGTCGCCGCACTCGCCGAGCTCGGGGTGGACCCCGACGGCCACCCGATCACCGGGATTCGCTACCTGGCAGGGGACCGGGTCGCCGAGGCGCCGTTCCGGCACGGGCTGGGCCGGGGAGTGCGGCGTACGACGCTGCAGGTGGCGCTCGGCGAGGCCGTGGCGAAGGCCGCCATCACGATCGAGCACCGGGCCGTGCGCAGCGTGGAGGAACGGGGCGACCACGTGGTAGTCGACGGGGAAGCCACACGTCACCTCGTCGCGGCGGACGGGTTGCACTCGCCGATCCGGCGCCTGCTCGAGCTCGACGAGCCGACCGGCGGGCACCGTCGCTACGGTCTGCGCAGGCACGTGCAGGTGGCCCCGTGGACCGCCTTCGTCGAGGTGCACTGGTCAGCGCTCGGCGAGGCCTACGTGACGCCGGTCGCCGATGACCTGATCGGCATCGCAGTGCTCAGCGAAGCCCGGCTGCCCTACGACGACCTCCTCGCCGGCTTTCCGGCCCTGGCCCGACGGGTGGCCGGCGAGCCGTCGACCCGCGTGCTCGGAGCCGGTCCGTTGCGTCAGCGTGCGCGTCGCCGCGCGGCGGGCCGGGTGCTGCTGGTCGGGGACGCCGGCGGATACGTCGACGCCCTCACCGGCGAGGGCATCGCGCTCGGCCTGGCCCAGGGCCGGGCCGCGGTCGACGCCGTCCGGACCGGACACCCCGAGCGTTACGAGCTCGCTGCTCGCCGCCTGGGGTGGCGCCACGAACTCCTCACTCGGGGACTGGTCACCGCCACCCGACATCCCGCGGTGCGTGGCCGCGTGGTGCCGGCGGCAGCCCGACTGCCGTGGGTGTTCACGGCGGCGGTCAACCAGCTGGCGAGACCGGCATGAGCGCCCCCGCTCCCGCCCCTGAGCTGGTGGTCCTGCTCGACGAGGAGGGCCACGCGATCGGCACCACCGCCAAGGCGGGGGTGCACCACAGCGACACCCCGTTGCACCTGGCGTTCTCCTGCTACCTCTTCAACGACCGAGGGGAACTGCTGCTCACGCAGCGGGCCCTGGGCAAGCCGACCTGGCCGGGCGCGTGGACCAACAGCGTGTGTGGCCACCCCGGCCCGGGCGAGGGCGTCGTCGACGCCGTACGCCGTCGGGTGCTGGCCGAGGTCGGGATGCGGGCCGAGGACGTCCGGTTGTTGCTGCCCGGCTTCCGCTACCGGGCGGTGATGGACAGCGGCGTGGTGGAGAACGAGATGTGTCCGGTGTTCGTGGCGACGGCATCGGGGGAGCCCCGCCCCGACCCGACCGAGGTCGAGGATCTCGCCTGGGTCGACTGGACGGAGTTCCGCGACGGCGTGCTGGCCGGCACCCGGGTGATCAGCCCGTGGTGTCGCGACCAGGTGGCGGCCCTGCCTGCCGACCCGCTCAGCGCACCACCGGCGCCGCACGCTGGGTTGCCGCCGGCGGCGCAGGTGACCCCGGCCTGAGGCTGCCGTGGTTGCTGGAGCCGTGCGAGGGCTGTGGGTCGACCGCGAAGAAGTGGGTCAGGGTGCGTCGCGTCGGGGGAGGCCGGCCTCTCGGGCGCCGGTGTCCGCGAGCTCGGCACCGACGCCCTCGTAGAGCTGGAAGCCGGTGTGGGCGCCGAGCTCGCGGGCCTGCTGGAGGTCCTCGTCGTACTGGGCCACCACGGCGACGGTCCCGCTGAAGTTGCTCGCCTCCAGGTTCTTCAGGGCGTTGAGGTTGCTGCTGTGGAACGGCATGGCCAGCACGGCCAGCTGGACCTGGTCGGGGCGGATCCGTGCCCAGAAGTCCGGATCGGTGGCGTCGCCCTCGACGACGTTGAGACCCTCCTCGGCCAACACCGCTCGGCGTGCTGGCAGCGACTCGACCCCGATCACTCGCAGGCCGTAGCCGCTCTCCAGCCGTTCGTAGGCCGCCCGTCCGACCCGACCCATCCCGAGCACGACGGCCTGGGCGTCGCCCACCTCGATCGGGCGGTCGTCGGCGTGCATCCGCTCCGCCGGGCGATCGGGCAGCAGCCGCCGTGCCATCTGGACGAAGGCGTCCGGAGTCCGGCTGACCACCGCGGACAGCACGAAACTCGCCGCCACGGTGGTGGCGAGGACCACGGGCCAGGGGTCGCCGAGCTGGGCGCCGGCGGCGACCGCCACGATCAGCCCGAACTCGGAGTAGTTGCCGAGGATGGTCGCCGTCCGCACCGACGTACGGCGCCGCAGGCCGTGCGCCCACAGCAGGACCGCGAAGCCGAACGACTTGAGCGGGACCAGCAGCAGGAGGGCGGCACCGATGAGGAGGTGCTCAGCCGACGGCAGGCCGGTGAACCCGATGGACAGGAAGAAGCCGACGAGCAGCAGCTCCTTGAGGGAGAACAGGCTCTTGCTGAGCTCGACCGATCCGGGGTGGGACGCGAGCAGGACGCCGATCACCAGCGCGCCCAGGTCGCCCTTGACGCCGAGCAGGTCGAAGAGGGCGTAGCCGGGCACCAGGGCCACGGCGAGGCCGAAGAGCGGCCGGAGTTCGGCGTGACCGAGCCTGGCCAGCAGCGGGCGGACGAGCGCAGCGGCCGGCACGAGCAGGACCAGGGCAGCGGCCCAGGGGCTGGGTCGTTCCTCGTGGGCGAACGCCAGGAAGGCGACCGCGGCGATGTCCTGGACCACCAGGATGCCGATGGCGCTGCGGGCGCTGAGGGAGACGAGGCCGCCGCGCTCCTCGAGCTGCTTGACCACGAAGACGGTGCTGGAGAACGAGAGCGCGAAGCCGACGAGGACCAGGGTCTGCCAGTCCTGGTCGGTCAGCAGCCCCACGCCCAGGATCCCGAGCAGCCCCAGGAAGCCGGCCGCGACGGCCGTGGTGGCGGCCATGTGCGTGGTGGCGGTGAGCCAGACCTCGCGGCGCACCAGGACCCGCAGGTCGAGCTTCAGGCCGATCCCGAAGAGCAACAGGGTCACGCCCAGGTCGGCCAGGAGGCCCAGGGCGTCCGGCGCCTGGACCCCGGCGGCGTTGAGCGCGAAGCCCGCCACCAGGAAGCCGACCAGCGGTGGCAGTCGGACCAGACTCGCGAGCATGCCGGCGGCCAGTGCGACGGTCAGTATCGCGGCGATCTCCCCCATGCAGCGCGAGGCTACCGGGGGAAGAGGGAGCGGCCGGTGGTGCGTGGCCGATTTCTGTCGACCGGAGGGCTCGACTATCCTTGCGCCTCGAGGGGAGTACTTCCCAGTTCTGTCCGGTCAGTCCGAGTGCCGATGCACTCCCGGTCAGGGGCCGCATTCCAGCGGTGAAGGAGACCTCAGGAGAAGAATCCTGAGGAGTCTGTTGTGTCCCCGTTCCCTGTGCTCGTCGCCGATCCGGTCGGCACTCCCAGCCTGTGGCTGATCACCATCGCCGCGATCCTCGGTCTGCTCGCCCTGGACTTCGCCGTCACCCGCAAGCCGCACGAGGTGCGGATGCGGGAGGCGGTGGCCTGGTCGGTGTTCTACGTCGCCATCCCGGTCGCCTTCGGGGTGTGGGTGTGGCAGAGCCACGGCAGCCAGCGAGGGCTGGAGTACTACACCGGCTACCTGGTGGAGAAGTCCCTCTCGGTCGACAACCTGTTCATCTTTCTGATCCTGCTGACCGCCTTCGCCGTACCCCGCAGGCTGCAGCAGCGGGTGCTGCTGATCGGGGTGGCCGGGGCGTTGGTGCTCCGCGGCATCTTCATCGCGCTGGGCGCCCAGCTGATCTCGTCGTTCGCGTGGGCCTTCCTGCTCTTCGGCGCCATCCTGCTGCTCACCGCGGTCAAGGTGCTGCGCGACGCGATGACCCCGCACCACGACACCATCGACATCAGCTCGCTGCGCTCCGTCCGGCTGCTGCGCAGGATCTGGCCGGTGACCGACGACTACGAGGGCAGCCGGCTCAGCGTCGTCCGCGACGGACGTCGTTGGCTCACGCCGATGGCCCTGGTGGTCGTGGCCATTCTCGGCACCGACATCGTCTTCGCGATCGACTCGGTGCCGGCCGTCTACGGCATCACCGAGGACCCGTACCTGGTCTTCGTGACCAACGCCTTCGCCCTGCTCGGTCTGCGTGCGCTGTTCTTCGTGCTGGCCGGGGCGCTCGCCTCGTTGGCCCACCTGGGCTACGGCCTGGCCGCGATCCTGGCGTTCATCGGCGTCAAGCTGGTGGCCCACTGGGCGCACGGCGTGTGGATGTGGGTGCCGGAAATCCCGACGCTGCTGTCGCTGGGCGTGATCGTCGGCATCCTCGCGACCGTGATCATCACCAGCCTGGTGGCCCGGCGCCGCGAGGAAGCGGCTCCTGCTACGGAGCCCCTTGAACGCGTGGAGCCCGTGGAGCCCGTGGAGCCCGTGGAGCCCGTCGAGTTGGCGGGCCGGCGCTGAGTCAGGCCCGCTGGTGCCAGGGGTCGCTCTGCGCGAAGCCTCGCCTGAGGATGGCCCGAGAGATGAAGAACCCGATCACCGCGAGCAGGAGGGTGAAGAGGGCGGCCAGCCCCGGCGGCAGCCCCAGCAGGGTGGCCAGACCCGAGGCGATGCTCAAGCACGCCAGCAGGACGACGATGGGAACCATCCCGAGCAGGGCGTGACGGTGTCGGGATCTCACAGGCCCAGCATGGCACGCTCGCCGCGCAGCCGACGTCATCGCGGCTCCTGGCGCACCAACTGGACGACCCCACCCATCGCACAGATGGCAGCGATGTAGAGGCCTCGCACGTCGTTCGCCCACAGCGCGAGGGCCGTCCACACCAGGGCGAAGTAGAGGAGCGCTGGCACCGCAGCCAGGCGCGCCCGAAGTTGTCGCATGGCGGGTCAACCGACGCCAGCGGTCGAGGTTACGGCGGCGTCCGGGATCGCCTGGCTCAGCGCGACGCCCATTCGGGCCCGTTCGTTGGGCCGGGTCCCGGGCTTCCGCTGTCGAGAGACCCCCCCGGGATCACGCTCCTCGGACTGCTCAACGGCACGACCGCTCGGCATCCGCCGCGTCCGCCGGACGTGCCCCGCAGCGACCTCCTTTCGGAGTTCGTGCACCAAGCGGCGTGGTCGAACAGAGCTCGCGAAACGCTCAGCCAGGCTGCAGGTCGCCGCACGTCACCCGGATCTCCGACTCCTGACCATCGAGCTCGTCAATGATCGCGGCGCCCAGGATCTGTGCACCCTCGTCGGTGAAGCTCAACGCGAAACTGGTGGCTGCCGCGGCCACGTAGCCGGTCACCGTGTCGAGATCGTCAGGCAGCGAGTGGGTGACCACGTCGCACATCACGTCCCACGCCAACCCGTACGCAGCGTCCTGGACATCCTCGTCGTCAGACAGCCGGCTCACCTGCGATCGAACGCTGCTGCCGATTGACGGCGCCAGCTGATCGGCCGTGTTGCCGAGCACGATGCCGCCCCGCAACACGTCGTCGGAGCCCGCCTGCGCCAGCCGACCCACGTTCCGAGCTGAGGTGCTGCAGGAAGCTGCTGTGCCGACCATCAACCCAAGGCAGGCGGCCACCCGCACAGCGACACGCACCCGATCGTCCATGTCGTCCCCCGCCGCCTCAACGTCCTTCGATACTCCGCTCGGTTCAGGTCGGCGTCAAGGAGTCCCCGGGCCGCGGCATGTGCGGTCGCGCCGTGCGAGCGGAGTGACCGTGGAGCCGACCTCCCGATTCCACGTGCACGACGCCAAGGTTCGCCATCAGGTCCGCAAGCGCTGTAGTCGAGGGCGATGAGGTCGAGACCGCCACGTGGTCGGGCCAGGTGGACGTATGCAGGGGGTAGGCGGCAGCCGAGTTCTGCGTCGACCGAACGAAGGGCTTCCTCGGACAGCGGTGCTTCGCTCGACTCCGTCGACCTGCCTCGTCCGGCACCCACAGATCTGCGTTGAGATCAGGCGAGGGCACAGGCTTCACAGTAGCGAGAGCACGCGCGCTCATCGGCTGCTTGTTTCATTGACCTCAGAGCCGGTTGCGTCGGACCTGACCGGACGTGCCTGTACCCCGCGGATCGTGGATCGGCGGGGTGGGGGGGCGGTCAGGGTCTGC
>NZ_JBFIKK010000124.1:0-9408 GCF_041600255.1 Nocardioides sp. | reverse complement strand
TGCCACTTGTGGTTGCCCAAGAGCAACCACAAGTGGCAGGTCAGCGGCCTGGCAGCAACCACAAGTGGCAGGTCAGCGCAGGCGGGTGGCGAGGCGATCCAGGTGGGCCAGAACCTCGTCCTCGGACTTGTCCGGCACCCCCCAGATCAGTTCGGTCGCCCCGGCCGCCTCCCACCCGGCGAGGTCGTCGGGGGAGGGCTTCGTCGCGACCAGCACGTGGATCTCCGGCGACCCCTCGCGGCCGGCCTCGGCCCAGGCCCGGTGCAGGTCGGCGGCCTTGCCGCTGATGTCCTGCTCGATCGGGGTGGTCATCCAGCCGTCGGCGTTCTCGGAGATCCAGCGGAAGGTCTTCGGGCCGCCGCCGGCCCCGATCAGCACCGGCACGTGCGCCTGCACCGGCTTCGGGTAGGCCCACGACGGTCCGAACGACACGAACTCCCCGTCGTACGACGCCTCCTGCTGCGTCCAGAGCGCCCGCATCGCCGCGAGGTACTCCTTCAGCACGGTACGACGACGCGCGGCCGGCACGTGGTGGTCGGCCAGTTCGTCGGTGTTCCACCCGAAGCCCGCCCCGAGCGTGACCCGGCCGCCGGAGAGGTGGTCCAGCGACGCGATCGCCTTGGCCAGCGTGATCGGGTCCGACTCGACCGGGAGCGCCACCGCGGTCGACAGCCTGATCCGCGACGTCACCGCGGCAGCGGTGGCCAGCGAGACCCACGGGTCCAGCGTGCGGGCGTACCGGTCGTCGGGCAACGACGCGTCGCCGGTGCCCGGGTGGGCGGCCTCTCGCCGGATCGGGATGTGGGTGTGCTCGGGCACGTAGAAGGTGTCGAAGCCGCGTTCCTCGGCGGCGCGCGCCGTTGCGGCGGGGGTGATCCCGCGGTCGGAGGTGAACAGGACGATCCCGTGGCGCATGACCGAACACTAGAACAGGTTCCAGTTCGGCGGAATGGTTGGATGGCGACATGTCGCACCTGGACCTCTCCGCGGACGTCGCCACCCTCACCGAGCAGCTGGTCAACATCGAGTCGGTGAGTCGGAACGAACAGGCCATCGCCGACGCCGTCCAGGCCGCCCTCGAGCCCCTCGAGCACCTCATCGTCACCCGACACGGCCACACCGTCGTCGCCCGGACCGACCTCGGCCGCGGGGAACGCGTGGTGATCGCCGGCCACCTCGACACCGTCCCGCTCAACGACAATCTGCCCGCCCGGCGCGAGCAGCGCCCCGACGGCGACCTGCTGCACGGCCTGGGCACCTGCGACATGAAGGGTGGCGACGCCGTCATGCTCCGCCTGGCGGCAACCGTGCCCGAGCCCAACCGCGACGTCACCTTCATCTTCTACGAGGCCGAGGAGATCGACGAGCAGTACAACGGCCTCAAGCACCTCGCCGCGAGCAACCCCGAGCTGATGGTCGCCGACTTCGCGATCCTGATGGAGCCCTCGAACGCCGGGGTCGAGGCCGGCTGCCAGGGCACGCTGCGGGTCGACGTCCGCACCCACGGCGAGCGCGCCCACTCGGCCCGCAGCTGGAAGGGCGTCAACGCCATCCATGCCGCGGCCGACGTGCTCGCTCGCCTCCAGCAGTACGAAGCGCGACGGCCGGTGATCGACGGGCTGGAGTACCACGAGGGTCTGAACGCGGTCTTCATCCGCGGCGGGGTCGCCGGCAACGTGCTGCCGGACGAGTGCGTGGTGGAGGTCAACTTCCGGTTCGCGCCGGACCGCTCCGAGGCCGAGGCGGCCGACTTCGTCCGCGACTTCTTCGAGGGGTACGACGTCGAGGTCACCGACAGCGCCCCCGGCGCCCTGCCGGGTCTCGACGTCCCGGCGGCCAAGGCCTTCCTGGCGGCGGTCGGCGGCGAGGCACACCCGAAGTTCGGCTGGACCGACGTCGCGCGCTTCACGGCCCTGGGAGTGCCGGCGGTGAACTTCGGGCCGGGCGACCCGCTGCTGGCGCACAAGCAGGAGGAGTTCGTGCCGGTCGAGGAGATCGAGCGCTGCGAGGTCCTGCTGCGCGGCTGGCTGGGTGGTGACGCATGATCGACAAGATCACCGGCCCGGTCCTCAAGCGGCGCGAACAGGCTCGCGACGAGGGATCGACCACGGACCAGCGTCTGCTCGATTCTCGCGGCCCCAGCGACTGGGTTCACACCGATCCCTGGCGAGTCCTGCGTATCCAGGCCGAGTTCGTCGAGGGCTTCGGCGCCCTGGCCGAGCTGGGGCCGGCGGTGGCGGTCTTCGGCTCGGCCCGTACACCGGCCGGACACCCGGCGTACGCGCTGGCCGAGCAGGTCGGCGCCGGGCTCGCCCGGGCCGACTTCGCGGTGATCACCGGCGGTGGTCCCGGTGCGATGGAGGGCGCCAACAAGGGCGCCTCGGAGGCCGGGGGGGTCAGCGTCGGGCTGGGCATCGAGCTGCCCTTCGAGTCGGGGCTCAACCCGTGGGTCGACATGGGTGTGAACTTTCGCTACTTCTTCGCCCGCAAGACCATGTTCGTGAAGTACTCCCAGGGCTTCGTCGTCCTGCCGGGCGGCCTGGGCACCCTCGACGAGCTGTTCGAGGCGCTCACGCTGGTGCAGACCCGCAAGGTCACCCGCTTCCCGATCGTGCTGGTCGGTGTCGACTACTGGCAGGGCCTGGTCGGCTGGCTGCGCGACACGGCCCTCGCCGCCGGGACGCTCTCCGAGCACGACCTCGAGATGCTGACCCTGACCGACGACGTCGAGGAGGCTGTCGCGCTGATGGTCGAGGCCCGCAACGGTGACCGCTGATGATGTGGCTCTTCGCGATCCTGATCGTGCTGGCCCTCGGCGGCGTCGCGCTGGTGGCTGCCGGCAAGGGTGAGCCGATGACGCCGGCGTACGACGATCGACCGGACGCCGGCATCCCCGGCACGGGGCCCCTGGCCGCCGACGACCTGCGCCGGGTCCGGTTCCCGCTGGCCGTGCGCGGGTACCGGATGTCCGAGGTCGACGCCCTCCTGGACCGGCTCGCGACGCAGCTCGCCGAGGCCGGCGTCGAGGCGGGGGACGCGACCGACGACCCGGCCCCACCCTCGGAGGGTCGTGGCGAAGCACCCGCTTCGTAGGGCACACTGCCGAGCGTGTCGACCCCCGTGATCGTCTACGTCCTGACGGGCCTTGCAGCCGTCGTCGTCGTGCTGACCCGTGTCCGGCTGCGACTTGCGGGCGAGGCTGCGGGCAGGTTCCAGCTGGGCGGCGGACTGCTCGCCACGCACACGGTGAGCGGCGCCCTGGCACTGCTCGCCTGGGTGACCTTCCTGGTGGCGCCCGAGGACTCGGCGCCCGGGAGTGCCGCCGTGGGCATCGTCGCCCTGGCCTTCTGGTGGATCGTGGTGGTGGCCGGCCTGCTGATCCTGGTGCGGTGGCTGCCCAGCGGCGGAAAGCACGCCTCGGAGGTGTCGCAGGACTCCTGGTCCGAGGGGCCCGGACTCTCGATCCTGGCCCATGTCGGCATGCTGGCCGGGGTCTGTGTCTTCACCTGGGCCTACCTCACGGCGGCGGTCTGAGGGCACCGTGCGGCGACGTCTCGGGATCCTCGCCATCGGCCCTCTCGCGCTGGCCGCCCTCGCCCCCTTCGCGGAGGCGTCCGCCGGCCCGGCCGGCGCCGAGGAGCGCCCGGCGGTGATCGGTCGCCGCGTGATCGGCGAGTCCGTCGAGGGCCGCGACATCGTGGCCTGGCACCTCGGCCAACGCGGAAAACCCACGGTGGTGCTGATCGCGACCATGCACGGCAACGAGGCCGCCCCGCGCCAGATCCTCCGCGCGCTGCGCGACGGACGACCGATCCGGGGGCTCGACCTGTGGGTGGTGCCGACGTACAACCCGGACGGTCTCGCGGCCGGCACCCGCAAGAACGCCCACGGCGTCGACCTGAACCGGAACTACCCGCACCACTGGAAGGACCTGGACGGCACCTACGAGTCCGGTCCGCGTCCGCGCTCGGAGCCCGAGACCCGCGCGATGATCAGGTTCCTCAAGGACGTCCGCCCGAAGCGGATCCTCAGCTTCCACCAGCCGCTGCACGGCGTGGACACCGACACCAAGAAGCCCAGGTTCGCTCGCAGGGTGGCCCGTGAGCTGCGCCTGCCGCGCAAGCGCTTCACCTGTGGCGGGGTCTGCCACGGCACGATGACGAGTTGGTACAACGCGAAGTTCACGGGCGCAGCCCTGACCGTCGAGTACGGCGCCCGTCCGTCGCGTCACCTCATGCGGCACCGGGCGCCGCGCCAGGTGCTGGCCGTGTGGGGGGCCAAGGGCGGCCCGGCGCCGGGGCCGGGCTGAGCGTCCTACCGGCCCTGGAAGTTCGGCTTCTCCTTCGCCACGAAGGCCGCGACGGCGGCGGCGTGGTCCTCGGTGGCGCCGGTGCGCTGCATCATCCGGCTCTCGAAGGCGAGCGCCTCTGCGTAGGAGTGCCCGGCCGCGTAGGCGACGGACTGGCGCATCGAGCCGTAGGCGACCGTCGGGCCGGCAGCCAGACGCTCGGCCAGCGTGCGCACCTCGCTCTCGAGCTCGGCGGCCGGCACCACGTGGGTCGCCAGCCCCAGGGCCAGGGCCTCGTCGGCCTTGATCGTGCGCGGGAAGTAGAGCAGCTCGATGGCCTTGGCCCGGCCGACCAGCCGCTGGAGGTGGTAGCTGGCGCCGGTGTCGCAGGAGAGCGCGACGTTGGCGAAGGCGAGGTTGAAGCCGGCCGTGTCGGCCACCAGACGGAGGTCGCAACCGAAGGCGAGACTCGCTCCGGCGCCGGCGGCGACCCCGTTCACGGCGGCGAGGACGGGCTTGGCCATCTCGTCGAGCGCCGTGGCGATCGGGTTGTAGTGCTCGTCGACCGTGCGGAACAGCTGCTCGCTGGAGCCGCTGTTGAGGATCTGGATGTGCTCCTTGAGGTCCTGGCCGGTGCAGAACGCACGCCCGGTGCCGGTGAGCACGACGCAGCGGGCGGCCGGGTTCTCCGAGACCTCCCGGACGATTTCGAGCAGCAGCACCTTGGTGGCCACGTCGAGGCTGTTCATCGCGTCGGGGCGGTTCAGCGTGATGGTGGCGACGCCGTCGGACAGGTCGAGGAGCACGGAGGACTCGGTCATGGCTGCAGTCTGCCCGATGGCCCTCCCGGGATCGTCACGCGTCCAGGCAGGTCGAGACGAACCGGTCGCTGCCCGGCTTGAGGCGGGTGGCCTCGCGGGTGAAGAGCTCGGTGGCGGCTCGGCCCGGCCAGTCCTCGGGCAGGAGCTCCTCGGGCAGGCCGGGGTCGGCGAAGAGGAACTTGCGCCACTCGTGGACCAGGTGGAAGCGCGCGGCGAACGCAGCCTCGTCGGCATCGTCGTGACCGGCCAGCTGCTCGGCGACCAGCGCGTCCGCCGAGGCCAGCCACTCGTCGTACGCCGAGCGCAGCGCGAGCAGGTCCCACGCCTCGGTCGGAGGCGGGTCGACCCGGTCGGCACGCGCGGTCCGGGCGCCGGCACCCGCGCGCTCCAGGACGGAGGCGAGCTCGCCGCGGGGGAAGGGGCTGACCCACACGTGGTCGGCGAGCTCGGCGTACCCCACGTAGGTCAGGTCCGCGCGCAGCCGGCTGCGCGCGCTGCGGCTGGCTGGTGGCTCGACGAAGGCGAAGTGCCAGTGGCCGTCCCAGGCGGGGCGGGTGCGTCGGTAGATCCGCTCGGCGGCCTCGTCGAGACGGCGGGTGGCGCGCTCGGTGGCCCGGTAGCCACGTCCGCCGTCCAGGTTGACCGGCTCCAGCCAGCCCTGCATCACCATGCGCGAGATGGCGGTGCGCACGGCCGGCGCGGCGATGCCGACCGGCGCGAGGAGGCGTACGACGGCCGCGACCGGGGCCTGGCTGCCGCGGGTGCGCAGGTGATCGCCGTAGACGTCGAACAGTGCGGACCGGGCATGCATGGGGGGGAGTGTGCCAGTCGGAGCGTCCCTGCGCGCGGAACGACGCGTGACCCTGTGGTCGGGGACGCCGGTGCCATGGGGGATAATGGCCGACAGCGTGAGGCGGACAGGGTCGCTCGGACCCTGACTGCTCTTGAATCGGTAGAGGAAGAGGTACGCGGATGGCGGCCATGAAGCCGCGGACCGGTGACGGTCCGCTGGAGGTCACCAAGGAAGGACGCGGCATCGTCATGCGCGTCCCGCTCGAGGGCGGGGGTCGTCTCGTCGTCGAGCTCAACGCCGACGAGGCTGGCGCCCTGGGTGCTGCGCTCAAGGACGTCGTGGGCTGACGGCCCACTGAGCCCCGGCTGATGTCCGCCTCCCTCTCGGTCACTCTTCCCGCCCAGGTCTCACCCCCGCAGTTCGCGCTCAGCGACCTCCGGCCGCACGCCATCGTCGGCGTCGAGGTCCTCGCCCTCCCCGTCGTCCCCGGCGTCGGGGCAGGCTCAGCCCTGCTCGGTCCGGGTGCTGCAGAGGTCGGCGAGCAGCTCGACACCGACCTGTTGGCGTTGCTCGAGATGAACGAGGCCACCGGCAAGGCGGGCGAGGTGACCACCCTCCCGGTCCCCGGTGGCCTGCCCGACAACCCGGCGCTGCGCTGGGTGCACCTGGTCGGTGTCGGCGAGCAGCGGCTGGTCGACTTCCGGCGCGCCGGGGCAGCGCTCGCCCGGGCCACCCAGGACCGCGACAGCATCGCGACGTCGATCCCCGCGCTGGCCTCGACCGCCGGCCTGGAGGCCTTCGTGGTGGGCGCGATGCTCGCTTCCTTCGGCTTCCATTGGGGCTCCGCGGAGCCCGAGCACCGGCCGGTGGCCAAGGTCGTGCTCGCCGGGCTCCCCGAGGACCACGACCTCGACCGGGCCCTCGACCGGGCGCTGGCCATCGGCGGTGCCGGGTGGCGCGCCCGGATGCTGGCGACAGTCCCGTCGAACCTGAAGAATCCCGCCTGGCTGGCCGAGCAGGCGCGCCTGCTCGGCGAGGAGGCAGGTCTTGCCGTCACCATCTGGGACGAACGTCGACTGGCCGACGAGGGCTTCGGTGGGATCCTCGGCGTCGGGCAGGCCTCGGCCACCCCGCCCCGTCTGATCCGGATGGACTACACCCCCGCGAAGGTCAAACGGAAGACCCCGGTGGTCGTCCTGGTGGGCAAGGGGATCACCTTCGACTCCGGCGGCCTCTCGATCAAGCCCGGCGAGGCCATGATCACGATGAAGCGCGACATGACCGGTGGGGCGATCGTGCTCGCCGTCCTCAGCGCACTGGCGGCCGTCGAGTGCCCGGTGCGCGTGGTCGGCCTGGTCCCGGCAGCGGAGAACGCCGTCTCCGGCAACGCCCTGCGCCCCGGTGACGTCCTCACCCACTTCGGCGGGCGCACCTCCGAGGTCACCAACACCGACGCCGAGGGCCGGCTGGTCCTGGCCGACGCGCTCGCCTATGCCGTACAGGAGATCAAGCCGGACGCGATCGTCGACGTCGCCACCCTGACCGGCGCGATGAAGGTCGCGCTCGGTCAGCGCACCGGCGGCTACTTCGCCAACCACGACGCCCTCGCGGCCGCCCTCGCGCAGGCCGGCGAGGACGCGGGTGAACCGTTGTGGCGGTTCCCGCTGGCCGAGGTCTACGAGGAGAAGTTGACCTCCAAGGTCGCCGACGCCGACAACGCGGCGGGTGGCCCCGGGGCGATCACCGCGGCGCTGTTCCTGCAGCACTTCGTCGATGGCCTGCCCTGGGCGCACCTCGACGTGGCCTCGGCCGGCGACTCGCCGACCGAGCACCACGAGTGGACCACCGGCCCGACCGGCTTCGGCGCGCGCGCCCTGCTCGGCTGGCTCGGCGGACCCGACCCCCTGGCGTCGATCCCGTGATCGGCCTGACCGTCCGCTGGTCGCTCGCCGACGCCCCCGACGGCATCGAGGAGACGTTGGCGTCGTACGTCGCGGAATCCTCGCACGCGCGCTTCCAGGCGATGCCCGGCCTGCAGTTCAAGACTTGGCGGATGCGGGCCGGGGAGTGGTTCGAGGGCTGCTACGTCTTCGCGACACAGGAGGCCAGGGCCGAGTTCCAGGCGACCTTCACCGCGGGGGCCGAGCAGGCTCCGGGCTCCCAGCTCATCGGGAGCGGCCCGGTGCTGATCGAGGCCTGCGACATCGTCGCGGTCGCCGAGGGCGGCGCCGGCTTCACCGCCGCCTCCCGCTGCTGATCGAGTCCCGACTCAGACCTCGGGGGCCCAGACCTTCTTCGCGGCCAGCAGCCCGTCACCGACGGGCAGCAGCACCGAGACCAGGCCGTCGTGCTCCGCGATCGTGCGCCCCAGCTCCCGGATCGACACGGTCTCCTCGTCGCGCTGGGCGGGGTCGGCCACCCGGTCGTGCCACAGGGCGTTGTCGAAGGCCACCACGCCACCGGGGCGGAGCAGACGCAGCGCCTCCTTGAGGTAGGCGGCGTACTCGGCCTTGTCGGCGTCGCAGAAGACCAGGTCGTAGTGGCCGTCGGTCAGCCGGGGGAGCACCTCGAGCGCCGCGCCGGAGATGGTGCGCGCGCGCTGCGGCGGGATGCCGGCCTCGGTGTAGGACTGACGTGCGAGCCGCTGGTGCTCGGCCTCGATGTCCACGGTGGTGAGCACGCCGTCGCTGCGCATGCCACGCAGCAGCCAGAGGCCGGAGACACCGGTGCCGGTGCCGATCTCGACGACCGCCCGGGCGTCGAGCACCGAGGCGAGGAACCGCAGGGCGGCACCCCCACCGGAGCCGATCGAGACGACCCCCACTTCCTCGGCGCGGGCGCGGGCAGCGGCGAGGACCTCGTCCTCGGCGATGAAACCCTCGGCGTAGGACCAACTCGTGGGCTTGATCGGGGTGGTGATGGTGGCCTCCTGGGTGGGGCACCCGCCAGCGCGGGCGACCAGCGTGATCGAGCGGCACCACCGTATCGCGAACCGGCGGGAACGCGACGGCCCGACGAGACGTTGTCCTGATGAGTTCTCAGCAATCCTGAGGCCGCCCTCACAGGCTGCTCTCAGGCTCGGTTCCTACGGTGAGGAAGTCAGACGCTGTTCGGAGTGAAGGCGCGCGAATCGCGCCATGAGGAGACCCCGGTGGACGCTGCGACCCAGGGCCAGTCAGGCACGTCCGCGGTGCCGACCTGGGACGAGGTGGTCGAGCTGCACTCCGACCGCGTCTACCGTCTCGCCTACCGCCTGACCGGCAACCGCCAGGACGCCGAGGACCTCACCCAGGAGGTCTTCGTCCGGGTGTTCCGCTCGCTCGCCTCCTACACGCCCGGCACCTTCGAGGGCTGGCTGCACCGGATCACCACCAACCTGTTCCTGGACCAGGCCCGTCGCAAGCAGCGGATCCGCGTCGACGCCCTCTCCGACGAGCGGGCCGAGCGGCTCACCAGCGCCTCGCCGAGCCCGGACCTCGCCTACGCCGACCGGACCTTCGACGACG
>NZ_JBFIKK010000123.1:0-9431 GCF_041600255.1 Nocardioides sp. | reverse complement strand
TCAAACTCTCCGTTGAAAAACAACACCCCAACCACACCAAAGGCACGATTGAGGAAAAAGAGATGCCCTGGCAAGAACAAAACATCTGACAAATTTGCCAGAATCATTGTCTTACCAAAAGAATCGAATCCTGCACCACCTACTCCAAAGAGCAGACAACACAGAAGACGAGGCATAACAAACTAATTCGTCGACTATGACACACTGTTGAGTTCTCAAGAATCAGGCGCGTCCCATCCTCGAACCTCTCGGTTCAAGCGGTGGGGCGACTCGTAAAACTTAGCGGTTTGATTCCCGCCCCGCAAATCCGGGGCCATCCTCATCCCTTCCCCGCGCACACCATCGCCCCGGAGAGTTCCGATCCGGCCCGGAGGCGCGTCTCGAACCACCCGTTGAGGTGATGTAGTTGGGGGCCGACCCGGGGCCGGAAGCCCGGCCCCTCGGCCTTGCTTCCCGCCGCTCCCTGGCGACAGACAGAACATTAGAGGACGCCGGTTCGATTGATCAAATCGGGTCGGCGTGACCCGGGCCACAATCGTGTTTGCGCAGGTCAGAGGGGGGTTGGGCCCGCTGGGGCGACGATTCCGAGCGTGTCGGGCACGGTTCGGCAGCCGGCGAGGCGCATCGCCTCGCGGGTCTGGAGCGACAGTTCCTCGTGCATCCGCCGCACCCCGGGCTCCCCGTCGAGGAGCGCGTAGAGCGGGAGCCGCCCCAGGAACACCGCCTGCGCACCGAGCGCGGTCGCGGCGAGGACGTCGAGCCCGTCGCGCACTCCCCCGTCGACGTACACCTCCGCCTGGCCTCCGACAGCTGCCACGACACCGGGGAGGCAGTCCGCTGTCCGAGCGGAGCGGTCGAGCTGGCGACCCCCGTGGTTGGAGACCCAGATCGCGCGGGCACCGGCCTGCGCACACCGGCGGGCGTCGTCGGGGCGCAGGACCCCTTTGACCACCACGGGCAGCCCGGTCACGGTCGCAAGCCAGTCCACGTCGTGCGGTCCGAGGTCGAGCGCCTTCTCCGATCCGGGCTGGTCGTCGTACCCCGGGTCGAAGTTCACGCGCACCCGGTGCGGCTCGACGGTGTCCCAGATGCCGACGCCGTCGACGTACTTGGTTCCGACCACCGGGGTGTCCACCGTGAGGACCACCGCCGATGCGCCCGCGGCCACTGCTCGCTCCAGGAGGGGCAGTGCCAGGGTCCGGTCCGCGGGCAGGTAGGCCTGCAGCCACCAGCCCACGCCGGTGGCGGCGATCTCACCGAAGGTGCTTCCAGCGTTGCTGGAGACGACCAGCAACGATCCCGCCGCAGCGCACGCGGTGGCCATGGCGACCTCGCCGTCCGGGTGGACGGCCCGCTGCAGGGTGGTGGGGGCGACTCCCCACGGAACCTCGAACCGCTCACCGAGCAGGGTGACCGCGAGGTCGATCTCGGTGACGTCGCGCAGGACGTGCGGGTGGAACCGCACCGCCGACCAGGCGGCGTTCGCCTCCTCGGCCGTGACCGACTCGCGCGCTCCGTGGACGAGGTGCTGGAAGACCGGCGTGGGCAGCTCGGCGCGGGCACGCTCCTCGAGCGTGCGGAGCCAGGTGCCCGCGCCGGTCATCTCAGCGAACCTCGACGCCGGCGAAGTTCTTCTTCCCCCGGCGCAGCACCATCCAGCTCCCGCCGATCAGGTCCTCGGTCGTGGGCACCAGGTCGACGTCCTCCACGCGGACGTTGTTGAGGTAGGCCCCACCCTCGCCGATGGTCCGCCGGGCGTCCCCCCGGCTCTTGGAGAGCCCGGTCTCCACGAGCAGGTCGACCACGGTCGGCAGCACGTCCGCACGCTCCACCTGGGTGACGCCCGCCTCGCGCAGGGCGGCACCGAGGGTGTCGGGACTGAGACCCATCAGGTCGCCGCCGCCGAAGAGCGCGGCCGAGGCCGCCTTGATCCGCTCGGTCTCCTCGGCCCCGTGCACCAGCGTGGTGACGTGCTCGGCCAACGCCTTCTGCCCGGCACGCAGGAAGGGCTTCTCGGCCATCTGGGCGTCGAGCTCCTCGATCTCGGCGCGGCTGAGGAACGTGAAGATCCTGAGCAGCTCGCCCACCTTCTCGTCCTCGACGTTGAGCCAGAACTGGTAGAAGGCGTACGGCGACATCATCTCCGGGTCGAGCCAGAGCGCACCGCCCTCCGTCTTGCCGTACTTCGTGCCGTCCGCCTTGGTGATCAGCGGCGTCGCGAAGGCGTGCACCTTGCCGGCGTCGCTGCGCCGGATGAGCTCCACGCCGCCGGTGAGGTTGCCCCACTGGTCGGACCCGCCGAACTGCAGCGTCACCCCGTGGTCGCGGTACAGGTTGAGGAAGTCCATGGACTGCAGCAGCACGTAGCTGAACTCGGTGTAGGAGATGCCCGCCTCGAGGCGGGACTTGACCACGTCGCGGGCGAGCATCCGGTTCACCGGGAAGTGCTTGCCGATCTCGCGCAGGAAGTCGATGGTCGACAGGCTCGCGGTCCAGTCGTAGTTGTTGACCATGGTCGCCGCGTTCTCGCCCTCGAAGTCCAGGAACGGCTCGATCTGGCGGCGGACCCGCTCGACCCAGTCCTTGACGGTGTCGAGGGAGTTCAGCGCGCGCTCCCCCGAGTCGCGAGGGTCACCGATCATGCCGGTCGCCCCACCCACGAGCGCGTACGGCGTGTGTCCGGCGTTCTGCAACCGTCGCGCGGTAAGGATCTGGACCAGGTTGCCCAGGTGGAGGCTCGGCGCGGTCGGGTCGAAGCCCACGTAGAACCGCACACTGCCCTCGGTGAGGGCCTCGCGCAGCGCGTCGAGGTCCGTCGAGTGGGCGATGAGTCCGCGCCACTCGAGGTCGTCGAGGAGGGTGGGATCGATGGTCACGCGAGGCCTTCCGTGGTGGGAGCTGACAGGGCCCAGCCTGCCGCATCGCCCGCGCGCACGCCCACCCGGTTTGCTCCGTGGCCGGTGAGTGCCGGGCGGCACCGGGTCGTGGATAGGCTCTGGACGGCACCAGGAGGTCCCCCCACGTGATCGCAGACAGGTACACCCTCGACCGAGAGATCGGCCGTGGCGGCATGGGAGCCGTGTGGCTCGGCCGCGACCGCGTCCTCGGTCGCGAGGTCGCGCTCAAGCGCATCGGGATGATGCCCGGCGTCGGCACCCCCGACCTGGAACGTGCCGAGCGCGAGGCACGGCTGGCGGCGCGGCTCAACCACCCGCACGTCGTGGCGGTCTTCGACCTCGTCACCGAGGGCGACCACCAGTGGCTGGTGATGGAGTACGTCGAGGGCGTCACGCTGGCACAGCTCGTCAAGCGCGACGGCGCCCTGACCCCCGACCAGGCCTCCCCCCTGATCCGTCAGGTGTCGGACGCCCTGGCCGCGGCCCACGCCGTCGGCATCGTGCACCGCGACGTGAAGCCGTCGAACATCCTGGTGAACCCCCGCGGCGAGGCGAAGCTCTCCGACTTCGGGATCGCGCGCGCCTCGGCCGACGCGACGCTGACCCAGACCGGCCTGGTCACCGGCTCCCCTGCCTACCTGGCGCCCGAGGTCGCGTCCGGGGCGATGGCACGGGACGCCAGCGACGTCTGGTCGGTCGGCGCCACGCTGTTCCACGCTCTGGCCGGCCGGCCGCCGTACGACGTGGGCGACAACCTGATGGGGGCGCTCTACCGGATCGTTCACGAGGAGCCGCCACGGCTCACGAACGCAGGGTGGCTCACTCCCCTGCTCGAGGCGACGATGACCCTGCGGCCGGAGGACCGCTGGTCGATGGCGCAGGTCCGGGACTTCCTCGCCGCCGGACCGACCGGGACGGTGCTGCACCCCGCGCCCGCCACCGTGCGCGAGACCGGCGCCGGACGGACGCAGGTGCTCGACGCTCAGCCGCCGAACAGCCGCCGTACCCTCCCACCCGCGCCCGAGCCGACGCCGTCCGCCCCGGCGCGCCGTCCCCGTCGTACGCCGGGTGGGGCCCTGGTGATCGGCGGCCTGGCTGCCCTCGCCCTGGTCGCCCTCGTCCTGTGGGGACTCGTCTCCCTCTCCACCGGCGACGACGAGCCGGCCGACCGTTCCCCGGGCGGATCGGCGTCGACCCCGGCCAAGGCCCCGGTCACCGAGAAGGACCTCACCGACTTCGTGGACGACTACCTCTCGACGGTCACCCGCGACCCGGAGACGGCGTTCGCGATGCTCACGCCCTCGTTCCAGGCGCAGAGCAACGGTCTGAGCGGCTACACGGGGTTCTGGAGCACGGTGCGCTCGGCCGAACTCGTGAACGCCTCGGCCGATCCCACCACCCTGGTCGTGCGCTACACCGTCGAGTACACCAAGCAGGACGGCGCGCGGGTCCGCGACGACGTCACCCTGCAGCTGGTACGGCGCAACGGCACGTTCCTCATCGACGGAGAGGCGGGATGAACGCAGCCGGACCTGGTGCGTTCAGCCGTTCCGAGGACCGGCGGCCCCCTATCGTGTCCTCGGGAGGACACATGGACCACGGCCGCCTGTTCCGCGACATCGTCGAGACATCCCCCGATGGCATCTGGGTCCTCGACCTGGACGGCCGCACGATCTACGCCAACGCCGAGATCGCCAGGCTGTACGGCGTGCCCGAGTCCGAGGTCATGGACCTCACCGTCTTCGACACCCTCGACGAGGAGGGCCGGGCGCAGTTCCGGGCCCATCTGGCGGACCTCCGCACCGGTGCGTTGAACCCGCACAACGTGGAGGTCCAGTTCGTCCGCCGTGACGGCAGCGTCCGATGGGTGCTGGTGCGGGAGAGCGAGCTGCGGGCGGAGGACGGTTCGCTCACCGGGATCCTCCACCGGCTCACCGACTACACCGAGCAGCGTCAGCTGGCCGACACGGTCCGGGCCAACGAACAGCGGCTCGCCGAGGCCCAGCGGATCGCGCGGATCGGCAGCTGGGAGTGGCAGCTGGCCAGCGACGAGATCACGGGGTCCGCCCAGCTCTACGAGCTGTACGGGCTGAGCGCGGACTCCTTCCCGGTCTGCTACGAGCAGTTCATCCAGATCGTCCACCCCGACGACCGTCCGACGGTCGACGACGCCGTCGCGGACGCGCTGGCCGGGCTCGACGAGTTCGTCTTCGTGGCCCGCCTCAAGGGTCCCGGGGACACCTGGGTGTGGACGCGAGGGCGTGGCGTCACCGTCCGGGACGACGCCGGTCGGGCCGTGGCGATGAAGGGCACCCACCAGGACATCACCGAGGTCAAGGAGACCGAGCAGACCCTGCAGGACTACGCGTCCCAGAACGCCATCATGCGGGCCGTCGCGAGCGCGGCGAACGAGGCGGAGAGCCTCACCGAGGTGCTGCGTCAGGCGGAGTCGCTGGTCCTGCTGCACGACGACTGGAGGCGTGCCCGGGCCTTCGTCCCCGCCCGGGACGGCAGCGGCCTGGTACCGCTCCTGATCGACCCCGACGCAGACTCGGGCGACGACCAGCCGGACGAGGCAGACGCCGACAGCGCAATGGAGCTGGAGCTCGCCCGACGTGCCTTCGAGCACCAGACCAGCCTGTGGTCCGAGGACCGCCTCACCATCGCCTTCTGCATCTCGTACGCCGACGAGGTCTGCGCCGTCGTCACGATCACGTCGGATCCGCCGCTGTTCCGCCACGACATGATCCAGGCGATGGTCGAGCAGGTGGCCGTCCAGCTCGGGCGAGTCGCCGAGCGTGAGCGCACGGCCCGGGAGCTCGCCCAGGCGCGGGACGGGGCCATGGAGGCCTCGCGCCAGAAGTCGGAGTTCCTGGCCACGATGAGCCACGAGATCCGGACACCGCTCAACGGCGTGATCGGGCTCAACGACCTGCTGTTGCGCACCAACCTCGACAGCAACCAGCACCGGCTCTCCTCCGGTGTCCAGGTCGCCGGGCGCGCGCTGCTCAGCGTCATCAACGACATCCTGGACTTCTCGAAGATCGAGGCCGGCAAGCTCGAGCTCGAGCGCATCGACTTCGAGGTCCGGCCGGTCTTCGACCAGGTCGCCAACGTGCTCTCCGAGAGCGCCCGCAGCAAGGGTCTCGAGCTGATGGTCTCCTGCCACCCGGCGGTACCCGAGAGCCTGGCCGGGGACCCGACGCGGCTCGCCCAGGTGCTCACCAATCTGGGCTCGAACGCCATCAAGTTCACCGACGTGGGCGAGGTCATGATCCGGGCCACCGCGGAGCCCGTGGACGATCGCGTGCGCCTGATGGTGGAGGTCGTCGACACGGGGGTCGGCGTCGACGAGCTCTCGGTCGACGACCTCTTCGCGCCGTTCACCCAGGCGGACGCGTCCACCACCCGGATCCACGGGGGCACCGGCCTGGGCCTGGCGATCTCCCGCGACATCGTCGAGGCGATGGGCGGCGAGATCGGGCTGAAGCCCAACCCGGGCGGTGGCAGCGTCTTCTGGTTCACGCTGATGCTGGATCCCTCGGTCGGAGACGCACCCGACCCCGCCGACGCCCACGCCACCGCCCACCTCTGCGGGCGGCGCGTCCTGATCGTGGACGACAACGTGCACAACCGGCTGATCCTCGAGGAGCAGCTGGCCTGGTGGGGTGTGCGCTCGTACGCCGCCAGCAGTGCGGACGAGGCACTCCAGATGCTCGACCAGGCACTCATCGACGGGGACCCCTTCGAGGCCGCCCTGCTCGACATGGCGATGCCGGTGCGGGACGGCTTCCACCTGGCGGCCGACATCCGGCGCGACCCCGCCTTCGACGACCTCGAGCTGGTGATGCTCACCTCCCTCTCGACCCCGGACCCGGCCCGCGTGCGCCGCTACAACATCTCCGAGTGCCTCACCAAGCCCGTGCTCGCCGGGGTCCTGCGCTCGTCCCTGCTCGAGCACCTGGCGGGCGTCGGCACCCGCACCGGCTCGGGTGTGGACAGGGCCTCCACCGAGGGACCCACGCACCGGATCCTCGTCGTGGAGGACAACACGCTGAACCAGCTCGTGGCCGCCGGCATCCTGGAGTCCCTGGGGTACGAGGCGGTCACCGCCTCGGACGGGATCGAGGCCCTGGAGATCCTGGAGAGCGAGCAGTTCGACGCCGTCCTGATGGACGTGCAGATGCCCCGGCTCGACGGGTACGGCGCGACGCGGCGGCTGCGTGAGCGGGAGTCCGACGGCAGGCGCATCCCGGTGATCGCGATGACGGCGGCCGCCGTCGAGGGCGAGCGGGAGCGCTGCCTGGCCGCAGGCATGGACGACTTCCTGACCAAGCCGGTCGACCAGGCCGGCGTGGCGGCGATCCTGCGGGAGTGGTTGGACGACGACCACATCTGGGTCGAACCGGATCGACCGGCTGCGGCCCCACCCGCGCAGGAGCCACCCCGGCAGGAACCCCTCAGGGGGCTTGACATCCCCCGCATCGACGAGCTGCGCGACCTCGACCCCGGGGACACCAGCTACCTCGACCGGGCGATCGGCAACTTCGTCACCAGGACCCCGACCACGCTGGAGACGATCCGCACCGCCTGGCGGACCGGGGACTCCGCGCAGCTCAAGGCGGTCTCCCACAAGCTGGCGGGTGGGGCACTCAACCTCGGGGTGGAACGGGCCGGCCGTATCGCCCAGCAGATCGAGACCGCGGTCGACCAGGGCACCTCGGAATTGGCGGGGCCGCTCATCGAGGCTCTCGACGAAGCGCTCACCGAGGGCAGGACGGCTCTGCTGGACTACCAGGCGACGTACTCCGACGAGGCACCGGCGGACTGAACCAGCACAGGTCGGTCGTTTGACGGCCGGGCAACCTGGGGAGAACCGCTGGGCGGGTACCACTCACCGAGCGCGCACCCAGCGCCAGACAGGAGAGACCATGCGGAACCTGGCCAGCATCATCCTCGTCATCTGGCTCGTGATCGGAGCGTTCGCGGCCTACCAGCGCGGATACTTCGGTGACGATCGTGAGGTCAACTGCAAGACAGCCGGGGACACAGCGCTCACCGTCGTCGCGGGGCCGCTGAACTACGTCGGGGTGAACCCCACGGTGGACTGCGAGGTGCCCGAACCATCCGAGTGACCGGCCCCACCTAGGGAAAATCTGGCTCCTCGGCGGTCCAGCGCCCCGAAATCGGGGGTACGTTGGTCGGTATGGAGACACGGGGGGTCACCACAGCACCGCATCAGCACACGGTCGCCTTCTGTGATTCCGAACGAGAAACCGTCCTCACCATCTCCGACTATGTCGCGGAGGGCTTCCAGCACGGCGAGCCGGTGCTCGTGGTCGCGACCGCCGCCCGCCTGAGCGAACTCGACGCCGAACTCGACGCGCGGGGCTACGAACCCGTCGAGGCTCGTGCGCTGGGCACGTTCGTCACGCTGGACGCCGAGAGCACCCTGGACACCTTCATGGTCGACGGATCCCCCGACCCGGATGCCTTCCGGCAGCGGATCGGTGGCGTCGTCGATGCCGTGCGGGGTGACGCCGACGTCGTACGCGTGTTCGGCGAGATGGTGGCGCTGCTCTGGGACGACGACAACGTCGCTGGAGCCATCGAACTCGAGGACCTCTGGAACTCCCTCGCTGTCGACCGCAACTTCACGCTGCTGTGCGCCTACGCCTCCACCGTGCTTGACGCCGACGCCCTCTCGGACATCGGTCTGGTGTGCGACCGGCACACCACGGTGCTCTCCCCGGACAAGTACCTCGCCGGCTGGCCCCGGCCCTACGGTCGCGGGAACCTGCAGTGGTCCGAGGTCTTCCTGCCGGTCCCCGAAGCGGTTCCCGCCGTACGCTGCTTCGCGGTCAGCGTCCTGGAGTTCTGGGACACCGACCACCTCGCTGCGGACGCCGGTTTGGTGATCACCGAGATGGCCGCCCTCGTCGCGACCGAGATGGGGTCGCCGTTCCGGGCGTGTCTGGAGCGAACCTCGCGAGGGTTGCGCGTCTCCCTCGAGGAGGCCGGCCAGGGTGCGGTCAGCAGTCGCGTCACCGGCTTCGAGAGCGTCTCGGACCCCGGTATGACCGTGATCGCCGGCGTCGCCGACCGGTGGGGCTGGGAGATGGACACCGACCGCAAGGTCCTGTGGGCCGAGTTCGTCACCTCCCCCAGCCAGGCCGGCCTGAGCTGACGCCTTCGCCTCAGGGTCGCTTCACCTTCATGATCAGCAACTGCCCCTTCTCCCGGTACGGCGTGGGGCCGCCCTCGTAGTCCGGCTCCCCCATCTGCTCGTCCCACCCGTGAGCCTGGACGTTGATCAGGAACGTCCCCCTCCCGAAGACGGACGAGGCATCGACGATGCCCGCGGTCTCCCAGTCCCCCGGCGTGGTCGGGTCCGGGCTGGAGGACTGGTCGATCTCGGCGATCAGACGTCGCGCGCCGGTGGCCAGGTCGATCCGGAAGACGCGCGCGTTGACCTCGCCCTTGTTGTGGCTGCCGGGGTCCTCGGTCACGTAGAGCCCGCGCTTGGTGGTCTCG
>NZ_JBFIKK010000122.1:0-9528 GCF_041600255.1 Nocardioides sp. | reverse complement strand
GCCGAGCGCCGGCCGCCCCCCACCTTCAGCATCTGGGGACGGTCAGCACGCCGGGGGCGCCTGTTAGGCTTCCCCGGGTTCTCGCGGGTGACGTGCGAGGGCCGCTCCCCGCTTGGAGAAAGAGGATGTTGTGCTAGGCGCGTTCGCCAACGCTTTCCGAACCCCCGACCTGCGGCGCAAGCTGCTGTTCGTCCTGATGATCCTTGCGGTCTTCAGGCTGGGTTCGCAGATCCCGACCCCGGGTGTCAATGTCGCCAACGTCCAGGGTTGCATCGCCAACCTGGGCGACACGGGGATCTACAGCCTGATCAACCTGTTCTCGGGCGGTGCGCTTCTCCAGCTCACGGTCTTCGCGCTCGGGATCATGCCGTACATCACCGCCAGCATCATCCTCCAGCTGCTCGTCGTGGTCATCCCACGGCTCGAAGCGCTGAAGAAGGAGGGCCAGGCGGGGCAGACCAAGATCACTCAGTACACGCGCTACCTCACCCTCGGCCTCGCGCTGCTCCAGGCGACCGGCATCGTGGCGCTGGCCCGCTCGGGCAACCTGCTCCAGGGGTGCACCCAGCCGCTGCTGCACGACAACGGCACCCAGACCTTCATGGTCATGGTGATCACGATGACCGCGGGCACCGCCGTCATCATGTGGCTCGGCGAGCTGATCACCGACCGCGGCGTCGGCAACGGCATGTCGCTGCTGATCTTCACCCAGGTGGTCGCGGGCTTCCCGTCGTCGCTGTGGGCGGTCGGCAAGCAGAAGGGCTGGTGGATCTTCGCCGTCGTCCTGCTGATCGGTCTGGTCATCATCGCGGCGGTCATCTTCATCGAGCAGGCCCAGCGCCGGATCCCGGTGCAGTACGCGCGCCGGATGGTCGGGCGCAAGATGTTCGGCGGCAGCTCGACGTACATCCCGCTCAAGGTCAACCAGGCCGGTGTCATCCCCGTCATCTTCGCCTCGTCGTTGCTCTACCTGCCGGCGATGGCGGCGCAGTTCAACCAGGACAGCGACTCCGTGTGGGTGCGGTTCCTCAACGACTACCTCGTCCAGGGCGACCACCCGCTCTACATGATCTTCTACTTCCTGCTGATCATCTTCTTCACCTACTTCTACGTCTCGATCACGTTCAACCCGGTCGAGGTCGCGGACAACATGAAGAAGTACGGCGGCTTCATCCCCGGGATCCGGGCGGGCAAGCCGACCGAGGACTACCTGTCCTACGTCCTGTCCCGCATTACGCTGCCGGGTGCGCTGTACCTCGGTCTGGTTGCGCTGATTCCGTTGATCGCCTTCGTGTTCATCAACGCGAACCAGAACTTCCCCTTCGGCGGTACGTCGATCCTGATCATGGTCGGTGTCGCGCTGGATACGGTGAAGCAGATCGAGAGCCAGCTCCAGCAGCGCAACTACGAAGGGTTCCTGCGCTGATGCGACTGATCATGATGGGCCCCCCGGGGGCCGGCAAGGGCACCCAGGCGAAGTTCGTGGCCGAGCACTTCGGGATCCCGGCGATCTCGACCGGCGACATCTTCCGCGCCAACGTCTCCGAGGGCACGCCCCTGGGTGTCGAGGCCAAGAAGTTCATGGACGCCGGCGAGTACGTGCCGGACGAGGTCACCAACAAGATGGTGCGCAACCGGATCGACGAGCCGGACGCCCAGCCGGGCTTCCTGCTCGACGGCTACCCGCGCACGCTGGCCCAGGTGGAAGAGCTGGACGGGATGATCTCGTTCACCGGTCACAGCCTCGACGCCGTCGTGGTGCTCACCGTGGACGCCGACGAGATCGTGCAGCGCCTCGTGCAGCGTGCGGCCGTCGAGGGGCGCGCCGACGACACCGAGGACGTCATCCGCCGCCGGCAGGAGGTCTACGCCGAGCAGACCGAGCCGCTGATCGAGGTCTACCGCTCCCGCGGCATCCTGATCGAGGTCGACGGCATGGGCGAGGTCTCCGACGTCACCCAGCGCATCTTCGACGCGCTCGACGACGTCACCCAGAGCTGAGGACGACATGTCCTTCCTGGACCGTGGCATCGAGATCAAGTCGCCCGAGCAGATCGCCACGATGCGTCGTGCCGGTCTGGTCGTGGGGGAGACCCTCGAGCTCCTGCGCTCCAGCGTGCGCCCCGGCATCACCACCGGTGAGCTGGACGCGATCGCCGAGGACAACATCCGCTCCTCCGGCGCCACGCCGTCCTTCAAGGGCTACCACGGCTTCCCGGGCTCCATCTGCGCCTCGGTGAACGACGAGGTCGTGCACGGGATCCCCGGCTCCCGCGTCCTGAACGAGGGCGACGTGATCTCCATCGACTGCGGCGCCATCGTGGACGGGTGGCACGGCGACGCCGCCACCACGGTCGCGATCGGCGAGGTGCCTGCCGAGGTCGCCGAGCTGATGCGCGTGACCGAGGAGGCCATGTGGCGCGGCATCGCCGCCGCTCGCCTCGGCGGTCGGGTCACCGACATCTCGCACGCCGTCGAGTCGCACGTGCGCAGCCAGGGACGCTTCGGCATCCTCGAGGACTACGTCGGCCACGGCATCGGCTCGCAGATGCACCAACCGCCCAACGTTCCCAACTTCGGTCGCGCCGGCAAGGGCCCCAAGCTGGTCGAGGGCCTGGCCCTGGCCGTGGAGCCGATGATCACGCTGGGCGGCAAGGAGACGGTCGTGCTCGAGGACGACTGGACCGTGATCACCGCCGACGGTTCGTGGGCGGCGCACTACGAGAACACCTTCACCCTCACCCCCCGGGGTGCCTGGGTGCTGACCGCCCTGGACGGCGGCGAGGCGGCACTGACCGCGCTCGGCGTACCGTTCGGCGGTCGCTGAGCGCCTGCCCTCGGCGGGTGTGGGGAACGTCCTCGTTTCACCCTGCGCTGATCGGGCATGGGAAGATCCCCCTGGAGGGGAGTATTCCCGTCGCGGTGGCGTCGTCAGTACGGCCCGGGCCTGGCCCGGACCCGGCGTACCGGTTCCCATGACCGGCCTGTCATGGGGGCGGAAGAGACCTCCGGAGAAAAGTCCTGTCGGGCGCTCGCGCTCGTGCCCCCGCCCCCGCACGCTCCGGAGGAGAACCCCCGCATGAACATGTTCACCGGCGATTCGGTCGCATCGCCGACCATCTGGCTCGTCACCATCGTCATCACGGTCGGCGTGCTGCTCGTCGACCTCCTGATCATCGGCCGCCGCCCGCACGAGCCCAGCATGGCCGAGGTGAGTCGCCACCTGGCGTTCTTCATCGGCCTCGCGATCGCCTTCGGTGTGGTGCTGTGGGTGTTCGCCGAGCCGCACGGACTCTCGCCGGCGCCGGGCCCTGAGTTCTTCGCGGGGTGGCTGACGGAGTACTCCCTCTCCATCGACAACCTGTTCATCTTCATCATCATCATGAACAAGTTCGCCGTGCCCCGGAAGTACCAGCAGACCGCCCTGATGATCGGCATCGTGCTGGCCCTGATCATGCGCGCCATCTTCATCGTCGTCGGTGCGGCCGCCATCAACCAGTTCAGCTGGGTCTTCTACATCTTCGGGATCTTCCTGCTGTGGACGGCCTGGAAGCTGGCCAAGGAAGGCAGCCAGGACGAGGAGGAGTACGAGGAGAACAAGCTGGTCAAGTGGGCCGAGAAGCGGCTCCCGGCGACGACCGAATGGCACGGCACCAAGCTGTTCACCAAGGAGAACGGCAAGCGCCTGATCACGCCGATGTTCTTCGTGGTGCTCACCCTGGGCACCACCGACCTGCTGTTCGCCCTCGACTCGATCCCCGCGATCTACGGCCTCACCCGCGACCCGTACCTCGTCTTCACCGCCAACGTGTTCGCCCTGATGGGGCTGCGCCAGCTGTACTTCCTCATCGGTGGCCTGCTCCAGCGACTCATCTACCTGTCCTACGGGTTGTCGTTCCTGCTCGGCTTCATCGGGGTGAAGCTGGTCCTGCACGCCATGCACGAGAACGAGCTCCCCTTCATCAACGGTGGTGAGCACATCTCGTGGGCTCCCGAGATCCCGATCTGGCTCTCCCTGGCCGTCATCGTCGGCACCCTGGCCATCACGGCGGTCGCGAGCCTCACCGTGTCGAGCCGGATGTCCAAGGCCGAGGCCGCTGTCCGCACCGGCCCGCGCCGCGACGGACAGGGCGACTGAGCGTCGACGAGGAACATCGGCGGACCGGGGCGGGTTGGTCCCACGTGAGCCCATCTGCCCCGGCCCTGTCCGTCCTCGACCTCGTCCCCGTCCGCAGCGACCAGCACACCGGCCAGGCGCTGACCGCGACGATCGCGCTGGCGCGGACAGCCGATGAGCTGGGGTACCGGCGCTACTGGCTGGCCGAGCACCACAACATGCCGGCCGTGGCGGCGACCAACCCACCGGTACTGATCGCCATGGTGGCGGCGGCGACGCAGCGGATCCGGGTCGGCTCCGGCGGGGTGATGCTGCCCAACCACGCTCCGCTGGTGGTGGCCGAGCAGTTCGCGCTGCTCGAGGCTGCCCACCCGGGGCGGATCGACCTGGGCATCGGGCGGGCGCCGGGCACCGACCCGGTCACCAGCATGGCGCTGCGCCACGGCGCCGGGGGAGTGGACGACGACGCGGTGGCGCACTTCCCGGAGTACGTCGACAACGTGCGCGCCATGCTGAGCCCCGAGGGGGTCGGGGTGCGGGTGAGCGGCCGGACCCAGGCCCTGCGCGCCACTCCTGCGGCGAGGACCACCCCGGAGCTCTGGCTGCTCGGCTCCTCGGACTACTCGGCGCGGCTGGCCGCCGAGCGGGGGCTGCCCTACGTGTTCGCCCATCACTTCTCCGGTCGGGGGACCGCCGAAGCGCTGGAGCTGTACCGCAGCGCCTTCCGGCCCTCCGAGCACCTCGCCGAGCCGCGCACCTTGCTGACCGTGAACGCCGCCGTCGCGCCGACCCGGGCCGAGGCCGAGCGGTTGGCGCTGCCCCAACTGCTGGCGATGCTCGCGCTGGTCACGGGGGCGCCGCTGACCGCGCAGCGGCTGGTCGAGGAGGCCGAGGAGGTCGTCCTGGGCGATCAGCACCGGCAACTGGTGGACGGGATGCGCCGGCGTTGGGTGATCGGCGAGCCCGAGGGCGCTCGCGCGAGGATCGCCGAGCTGGCGGCGACGTACGGCGTGGACGAGGTGATGGTGCATCCCGTCGCCGGGGCATACGCCGCCGGGCCGGCCGACGCGAGCCCGGGTCGTGAGCAGACGCTGCGGCTGCTCGTCGAGGGCGCCGACGCTCCCACGTCCGATTAGGGGATGACCCCCGACGTCCCCTAAACTGGCGTGTCGGCCCAACGTGGGTCTGTTTCGTGATGCCTCGCGGCTGCCCGGACCACTGTCGGATCGCTCTCCGGAGCGTGATTCCAGTGCCGGGGATGAGGCTCTCGCAACGACTTCACGAGGTCCACCGGCTCGCCGTTCGCGGCGTGGCGGAGGTTCCCGGGCCAGCTGATCGCGGACCGATCCGGGATTGGTGCAACAAACGGTAGACACCCAACCGACAGATTGTGGAGGACATGCCGAAGAAAGAAGGCGTGATCGAGCTCGAGGGCACCATTACGGAGGCCCTGCCGAATGCCATGTTCCGCGTCGAGCTGAGCAATGGTCACAAGGTTCTCGCCCACATCAGCGGCAAGATGCGCCAGCACTACATCCGGATCCTCCCCGAGGACCGCGTGGTGGTGGAGCTCTCGCCGTACGACCTGACTCGGGGCCGGATCGTCTACCGCTACAAGTGAAACAGCCACTTCAGCACTGAAAGGACCTCCTCGTGAAGGTCAACCCCAGCGTCAAGCCGATGTGTGACAAGTGCCAGGTGATCCGTCGCCACGGTCGTGTCATGGTCATCTGCTCGAACCCGCGACACAAGCAGCGCCAGGGCTGAGTCCAGCCCGTCGTACAACTGAACACCCACTCAACGTGATCGCTTAGTCGGTCTCAGCGGCACCATCGCCGAGACCTGCGAACCACCTCCGGAGCAGAAGGCCGGAGCTCGTCCGACGAGGGACGGGACGCGACACGACCAGAAACCTCTGTGAACTATCGAAGGGAAACGCCAGACAATGGCACGCCTCGTTGGTGTTGATCTCCCGCGTGACAAGCGCATCGAGATCGCTCTCACCTACATCTACGGCATCGGCCGTACCCGCTCCCAGCAGTTGCTCGCGCTCACCGGGGTCGACCCGAACATGCGCGTGCACCAGATGGGTGACGAAGAGCTGGTCAAGCTCCGCGACGCGATCGACGGCAACTTCAAGATCGAGGGTGACCTCCGTCGCGAGGTCCAGGCAGACATCCGTCGCAAGATCGAGATCGGCAGCTACCAGGGTCGCCGCCACCGCATGGGCCTTCCGGTCCGCGGCCAGCGCACCAAGACCAACGCTCGCACCCGCAAGGGTCCGAAGCGCACGGTTGCCGGCAAGAAGAAGAAGTGACGCGCTGTTCCTGAACCGGAACACCTCACCGACTCTTCCACTCGAAATCACAGCTTCCAGCTACCCCAGGAGAAACTGAATGCCTCCCAAGAGCCGCACAGCGGCCGGCGCCAAGAAGGTGCGTCGCAAGGAGAAGAAGAACGTCGCTCAGGGCGAAGCCCACATCAAGAGCACGTTCAACAACACGATCGTCACGATCACCGACCCCACCGGGGCTGTGATCTCGTGGGCCTCGGCCGGCACCGTCGGCTTCAAGGGCTCGCGCAAGTCCACCCCGTTCGCTGCACAGATGGCCGCGGAAGCCGCGGGTCGTCGGGCGATGGAGCACGGCATGAAGAAGATCGACGTCTTCGTCAAGGGCCCGGGTTCGGGTCGCGAGACGGCGATCCGGTCCCTGGGTGCGATCGGCCTCGAGGTCGGCACCATCCAGGACGTCACGCCCACTCCCCACAACGGATGCCGGCCGCCCAAGCGCCGTCGCGTCTGATCACCCGAGACTGAACAGGAGACTTTGAGCTATGGCCCGTTACACCGGCCCCATGACCAAGAAGTCGCGCCGTCTCGGTGTCGACCTCGTTGGTGGCGACCAGGCTTTCGAGCGTCGCCCGTACCCCCCCGGCCAGCACGGCCGCGGCCGCATCAAGGAGAGCGAGTACCTGCTCCAGCTTCGTGAGAAGCAGAAGGCGCGTATCTCGTACGGCATCCTCGAGCGCCAGTTCCACAACTACTACGTCGAGGCTTCGCGTCGTTCCGGCAAGACCGGTGACAACCTGCTGCAGATGCTCGAGTGCCGTCTCGACAACGTGGTCTACCGCGCCGGGTTCGCCCGCACGCGTCGCCACGCGCGTCAGCTCGTCGTGCACGGTCACTTCAAGGTGAACGGCAAGAAGGTCGACATCCCGTCGTACCAGGTCTCGGCTCACGACGTCATCGACGTCCGCGAGAAGTCTCTCGAGACGACTCCCTTCATCGTGGCTCGCGAGACCCACGGTGAGCGCGTCGTCCCGGCGTGGCTCGAGGCCCTGCCGTCCCGCATGCGGATCCTGGTGCACCAGCTCCCGGTCCGTGCGCAGATCGACATCCCGGTGCAGGAGCAGCTGATCGTCGAGTTCTACTCGAAGAAGTAACACCTCACTTCCTTTTCTCCATCACAGTTCGGGCCCGTCAAATGGTGGGTGGGTCCGGAAAGGAAATCACCAGTGCTTATCGCTCAGCGCCCCACGCTGTCGGAAGAGTCCGTCGACGAGTTCCGTTCGCGCTTCGTCATCGAGCCGCTGGAGCCGGGTTTCGGCTACACGCTCGGCAACTCGCTGCGTCGTACCCTGCTCTCGTCCATCCCCGGTGCATCCGTGACCAGCATCAAGGTCGAGTCGGTGCTCCACGAGTTCTCGACGATCGAGGGCGTCAAGGAAGACGTCACCGAGATCATCCTGAACCTCAAGGGCCTGGTCGTCTCCTCGGAGCACGACGAGCCCGTCACCATGTACCTGCGCAAGTCGGGTGCCGGTGACGTGACCGCCGCGGACATCGCGCCGCCGGCCGGTGTCGAGGTGCACAACCCGGACCTCAAGATCGCGACCCTGTCCGACAAGGGCAAGCTCGAGATGGAGCTGGTCGTCGAGCGTGGCCGCGGCTACGTCTCGGCCGTCCAGAACAAGGGTGCCGACAACGAGATCGGCCGCATGCCGGTCGACTCGATCTACAGCCCCGTGCTGAAGGTGACCTACAAGGTCGAGGCCACCCGTGTCGAGCAGCGCACCGACTTCGACAAGCTCGTCATCGATGTCGAGACCAAGCCGTCGATCCGTCCCCGCGACGCGATCGCTTCGGCCGGCAAGACCCTGGTCGAGCTGTTCGGCCTCGCGCGCGAGCTGAACGTCGAGGCCGAGGGCATCGACATCGGCCCGTCGCCCGTCGACGAGCAGCTGGCTGCCGACCTCGCCCTCCCGGTCGAGGACCTGCAGCTGACCGTCCGTTCCTACAACTGCCTCAAGCGCGAGGGCATCCACACCGTGGGTGAGCTCATCTCGCGCTCGGAGCAGGACCTGCTCGACATCCGCAACTTCGGTGCGAAGTCGATCGACGAGGTCAAGGCCAAGCTGGTCGAGATGGGTCTGTCCCTCAAGGACAGCGCGCCCGGCTTCGACGCTGCTGCTGCCCTGGCGGCGTACGGCGACGACGACGACGACGCGTTCGTCGAGGACGAGCAGTACTGACATCCCACTGATCGGGTCTCGGGCCCGATCCTCTACTCGAGTACCTGACACGGCTCGAGAGAATCGAGAGAAGCAATGCCTACTCCCAAGAAGGGCGCCCGCCTCGGCGGTAGCCCGGCGCACCAGCGCCTGATCATCGCCAACCTCGCGACGGCGCTGTTCGAGCACGGTCGGATCACGACCACCGAGGCGAAGGCCCGCGTCCTGCGGCCGCACGCCGAGAAGCTCATCACCAAGGCGAAGAAGGGCGACCTGCACAACCGGCGCGAGGTCCTCAAGACCATCCGCGACAAGTCGGTCGTGCACCACCTCTTCACGGAGATCGCTCCGACCTTCGCCGAGCGTCCCGGTGGCTACACCCGGATCACCAAGATCGGTCCGCGCAAGGGCGACAACGCGCCCATGGCCGTGATCGAGCTGGTGACCGAGGCGTACGCCCCCAAGGCGCCCTCGTCGAAGAAGGCCACGACGACCGAGTCGGCTCCTGCCGCCCCGGCCGATGAGGCCCCTGCCGAGGACGCCGCCGAGGACGCCGCTGACGCTCCGGTCGAGATGACGGACGAGGCGTCGCCCGAGGAGAGCGTCGTCGCCGAGGCCGACCAGGTTGAGGCCGACGAGGCTCCCGTCGAGGAGACCCCCGAGGCTGCTGCCGACGAGAGCACCGGCGAAAGCACCGACGAGAAGGCCTGACCTCCTCTGATCGAAGGCCCGTCACCCCTGTGGGGTGGCGGGCCTTCGTCATGCCGCTGACCTGCCAGTTGTGGTTGCCCCAGGCCCGCTGACCTGCCACTTGTGGTTGCCAGAAGTGGCAGGTGGGCGTCGTACGGGCAACCAGAAGTGGCAGGTGGGCGTCGTACGGGCAACCAGAAGTGGCAGGT
>NZ_JBFIKK010000121.1:0-9777 GCF_041600255.1 Nocardioides sp. | reverse complement strand
GGACCTCGTCGTACCGCTCTCCCGGGCCGCGATCGCCGTGGGCGCCGACGGCATCATCGTCGACGTCCACCCCGACCCGGAGTCGGCCCTGTGCGACGGCCCGCAGGCGCTGCTCGGCGCCGAGCTGCGCGAGCTCGCCCAGGCGGTACGACGGCTGCCCGCCGCCGTGGGCCGTGTCGACGCGAGCACCCTGGCCCGCAGCAGCTGACGGCGCGACCTGCCCCCGGGACTCGGTGTCGCCTACGCTGGCGCGGTCCGCAGCCGACGAAGCAGGAGGGTCCATGGAGCAGTGCGTGCGCTGCGGCCATGCCCTGGGCCTCGGTCGGTTCTGCCTGAACTGTGGCCACCGGGTCGGTGACCCCGTGCAGCCGGTGCTGCTCGATCCGCCCGACCAGCCCGTCGCCGCGCCCCCGCCGCCGGCCCGCGCGCCGGCCCGGGCGCATCGTGGGCCCGGGCAGGCGCGCGCGTGGATCGGCTGGATCGTGGCGCTGGTGCTCCTGGCGCTGGCGGCGGCGTTCGGCGTCGGGCTGCTCACCGCCGACCCCGCTCCCCGCTCGGCCCCCGCCACCGCGCCACTGGCCCGTGGGACGCCGCCGAGCGCGTCGCCCACCGCGCAGTCGAGCAGCGCCCCACCCGCGGCGAGCCCCAGCGCTGAGCCGGTCGACGTGGCGCGGTTCGCCGCGGTCGAGGTGCCGGCCACGGCGCCGCCGAACCAGGACCTGAGCGGCAACCTGGTCCGCTACGAGGCCGGCAACCTGCTCGACGGCGTGCCGACCACCTGCTGGCGGATGGCCGGGGACGGCACCGGCGAGATCCTGACCTTCGACCTGCCGGAGCCGACGACCCTGAGCGTCGTCGGGCTGGTCAACGGCTACGCCAAGTCGGCACGGGACTCGTCGGGGCGCGGGCTGGACTGGTACCGCGGCAACCGTCGGGTGCTGCGGGTGCAGTGGCTCTTCGACGACGGCTCGTCGGTGACCCAGGACCTGACCGAGGACCGGTCGCTGCAGCAGCTCGAGATCGACCCGGTGACGACGTCCCGGGTGCGGTTGCGGCTGCTGGAGGTGTCCAGCCCGGGGGCCGGGCGGGCATCACGCGACTACACGGCGATCAGCGACGTGGCGCTGGTCGGCTCTCCCGGCTGAGCGGCCTCAGACCAGCCGGGCCAGCACGGCGGCGGCCTTCTCCGTGTCGTCGCGGGTGACGTCGAGGTGGGTGACCAGCCGGACGGTCCGCGGCCCGACGGTGGCCACGGCGACGCCGGCCTCACGGGCGGCGGCCACGAAGTCGGCCGCGTCGTCGCGGGGCACGACCACGATGTTGGTGTCCACGCTGTCCGGGTCGACGCCGCAGGCCTCGGCCAGCAGCCGCGCATGGGCGTGGTCCTCGGCCAGCCGCTCGACGTGGTGGTCCAGGGCGTGCAGACCGGCGGCAGCCAGGATCCCGACCTGACGCATGCCGCCACCCATCCGCTTGCGCCAGACCCTCGCGTCGGCGACGGTCTCCGCGCTGCCGACGAGCAGGGACCCGACCGGTGCGCCCAGCCCCTTGGAGAGGCAGACCGCCATCACGTCCGCGATCGCGCCGTACTCCGCGAGCGCGACGCCGGTGGCCACGTGGGCGTTCCAGATCCGGGCGCCGTCCATGTGGACGCGGGCGCCCGCGTCGTCCGCGAACTCCCGCAGGGACCGCAGCTCCTCGATCCCGAGCACCGCTCCCCCGGCGAAGTTGTGGGTGTTCTCCACCGAGATCGCCGCGGTCGGCACGAAGAACGGCCCCATGTCGGGGGCGAACATCGTCTCGATCATCGACAGGTCGACCTGCCCGCGCGGGTGGAACCAGGTGCGCATCGTCACCCCGGTGTAGGCCGCGTGGGCGCCGAGCTCGGCGCGCGCGATGTGGGCGCTGGCCTCGCAGAGGATCTCCTGGCCGACGCCGGCCACCGAGCGGACTGCCAGGATGTTGGCCATCGAACCGGTCGGGGCGAAGAGAGCGGCCTCATGGCCGAAGAGCCCGGCCACCCGCTCCTCGAGCCGGGCCACGGTCGGGTCCTCGGAGTAGACGTCGTCGCCGACCTCGGCGCGGGCCATCGCGGCACGCATGGCCTCGGTGGGTCGGGTCAGCGTGTCACTGCGGAGGTCGATCACCCTCAGGCCTTGCGCAGCATCTCGGCGACCAGGAAGGCCAACTCGAGGGACTGCACCCGGTTCAGCCGCGGGTCGCAGACCGACTCGTAGCGGTTGCCGAGGTCGATCTCGGCCAGCTCCTCGCCGCCACCGACGCACTCGGTGACGTCGTCGCCGGTCAGCTCGACGTGGATGCCGCCGGGCCAGGTGCCGAGCGAGCGGTGCACGTCGAAGAAGCCCTGGACCTCCTCGATCACGTCGTCGAAGGCGCGGGTCTTGTAGCCGGAGCTCGCCTCGAAGGTGTTGCCGTGCATCGGGTCGCAGACCCAGGCGACCTCGACCCCGGCCGCCTGGACCTTCTCGACCAGCGGCGGCAGACCCTCGCGGATCTTGCCGGCGCCGAAGCGGGTGATGAACGTGAGCCGGCCGGGCTCGTTGTCCGGGTTGAGCTTGGCGGCCAGCGCGAGGGCGTCGTCCGGGGAGGTCGACGGGCCGAGCTTGACGCCGATCGGGTTGCGGATGTGGCTGAGCAGCTCGACGTGGGCGTTGTCGAGCTGACGGGTGCGCTCGCCGATCCAGACGAAGTGCCCCGAAACGTCGTACGGCGTGTCGGTGCGCGAGTCGATCCGGGTCATCGCGTGCTCATACTCCAGCACCAGCGCCTCGTGGCTGGAGTGGAAGTCGACGCGGTGGAACTCGTCGGGGTCGGCCCCGATGACCTCCATGAAGGTCAGCGCCCGCTCGATCTCGCCGGCGATCCGCTCGTAGCGCTGACCGACCGGCGACTCACGCACGAAGTCGGTGTTCCAGGCGTGCACCTGGCGCAGGTCGGCGTACCCACCGGTGACGAAGGCGCGCACCAGGTTGAGTGTCGCCGCCGAGGAGTTGTAGACGTCCACGAGCCGCTGCGGGTCGGGGACGCGTGCCTCGGGGGTGAAGTCGAAACCGTTCACGGCGTCGCCACGGTAGGCCGGCAGCGTCACGCCGTTGCGGGTCTCGAGGTCGGACGAGCGGGGCTTGGCGTACTGCCCGGCGATCCGGCCGACCTTCACGACCGGCACCGAGGCGGCGTAGGTCAGCACGACCGCCATCTGCAGCAGCACCCGCAGCTTGTTGCGGACGTTGTCGGCAGTGACGCCGGCGAAGGTCTCCGCGCAGTCGCCTCCCTGGAGCAGGAAGGCTTCGCCGCGGGTCACCGCGGCGATCTTCTCCTTGAGGTCGTCGCACTCGCCCGCGAAGACCAGCGGCGGGACCGTCCGCAACCGGGAGACGGCGGCGTCGACGGCCGCCCGGTCGGGGTACGTCGGCTGCTGGGCGGGCCCGAGGGCGTGCAGGGTCTCGAGGTCGGGGATGCTCACTTCTCAAGCCTACGCGGAGCCCGTGCCGGACTCCTCATCCGAAGAAGACCTCGGCTTCGGCGTACTCCTCGGGACTGACCAGCTTGAGCTCGGCGGTGCCCTCCCGGAGCGGCACCCGGATGATCCGGGTGCCCCGCAACGCCATCATCGTGCCGAAGTCGCCGTCGGCGACCGCATCGATCGCCTGGAGCCCGAAGCGCGTGGCCAGCCAACGGTCGAAGGCGGTCGGCGTGCCGCCACGCTGCACGTGGCCGAGGACGACCGCGCGGGCCTCCTTGCCGGTGCGCTGCTCGATCTCGTGGGCGAGGCGGTCCCCGATCCCGCCGAGGCGGACGTGGCCGAACTCGTCCTTCTCCCCCGAGACCAGGGTCATGTCGCCGCCGTCGGCGGGCACCGCCCCCTCGGAGACCACGACGATCGGGGCGTACTGGCTCTGGAAGCGGGCCTCGACCTGCGAGCAGACCTCCTCGATGTCGAAGGGCTGCTCCGGGATCAGCACCATGCTCGCGCCGCCCGCGATGCCGGAGTGCAGGGCGATCCAGCCGGCGTGACGACCCATCACCTCCACGACGAGCACCCGGTGGTGGGACTCGGCGGTGGTGTGCAGCCGGTCGATCGCCTCGGTGGCGATGTTGACGGCCGTGTCGAACCCGAACGTGAAGTCGGTGCCGGAGAGGTCGTTGTCGATGGTCTTCGGGACGCCGACGACGTTGACGCCGAGGTCGGCCAGCTTGGTCGCGACCCCGAGGGTGTCCTCGCCGCCGATCGCGACCAGGGCGTCCACCCCGTGCTCGGCGAGGTTGGCCTGGATCCGCTCGACGCCGTTCTCGATGGAGAACGGGTTGGTCCGCGACGAGCCGAGGATCGTGCCCCCGCGGGGCAGGATGCCGCGGCACTCCTCGATGCCGAGCGGCATGGTCAAGCCCTCCAGGGGGCCCTTCCAGCCGTTGCGGAAGCCGATGAACTCGAAGCCGTGCTGCTGCACGCCCTTGCGCACCACGGCCCGGATGACGGCGTTCAGTCCGGGGCAGTCGCCGCCCCCGGTGAGTACTCCGACACGCATGTTCACTCCTCGATTGGATCGTTCACATCGTCGGGTCGACCCTAGCCCGCCACACGGTCACGCCGCCACCGTCTGCTCGTGGCGGCGCATCACCCGATCCGCTGCCTCGGGCATGGAGCGACCCAGCGCGGCGATCACCAGGGCGCTGGCGAGGGCCACCACCGCCATCACCCACCACAACGGCGCCGCGCCTCGCTCCAGCAGCCAGGCGAACATCACCGGCGCGACCGCGCCGGTGCCGTTCCAGGCGATCTGCACCAGCGAGAGGTAGCGACCCCGCAGGTGGTCCGGAGCCGCCTCGGCCGCGAGGGCGGCCAGCACCGGCCCACCGGTGAGCTCGGCCAGCGTGTAGACGACTCCCCCGAGCACCAGCACCGCGGTCGCGGCCAGCACGGGCAGCACGCTCACCCCCAGGAAGATCGCGTACGACGCGACGAACACGGCCTGGGTCAGCAGCAGCATGCGCACGCGCACCCGCCCGGACATGGCGTTGACCACCAGGCCCTGACCGAAGCCGACCATCAGGCAGTTCACCGTGAAGACGACCCCGATCACCCAGCCGGGCAGGTCGAGCACCGTGACGGCGTACACCGGCAAGGCGTAGTTCAGGATCATCATCGGCAGCGAGTAGCCCGCCTGGGCCAGCACCAGGAGGCGGTAGGGGCGATTGGCCAGCACGGTGCGCCAGCTCCCCGGCAGGGGCTCGTGCGCGGTGGGCCGTACCTCCGGGACCGCGAGCAGCAACCACAGCGCCACGAGGTACGAAATCGCGTTGACGGCAACGACGGCGGCGAACGCGGAGTCGGTGCCGATGGTCACCGCCAGGCCGGAGGCGAGTCCACCGATCGCGAACCCGACGTTGCGCAGGGCCCCCAGGAAGCCGAACCAGCGCTCGCGCTGGCCGGGCTGGGAGATGGTCGTCACGATGTTGCCGAACGAGCCCCAGAAGCAGGTGCGGCCGAGGGCGCCCACGACGGTCCAGGCGAGCACGCCGGCGAACGAGTCGACGACGAGGTAGGCCGCGAAGCTGGCCGCCTGCAGCGCGTTCCCGGCCAGCAGCAGCCGTTTGGCGCCCAGCCGGTCGACCAGGCTGCCGACCACCGGACCGAGCGGCAGCGAGACCAGGGTGGCCAGCGAGATCGCCGAGCCGACCTGGAGCAGCGTGAGATCGGTGACGGCCAGGAAGTAGAGCATCGAGACCGGCATGAAGACGCCGCTGCCGACGGCGTCGACGGCGATGGCGGTGACGAAGCGGCGGTGTTCGCCGACGGCGGGAAACCCGAGACGTTGCAGCACGCGTCCATGGTGCCTCGTCGTACCGACAACCCGGAAACGGTTTGTCGGTAGGGTCCGCGCCATGACCTTCTCGATCGTGGCCCGGTCCGCAGACGGCGAGTCCTGGGGGGTGGCCGTCGCCTCGAAGTTCCTCGCGGTGGGCTCGGCGGTGCCGGCCGCGGTGGCCGGGGTGGGGGCGATCGCCACCCAGGCGGACGCGAACGTCGCCTACAAGGGATTGGCGCTGGCGCACCTCGACGACGGCGCCACCGCGCCCGTAGCGCTGCAACGCCTGCTCGAGGACGACGAGAACCGCGACCACCGCCAGGTCGGGATCGTCGACATGGACGGCACCGCCGCCACCCACACCGGTCCGGCCTGTCTGGACTGGGCGGGCGGCGCCACCGGTGAGGGCTACGCGATCCAGGGCAACGTGCTGGCTGGGCCCGAGGTGGTCGAGTCGATGCAGGCAGCCTGGGAGACCTCCGACGACGACGCTCCGCTGGCCCGTCGACTGCTGGCCTCGCTGACCGCCGGCGACGACGCCGGCGGCGACGCCCGGGGCAGGCAGTCGGCCGCGATCCTGGTGGTCCGGGACGGGGCCGGGTACGGCGGCCTCGACGACATCGCCGTCGACCTGCGCGTCGACGACCACGCCGACCCGATCACCGAGCTGGCCCGGCTGCTCGACCTCAACGACCTGTACCTGACCGCCTCCACCGAGCAGGAGCGGGTGCCGGTCACCCCCGACCTGGAGCGCGAGCTCGAGGAGCGCGCCCAGGCCCTGGGTGCCCGGGACTTCCACGCCTGGGTGGGCACCGAGAACTACGAGATGCGCGTGGCGGCCGACGGCTCGTGGGTCGACGAGCGGATCCTGGAACTCCTGCGCACCCAGGCCCCCAGCGCATGAGCGTGCTCGCCATCGACGCCGGCACCACGGGCGTCACCGCAGTCGTGGTCTCCCCCGACGGCGCGATCGTGGCCAAGGGCTATCAGGAGTTCGCCCAGCACTTCCCCGAGCCCGGCTGGGTCGAGCACGCGCCCGAGGAGATCTGGCAGGCGACCCTGCAGGCGACCCGCGAGGTGCTCTCCCGCTGCGACGCCGGCGAGCTCACCGCGATCGGGATCACGAACCAGCGCGAGACGGTGCTGCTCTGGGACCGCGAGACCTTGGGGGCGCCCCGTCGGGCGATCGTCTGGCAGGACCGTCGTACCGCCGACATCTGCGCCCGGATGCGCGAGGCCGGTCACGAGCCGCGGGTCAGCGAGCTCACCGGCCTGCGGCTGGACCCGTACTTCTCCGCCACCAAGCTGCGCTGGATCGCCGAGCACGAGCCGCGCACCTGGGACCTGGTGGAGTCCGGCCGGTACGCCGTCGGCACCGTCGACTCCTACCTGGTCGCCCGGATGACCCGGGGCACCTGGCACGTCACCGACGTCTCGAACGCCTCCCGGACGCTGCTGTTCGACCTGACCACCGGTGACTGGTCGGACGAGCTGTGCGAGCTGTTCGGCGTCCCCCGCGACGCCCTGCCCGACCTGGTGCCCAGCTGGGGCGAGATCGGCACCACCGACCCACGCAGCTTCTGCGGCCTCTCCCTGCCGATCTCCGGGATCGCCGGTGACCAGCAGGCCGCGCTCTTCGGCCAGACCTGCTTCGACGTCGGCGACTCCAAGTGCACCTACGGCACCGGCTCGTTCATCCTGACCAACACCGGCAGCACGCTCCAGCGCTCGGAGGCGGGCCTGCTGTCCACGGCTGCCTGGCGCGGCCCCGACGGCGAGATGACCTACGCCCTGGAGGGCGCGATCTTCGTGACCGGCGCCGCTGTCCAGTGGCTGCGCGACGGCCTGCAGATCGTGGGGTCCGCGGCCGAGACCGCCGCCATCGCCGCCACCGTCGAGGACACCGACGGCGTCGTCTTCGTGCCGGCCCTGACCGGGCTGGGCGCTCCGCACTGGGACCCGCACGCCCGCGGCCTGCTGATCGGGATGACCCGCGGCACGACTCGGGCCCACGTCGTCCGGGCCACCCTGGAGGCGATCGCCTTCGAGGTGCGCGACGTGCTGGAGACGATGCCGGGCTTCGCGCCCGGCGGCAGCGGGACGCTGTGCGTGGACGGGGGCGCCAGCGCGAACGACCTGCTCTGCCAGATCCAGGCCGACCAGGTCGGCGTACCGGTCGAGCGTCCGCGGGTGGCCGAGACGACGGCCCTGGGCGCGGCGTTCCTGGCCGGGCTGGGCACCGGGGTCTGGGCCTCCACCGACGACCTGCGCGAGACCTGGCAGCTGGACCGTCGCTTCGAGCCCGAGCCGGACCGGACACGTGCCGACGCCGGCCATGCCCGCTGGCGGGAGGCGGTCACCCGGTCGCTCGGCTGGGCGAACCACGCCTCCGCGCAGGGCTAGTTGTCCAGCCTGGCCAGCGCTGCGGCAGCGGCCTTGTGCTCCTTCGCGGCGAGGGCCAGCGCGTCCTCGGCCTCGGCCTTGACGTCCTCGGCGTCCGCCAGCTCGTCGTCGACCTCCTCGGCGCGGGTCTCCGCGTCCGCGAGCCGCCGGCGCAACTCGTCGATCTCGCCCTGGAGCTGCATGCTGCGTGCCTCGAGCTGCTCGACGTCGGCCGTCGCCCTGTCCCGCGCCCGGGTTGCCTGGTCCAGCTGGTCCTGCGCGTCCTCGAGAGCGTCCCGGGCGGCCGCGATCGCCTTGGCGTCGGCTTCGGGATCGGGTACGACGTGCAGCTCCGGTCGGGCCGGCGGCACCTCGACACGAGGAGTCGCGGCGAAGCCGAGGGCGTCGGGCAGGGCGACGGCCCCGGCCACGTCGGTCCCGCCGACCCCGGTGCTGGCCAGCGGTGCCACCAGCAATCCGCTGCGCACCGCCCCGGCGCACTCCTCGTCGACCATCGCGGCCGTCAGCGTCGCCTCCACCTGGTCGGCGACGCTGCCGGTGACCCTCACGCCCAGGTCCCTGGCGAGCGCCCGGGCCCGGGTCGTGACCGCGGCCGTGAGCTGGCGACGCTGCCTGGTCAGGGCGCGCAGCTCCGCACCGTCGAGGTTGGCCTGGGCTTCGCGCAGGGCGGCGCCCACGGCCAGCACCTGCTCGACCTGCTCGGCGTCACGTCGTACCAGCACGTTGACGACCCAGGCAGCCAGCGAGGGCTTGCGCAGCGCCCTGACCCGCGCGGACAGCTCCTTCTCCTCGGCCTTGAGCTCCTTGGCGCGTGCGTCGCGTGCCGGCGTGAACGCGGGCAACTCGAGACCATAGAGCTCGTCGGCGATCTCGAGGAGACGCGCGTTCTGGGCCATTCCGGGATCCTAGGGCGAGGGCGTTGCGCTGGTGTGGGAGGACCTGCCCGTGGGTGGCGAGGCTGCGTCAGTCAGGGGGTGGGTGTCGATCCTGTGGGCTTGCCCGCTGATGGTGAAGGTCGAGTGGTCGCGGCTTCACCATGGGATGCAGGTGAACCGGCACTTCCCACGGCGAATTCACCATGGGAAGCGACGTTTCGACGACACCCCATGATGAAGCGACGGGTGCCGGGATCCGCCCGCGCTGCGCCGGCTGTGGAGAACTCGTCTTCTGGGTCTGGGACTGTCGGTGGTCGCTGGTGGAGTGGGTGGCATGACGGCGATGGCGCACTCCGAGGCTCGGCACGTGGTGTCGCGGACCGTGGCTGACCTGGCCGAGCGGGTCGCCTCGGTGCGGGAGTCGTCGTTGTGGTCGATGTCGCCGGCCGAGACCGAGCAGACCCTGGTCGCGTTGACCCGGTTGTCGGCGCAGGTCGCCGAGCTCGAGCTCCGGGTCGCCGAGCACGCCCGCACCCTCGAGGTCGGCGAAGCCCGGGGCGCGACCTCGACCACGACCTGGTGGGCGCACGCCACCCGCCAGACCCGCGCCGAGGCGCACCGCAAGCAGCGGCTCGCGACCGACCTGGAGCGGTACGGCGTGGTCCGTGACG
>NZ_JBFIKK010000120.1:0-9779 GCF_041600255.1 Nocardioides sp. | reverse complement strand
GAGCTGCTTGGCCAGCAGGGCCACGAAGATCTGCGACTTCTGCTTGCCGAACCCGGGCAGCTCCATCACCCGCGCCAGCAGCTCCTTGCCAGTGCTCGGCTCGGTCCAGAGCCGGGTCACGTCGCCGTCGTAGCGCTCCTCGACCACGGCAGCCAAGGCCTGCAGGCGCGCCGCCATCGAGCCCGGGAAGCGGTGGATCGCGGGCGTGGTCGCACAGAGGGCCGCGAACTCCTCGGGGTCGGCCGCGGCGATCCGGGCCGGGTCGAGGCTGCCGAAGCGCTCCAGCACCTTCGCCGGCCCCCGGAAGGCGTGCTCCATCGGGTACTGCTGGTCCAGCATCATCCCGACCAGCAGCGCGAAGGGGTTCTCGGTCAGGACCTGGTCGGCGGCGGCGTCGCCGGTGATGTGGATGGCCATGGGCCCATCATGCCGACCACGCGCGCCATGGACGAACCCGCAAATCCGTCAGCCGCGGGCATCCGACCCGACCATCACCCGCTCCGGTGACGGGTCGTCCGCCCCCGGGGCCGGCAGGTCACGATCCTCCCGCTCGAGCCGGGCGCCCTCGATGTCGACGTCCGGCATGATCCGGTCGAGCCAGGCCGGCAGGTACCAGGCGCGGTGACCCAGGAGCGCCATCACGGCCGGCACGATCGTCATCCGTACGACGAAGGCGTCGATCAGGACACCGAAGGCGAGCGCGAAGCCGATCGACTTGATCGTGGCGTCGTCGCCGAGGATGAACCCGGAGAAGACCGCCGCCATGATCAGCGCGGCCGCGGTGACCACGCGGGCTCCGTGGCGGAAGCCTCCGACCACCGCCTCCTGCGGGCTCGCGCCGTGCACGTAGTCCTCCCGCATCCGGCTGACCAGGAAGACCTCGTAGTCCATCGCCAGTCCGAAGAGCAGCCCCACCAGCAGGATGGGCAGGAAGCTCATGATCGGACCCGTCGACTCCACTCCCAGCAGATCGGTGAACCAGCCCCACTGGAAGACCGCGACCAGGGCGCCGAAGGTGGCCGCGAGGCTGACCAGGAACCCGGCGGTCGCCTTGATCGGGACCAGGATCGAGCGGAAGGCCAGGGTGAGCAGGACCAGGGACAGCCCGACCACCACCACCAGGAACAGCGGGAGCGCACTGGTCAGCCGGTCGGAGATGTCGATGCCCAGGGCGGTGTTCCCGGTGACGTAGAGCTCGCCGCCGGTCGCCTCGGCCACGGCCGGCTTCAGGTCGCGGATCGCCTCGACCAGCGCCTTGGTGTCGGTGGCCGCCGGGCCGCTGCGCGGGATCACCGTCAGGATCGCCGTGTCCCCCGCGGGACTGAGCACGGCAGGGCTGACCAGGACGACGTCGCTCAGGGCGCCGATCTCCTCGCCGGCGCGCTGGGCGGCGAGGAGTCCGGCCTCGGCGCCCGCCACCCCGGCGGCGTCCACCACCACGGTGAGCGGTCCGTTGAAGCCCGGGCCGAACCCGTCGGCGAGCAGGTCGTAGGCCTGGCGCTGGGTCGCCTCGGCGCTCAGGTTGCCCTCGTCGGGAAGGCCGAGCGTCAGGTCCAGGGCGGGTACGGCGAGAGCACCGGTGCCGATCAGCGCCGCCACCAGGAAGGCGACGGGGCGTCGGGTGACCAGGCTCGCCCAGCGGGCACCGGCCGAGGGCCGGGTGGCCAGTCGCGCCTGGCGACGACGCAGCCCCGGCACGGGCCACCGGTCGAAGCGCGCGCCGGCGAACCCCAGGAGGGCGGGCACCAGCGTCAGGGCGACGAGTACGGCGACCGCCACCATGCCGGCGGCGACCAGGCCCATGGTGGTCAGGAAGGAGATGCCGACGACCGCGAGCCCGGCGAGCGCGATCATCACGGTCGCGCCGGCGAAGACCACCGCGCTGCCGGCCGTGCCGACGGCCATGGCCACGGACTGGCGCGGCTCCATGCCGTCGGCGAGGTTCTGCTTGTGCCGGATCGAGATGAACAGGGCGTAGTCGATGCCCACCGCGAGGCCGACCATCAGGCCGAGGGTCGGCGCCGTGCTGGTCAGCTCGACGATCGAGGAGACGGCCAGGGTGGCGGCCATCCCGACCCCGACGCCGATCAGCGCGGTCAGCAGGGGCAGCCCGGCCGCGAGGAGGGAGCCGAACGCGACGGCGAGCACGAGCAGGGCGACCAGGACGCCGAGCGCCTCGGTGGCCGACTGCGCGGCCTCGGCGAGGGTCGCCTCGCCGCCGATCTCGACGGTGAGGCCGGCAGCGCGCGCGTCGGCGCCGACGGCCAGCAACTGCTCGCGCGCGGTGTCCGTGATCGAGTCGACCTGGACGACGTAGGAGACGGTGGCGAAGGCGATCCGTCCGTCGGCCGAGACCGCGCCGGTCGCGAACGGGTCCGACACGGCGGCGACCTGCTCGGCACCCGCGGCGTCCGCCAGGGTCTCGGCCACGGCCGACCGGAAGGAGTCGTCGCCCAGCGACTCACCCTCGGGAGCGGCAAAGACGATCCGGGCCGTCGCTCCCCCGGCGGCCCCCTGACCGAACCGCTCCTGGAGCAACTCGGTGGCCTCGACCGACTCCACGCCCGGGATGCTGAGCTGCGCGTCCGCGCTCTTCGCGAACGCGCCCGCCAGAGCGCCCACCGTGACCAGGGTCAACAGCCAGGCCGCCAGCACCACGCCCCTCCGATCGAAGGCGAATCGTCCGACGCGGAACAGGAAGGTGGCCATCTCAGTCGTCTCCAGAGCACTCGTCCCGAGGATCGACTGACCGCTCGGCAAGTGACCACTCTGCCAAGACGACTGACCGATCGTCAAGTTGGCGCCTGACCGGTCGGCAAGGGCGAGCCTTACCGGTCGGCAAGCGTGGATGATGCTCGCAACGCCTCGCCCGGGTTAGAGTTGACAGATGACCGCCCCCCACGTCACCACCGCGACCGACGGTGTCGTCGCGCCGAGCCAGCGGTTCGTCGAAGCCGCCCTCGACCTGTTCGTCGAGCATGGCTACAACGGCACCTCGCTGCAGATGATCGGCGACCGTCTCGGGGTCAGCAAGGCCGCGGTCACCTACCACTTCCCCTCCAAGGAGGAGCTGCTGGAGGCGGTGATCGCTCCGGCGTTCGCCGACCTGACCCGTGTGCTGGCCGAGGCGGAGGCCGTACGACGGGAGGGCGCCCGGCGCAAGCAGGCCCTCTCGACGTACATCGACTACCTGATCCGCCAGCGTCGGGTGGCCTCCTGGCTCAGCCGCGACGTCGCAGCGCTGACCCATCCGGTGGTGCTCGAGCCCGGTCAGGCGCTGACCGAACGGATCACCACGCTGCTCGTCTCGAGCGTCGACGACTCCACCGCGCGGATCTGGGGCGCTGCGATCAGCCAGGCCCTGACCGGTCCGGTGATGGCGCAGATCTCGGTCACCGACGAGGAACTCCGAGCCGAGCTCCAGGCCATCGGCGACCACCTGATCCGCGGCTACCAGGCCACCCGCCGACGCGGCTGAGCGTGACGCCTGCTCGCCCGCGGGCGAGCTCAGTCGGCCTTGACCGCCAGCACCGGGCAGTGGGCGTCGAGGAGGATCCGCTGGGCATTGCTGCCCAGGATCAACTTGCCCACCGGTGAACGTCGACGCAGACCGATCACGATGAGCTCCGCATCGCTCTCCTGAGCGATGCTGGCCAGGTCCTCGGCGGGTTCGAAGCCGCGCACCAGCTGACGGAGGTCGTAGTTGACGCCGGACCCGTCGAGCAGCCCCTTGACCTTGCTCATCTCCTGCTCGGCCACCCCGGCAGCCCTCTCGTCGAACTCGGAGCCTCCCCGGTGCGAGTTGACCACGACGAGCTTGACGCCGCGCAGCTTCGCTTCCTCGATGCCCTTGACGAGGGCTGCGTGTCCCTCGGCCTTGGGCACGTACCCCACTACGACGGTCCCCATCGGGTCTCCTGTCCTCGTACGTCCTGACCGGCTGGTCCACCGGCACCGTACCCAATCGACGCCTCCGGCGGGAGCCTGTGGAGAGCGTCGGCGTCGTGCGAGCGCCCTCGGGCAGGGTGGCGGCGGAGGTCACGTGCACGGATCCGACACACCACTCACCCCTGTCGAACAGGCGACCCTGCGTCGCGCCGTGCTCGAGCTGGCCTCCGCGGAGCGACGTCGGGTGTTCACGCCCCTGCTCCACGTCGGCACCCCCGGCGGCGACCAGGAGCTCTTCCCGGCCGGCGAGGAGATCGACCACTCCCTGGCCACCGACGTGCTGGCCGCCCTGCTCCGGCGAGCCGAGCGCCACTCCCCCGGGCCGCTGGTGTGGCTCACCCGATCGGGATCCCTGGACCCCGAGGACATCGACGCCCGCTGGCTGGCGGCCACGATCGCCGCGTGCGCAGAGGCTGGAGCGCCCGTGCGGATGGTGGTGGTCACCCGACACGGCTGGCGCGACCCCCGGTCGGGAGCGCGACGCACCTGGGTCCGACTCAGGTCACGCTGAGCCGGATCACTCCCAGGTGTGGACCGGCTCGTTGGTGTGCATGCCTTGGGCGTACTCCAGCAGCGTCGCGCGCAGGGCGTCGTACCTGTCCTGGTCGGAGCGCTGCGCCATCCGGCGCACGAACCACTCCGCGCCGGTGACCCCGGTCAGGCAGCGCTGCTCGATGATGCCCAGCAGCCGGTCGCGCACCTCGGGCTCCACGCCCCACGCGTCGAGGCCCTCGTGGGCCATCGGCAGCAGCCGCCGCAGGATGAGCTCGGTGGCGCGCACCTGGCCGACGCCGGGCCAGTAGATCTGCGCCTCGACCCCCTGCTGGGCGGCGACGTGGAAGTTCTCCTCGGCGGCACTGAACGACATCTGGGACCACAACGGCCGCTCGCTCTCGGCCACCGCGCGCACGAGACCGAAGTAGAAGGCGGCGTTGGCCACGGTGTCGACGACGGTCGGACCGGCCGCCAGCAGGCGGTTCTCCACCCGCAGGTGGGGGACGCCGTCGGCGATGTCGTAGACCGGGCGGTTCCAGCGGTAGATGGTGCCGTTGTGCAGGCGGAGCTCCACGAGTTGGGGCGTGCCGCCGGCCTCGAGCACCTCGAGCGGGTCCTCCTCCTCGGTCACCGGCAGCAGCGCCGGGAAGTAGCGGACGTTCTCCTCGAAGAGGTCGAAGACCGAGGTGATCCACCGCTCGCCGAACCACACCCGGGGCCGCACGCCCTGCGCCTTGAGCTCTTCGCTGCGAGTGTCGGTGGCCTGCTCGAAGAGCGGGATGCGGGTCTCGCGCCACAGCTGCTTGCCCAGCAGGTACGGCGAGTTGGCACCGACCGCGAGCTGGGGACCGGCGATCACCTGCGAGGCGTTCCAGTACGCCGCGAACTGGTCCGGCGAGGTCTGGACGTGGAACTGCGTGCTGGTGCAGGCGGCCTCGGGCACGATCGAGTCCGCGGTGGCCTCGAGCCGCTCGGGGCCGGAGATGGAGATCCGGATGTCCTCACCCCGGGCGTTGAGGATCTGCTCACTCAGCAGCCGATAGCGGGGATTCGCACTCAGCGACGCCAAGCCCATGTGTCCCTCGGCCAGGGTGGGCAGGATCCCGATCATCACCAGGTGCGCGCCGACCTCGGACGACTTCTGCTCCGCGTGGTTGAGACCGCGCCGCAGCGTCTCCTCGAACGTGGTCAGCCCGCCCTCCCGCAGCTTCGCGGGAGGGACGTTGATCTCGATGTTGAACTGCCCGAGCTCGGTCTGGAAGTCGGGATGGGCGATGGCGGCGAGCGCCTCGGCGTTCTTCAGGGCGGGATCGCCGAACTCGTCCACGAGGTTGATCTCGACCTCGAGGCCGGTCATCGGGTCGTCGGTGTCGAAGCGCGCCTCGCGCAACATCCGGGCGAACACGTCGAGGTTGCGACGCACCTTCTCCCGGTGACGCGTCCTGTCGGCCCGTGAGAACTCCTGTGCCTCGACCTCTGCTCCCATGACCGCACCCTAGGTCACCCGGGCCAGTCGGAGGAGCCCTCAGGCGGGTTCACCTGTCCGGAAGGGGCCTTCCCAGAGGGCCGGCGGTGCGGCGTGCACGAGCGCGTCGGCCACCAGGCGGGCCAGTCCGTGCTCGGGAGCGACCGCCCGGCAGCGGTCCACCGCGCACCAGGCGAGGGCCCCCTGGCCGGCCAGCCACGCCGTGAAGCCGAGCAGGGCCGCGGGGGTGGCCACGAACTCCTCGGGCGCCCGACGGACCAGGTCAGTCCAGAACCGGACGTGGTCGCGCGCGGTGACCCGGCTCGTGCCGGACCAGACCTCGTCGCGGACCGGGAGCTGGCGCAGCGCCCGCAACAGCCGGGCAGCCTGCCCGACGTCGAGCGGAGTGCCGGTGGCGACGTGCTCCTCCACCAGCTCGGCGGCCCAGGCCGCCTCGACCCGACTGGGCTGCGCGGGCGCCAGGTCGGCCAGGGCTCGGCTGGTCGCCCGGACCTGCGTTGGCTGGGGATCCAGACCGGCAGCCAGCTCGCCGCGCGTCTGCTGCGTCACCTGCCCCTGCAGGACCGAAGCGGCGGTGAACCGATGGGACGCCAGGTCGTAGGGACGCCCCAGGGGGCGTTGCCCGGTGAGCTCATGGGCCAGCGGGAACCAGTGCCGACCGTCGGCACGGAAGGCGTCGACGATCTCGATCCCGTCGAACTCGAAGGCGTCCTCCAGGGAGGCGAACACCTCTCGGGCGAGATCGTGGTCGCCGGCGAAGAAGACGAAGACGACCCGTCGCACGCCGTGCACGAGAGCCGGCCCGAGCAGGGCAGCGACCAGGTCGGGGACGTCCGCATCGTCCTCGGCCAGGTCGACGCGGGCGTGGAAGGTGTGCTCGGCGCCGAAGGTCAACATCACCACGGACTGCTCGGGTGTGAAGCCCAAAACCAGAGGGACGGCGGCGATCACGTCCTCGGGACTCCGGGCGACGAGAGGCTCGGCGTCGGAGGAGGCAGGACGGTCGGGAGGAGTGGATGAGGTGTGGGTCATGGGAAGCAGACTCACCGCGATCACCCCCCGCCACCGGGCAGCGGGTCGCGACCTGTCGAGAGGCCGCGCGCAGAGCCTGCCTGTGCAGGAACACTGGCCGGCGCCGACCTCGCCGGCCGGCCGGAACGGTAGTTTGCGGCCATGCCGACTCCGTACGCAGCCGCCTCCCCCCAGGCTCGCTGAATGCGCACGACGGCCTCCGTGCTGCACCTCGACCTCGACGCGTTCTTCGCCTCGGTCGAGCAGCGCGACAAGCCCTCGCTGCGCGGCAAGCCGGTGGTGGTCGGCGGCGTGGGCGGGCGAGGAGTGGTCGCGGCAGCCTCGTACGAGGCCCGGCGGTACGGCGTGCGCTCGGCGATGTCCACCCGCGAGGCGCGGGCCCGGTGCCCGCACGCCGCGTTCCTGGGCGGCCGCTTCGACGCCTACCGGGAGGCCAGCCGGGCGGTCATGCAGCTGCTGCGCACCGCCTCGCCGCTGGTCGAGCCGCTCTCCCTCGACGAGGCCTTCGTCGACCTCCAGCAGGCGAACCTCCCCGATCTTGAGCTGCCCACCGTGACGGCCTTCGCCCAGGAGTTGCGCGCCCGGGTGCACGAGGCCACCGGTGGGCTGACGGCCTCGGTGGGCCTGGGCACCTCCAAGTTCATCGCCAAGGTCGCCAGCGACCTCGACAAGCCCGACGGCCTGGTGGTGGTGGCGCCCGGCACCGAGGTGGAGCTGCTGCGGCCGATGAACGTCACGGTCATCCCCGGGGTCGGTCCCGCCACGGCGGAACGCCTGCGCCGGGCGGGCATCCACACGGTGTCCGACCTCGAGCTGGTCAGCCTCGACGAGCTCGTCGGGCTGGTCGGCAAGGCCCACGGCACCGGCCTGTTCCACCTCGCCCGCGCCGAGGACGACCGGGTCGTCGTCTCGGAGCGTGAGGCCAAGTCGGTCTCCGTCGAGGGCACCTACGACACCGACCTGACCGACCGGAAGCTGATGGAGGCCCTGCTGACCCGCCAGGCCGGCGAGGTGGCTGCCCGGCTGCGCAAGCACGGTCTGTCGGGTCGCACCGTGACGATCAAGGTGCGCCTGCACGACTTCACCACGCTCAGTCGGTCGAACACGCTGGCCTCGCCCACCGACAGCACCGCCACGATCGCCCGGCTCGCCCGCACCCTGCTGACCGATCTCGACACCTCCGGCGGTGTCCGCCTCCTCGGGGTCGGGGTCTCCGGGCTGGCCGACTGGATCCAGGAGGACCTCTTCGGCGAGACCGCCGACGAGGCCGAGGACCTGCCCGAGGTCGTCGAGCCCCCCTCGGTACGGCGAGGCGCCTGGTCGCCCGGCATGGACGTCGTGCACGCCGAGCTGGGCCGTGGCTGGGTCTGGGGCTCGGGGCGCGGCGTGGTCACGGTCCGGTTCGAGACGGCCGAGACCCCGGCCGGTCCGGTGCGCTCCTACCCCGTCGACGACCCCGCCCTCAGCGTGTGGCAGCGCGAGGAGCCGACGATCGAGGAGCCGTCGATCCAGGAGCCGTCGATCGAGGAGCCCGGGCCGGGATCCTGACCACCCGGGCGGCATCGCTGGGCCGGATCTGCTCGTCGTACCCGCCAGCCACCAGCACGGAGCCGTCCGTCAGGGCGGTCACCGTGCGGAACGACCGACCGCCGGGCAGGTCGACATCGGTGCGGGTCATGGTCGTGTCGTCGGGATCGAAGACCTCCAGCGCGGAGCCGCTCGCGATCACGACCCTGCCGTCCGCGAGGGACGTCATGGCACCGTCCAGCTTGAACTCGCCCGCGGACATGCTCGGCCCGGCGAGCGCCCGTGGCTCGGTCAGGTCCACGATCTCGGTGGTCGCCAGCCGGCGACGCCCCTCGGTGGTCCTGGCGCCGCCGACGACCAGGGCGCGCACGTCGTCGAGCGCCGCGACGCCCATCTTCACCCGAGGCGTGCCCAACTCCGGTCCGGGACCCCAGGCCCCACCACGCAGGACCTCGGTCGAGTCCAGTGCCCTACTGCCCCGGGTGCCCCCGACCAGCAGCACCGTGTCACCCAGGACCACGCCGACATGGGCCGCTCGCGGGCTGCTCAGCGCCGGCCCGGCCCGGAGCGTGCCGGTCGTCGGATCGAAGACCTCGGTGCTCGCCAGTGCCGCGCCGGTGGCGTCGAAGCCGCCGGCGAGCAGCACCCGCCCGTCGGCGAGCAACGAGGCGCTGTGGTCCGCCCGGGCCACCTCGAGATCACCGCTGACGGTGAACCGCCCGGCTGCGGGATCGAAGATCTCGACCGAGCCGGTCGGCCCCGCTCCCTCGCCGAGATGACCTCCGGTGACCAGCACCCGGCCGTCGAGCAACCGGGTGGCCGTGCCGCCGGCCCGACCCAGCGCCATCGCCGGACCGGCCACGAACCCTCGCCCGGGCCGGAAGAGCTCGGTCCGACGGCCCGCCTCGAAGCCGCCGCACCCAGGGGTCGTGCACCCGCCCAGCACCAGCACCGAGCCGTCCGTCAGCGGCACGGCCCGGTGCACGGCCCGCGGCTGCAGCAACCGCAGCTCCTCGGCGCGGGCTCCTGCCGAGGGGTCCGGCGCAGACGAGTCCGGCTGTGGCGGACCGGTGCAGGAGACCACCCCCGGCACCAGGGCCACGGCGGTCAGCACCACGGTCACGATCCGCACCCGCAGGCGAGCTCGAGGAGGCACCGGGCTCACCCTGCGCACAGCGCTTCGGGGTCGAGGCGGAACCGGACCCGCTCACCGGGTCGCCGCTGCGCGCACTGCCACAGGTCTTCCTCGCGGACCACGGCCACCACGGGGTAGCCCCCGGTCGTCGGGTGG
>NZ_JBFIKK010000119.1:0-9826 GCF_041600255.1 Nocardioides sp. | reverse complement strand
TCGGGGCTGGGGCGTCGTACCTCGGCCCGGACGAACGGCGCCACCCCCGCCGGCACCTGGGCGGTCACGGTGGCGGAGCCGTCGGCGGCGGTCGGCGAACCCGCGAGCGGCCCCAGCGGCCCGCGGATCTGGGCCAGGCAGCCGGGTGCGCCGGTGACCACGAGGCGTACGGCGACCATGTCGCCGTCCGCCGCGGCGAGCCGGTCCCCGCAGGAGGCGGACGCGTCGCCGAGGGTGGCGGTGAAGGTCAGGTCGACGGCCGCGGACTCCGCGATCCAGGAGTGACCCTGCTTCAGTGCTCGCACGATCGCCCGGGTCGCCAGCGAGGAGGCCCGTACGACGGTCTGGGCGCGACCCACCGTCTGCCCCTCGTGGTGGGAGTCGGAGTTGCCCAGCACCGGTACGAACCGACCGGCCACCAGCATCGCGTGCCAGTGCTCGACGCCGAACTGGTCGTCCAGGGTCCACGGACCGTTCCAGATCTCGATCGCGTCCATCGCGGCGTAGTCGTAGCCGAAGTCCCACTTGGTGCTCGGGATCGGCACCCAGGGGTGGGCGGCGACCGCGAGCCCGCCCAGGGCGCGGACCTGGTCGGTGAAGCGGGGCAGCTCGTCGTCGGCGGGGCGGTAGCGCCAGTCGATCCAGGCGCCGGCCGGAATGCCCACGGCCAGCCAATGACCCGCGCGCGTGGTGATCTCCTCACCGCCGATCACCAGGAAGTCACGCGGCGTGTGCCGGCCCCACACCGAGTTCGCCGAGCTGGTGTTGTGCTCGGTCGAGGCGATGAAGTCGAGGCCCGCCTCACGGGCGAGCCTGATCAGCTGGCGTGGGGTGTGCTTGCCGTCGGAGTGCACGGTGTGCAGGTGCAGGTCGCCGCGGTACCAGCCGGGGCCGGTGCCCTTCACCGAGCGAGGCGCGGGCTTCGGCACGAACCGACGGCCAGGACGGCCGAAGTGCAGGGTGACGGTGACCGACCAGTCGACGCCCGGCGGCACGATCGCGACCGGCCCGAGGATGACGTGCCAGGTGCCCGGCGTCATCGGGCCGGGCAGGTAGCCCGGGGTGGCGCGGGTGCGGCTGATCCGGAACTCCTGACGCGCCCCACCCGACCAGCCCCGGAACCCGGCCGCGTCCCCGAGCTCGTGGCCGGAGGGGTCGAAGATGCCGATGTCGATCACGTTCAGGCTGAACCCGGCGCCGGTGTTGCGTGACTCGTGGGCGTAGGAGACCTCGATCTCGCGGACGCCGCGGGGGAGTTTCACCGGCAGGTAGTGCCAGTCGGGGGTGTTCACCCCGTCGAAGTGACCGGTGAACGTGTGCGTGCGGGACTTCTTGATCCGGCCGGGCCCGGCCGAGGCGGGCTCGAACGTCGCCGCGGCGGCGTACGTCGTGACGCCGGCGCCGCTCAGCAGCAGCGATCGTCGGTCGAGCCCCAGGTGCCCGGGGGCGGGTCGATGGTCGTCACACACGCGGGGTCAACGAGCCGCAGCGCTGCCTGGTTATGCGTCCTGTCACACGCGGCCCCTGGCGCTCGGTCGAGCATGCCAGGGGTGTCGGAGCGCCCCGGTAGGGTGCGCGCGTGATGTACGGATACCGCCCCGCGCTCGACGGGCTCCGTGCCATCGCCGTCTACCTCGTGCTGCTCTTCCACGCCGGGATGGCCACGGTCGCGGGCGGCTTCATCGGGGTCGACCTCTTCTTCGTGCTCTCCGGCTTCCTGGTCTCCCACGTGATCCTGGCCGAGATGGACGCGACCGGCACGCTGCGGCTGGGTCAGTTCTACTCGCGGCGGGTCAAGCGGCTGCTGCCGGCAGCGGTGGTCGTCGTGGTCGCGACGGCGGGCTTCTTCACCCTGGTCACCAGTGTGGTGCGTCGCCTGGCCTACGTCGGCGATGCGCAGAGCGCCCTGCTCTACGTGGCGAACTGGCGCTTCCTGGCCCAGCAGAACGACTACTTCGCAGCCGACGTGGAGCACAGCCCCTACCTGCACTTCTGGTCGCTGGCCATCGAGGAGCAGTTCTACTTCGTCTACCCGGTGCTGCTCCTGCTGCTGGTCCGCTGGTCGCGCACCCGCCGCTGGGTGCTCCCGGCCGGGTTGGCGGTGCTGCTGGCGCTCTCCCTGGCCGCCCAGCTCTACTGGATGTCCGCCGACCCGAACCACGCGTACTACGGCACTGACGCCCGGCTCTACCAACTGCTGGCCGGTGCCCTGGCCGCGGTCGCCCTGCGGGCCGCCGGCTCCCGGGAGGTGCCGCGCTGGAGCGTCCCGGTGGGGTTGGCGATGCTGCTCGTGCTGGCCTCCGGGCTGCTCGGCTGGACGCCGGGCTGGCGCGGGATCACGGTCACCGTGGCGGCTGTCCTGCTGGTGGCCGGGGCCAGCACCGCCGTGGAGCGGCCCCAGCTCCTGGTCCGGCTCCTGGCCCGTCCGATCCCGGTCTACCTGGGCAAGATCTCCTACGGCACCTACCTGTGGCACTGGCCGGTCCTGCTCGGGGTCCGCGAGTTCATCGACGTCCGTCCGCTGCTGCTCGCGGTGATAGCCGGCGCCCTGAGCACCGGACTGGCCGCGCTCTCCTTCCAGGTGCTCGAGCTGCCGATCCGGCGCGCGCCCCAGCTGCGGCCGTTCGGCTGGCGCGTCGCGGTGGTCGGGGTGGGTGCGAGTGCGTTGGTGGCGCTGCTGCTGATGCCGCCGATGCTGCAGTCGACCCGGTCGCCGGCCCTGACCGCCTCGAGCGTCGGCGCCGTCTCGGCCGGCGAGAAGCGCCCGATCCCCGACGACATCGACTGGGCCGAGGTCGCCCAGGACTTCGGCTCCACCCACTCCTGCACGTCGGCTGAGGACTGCGTCGTCGTCGAGGGCGAAGGTGCCTCGGTCGTGCTGATCGGCGACAGTCACGCACGGATGCTGGAGCCGGCCTTCCGGAAGCTGGCCGAGGAGCACGGCCTGGAGCTGTCCGTGCAGATCCAGGAGGGCTGCCCATGGCAGGCCGGGCTGGCCAACGGCAGCCGGCCGCCGGCGGAGCAGGCGTCGTGCCGCGCCGAGCGCGGTGAGTGGTACGCCGAGCACCTGCCCGAGCTCGAGCCCGACCTGCTGATCCTGGTCTCGAACAGCTACGACAACGAGCGGATCCACGGCGACACGATGAAGCGGATCGGCGGCTCCGACGAGACCCTCGCCGAGCTGCTGCTGGCCACGACCCGGGAGACGCTGGCGACCTTCGAGGAGCTGGGGGCGCGGTCGCTGATCGTGCACAACAGCCTCGAGGTCAGCGGCTACGACAGCATCCTCGACTGCCTGGCCAGCTCGCGCTACGAGTCGCAGTGTCTGGTCGACGTACCGCTGCGCACGAAGGCCAGCGACGCCTACTACGCCGTCGCGGCCGCGGAGTCACCGGCCGTCAGCACGGTCGACCTGGGGTCGGTCTTCTGCCCCGACGCCCCGCGGTGCCGCCCGATCCTGGACGGCACCGTGGTCTGGCGCGACAACGGGCACTACACCGCGTCGATCGGGATCGAACGACGGCAACGGATCTGGACTCGGCTGGTGCGCTCTGGTGCCCTGGACGGGCTCGACGTCGACCGCGGCCGTTGATCGTCCGCTGACCAGCCGTTGTTCACCGGTTGGTCACCACCCGGTCGACTGCGGGGGTCACGCTCGCGCCATGACCGACCTCGGACGTCGTACCTTCCTCACCACCACCGCCTCGACCGCCTCGAGCGCCGCGCTGGCTGCCAGCGGCTTGGCGACGCGGGCCGGAGCCAGCCCCGCCCTGGTCCGGCGTGGCCGGCTGACGCTGCCCAGCGGCGTCCAGAGCGGGGACGTCACCCCCGACTCCGCCGTGCTGTGGGCCCGCTCCAGCGGGCGGGGGCGGCTGGTCGCCCGTGTGCCCGGCGGACGCCGTGCCCAGCGGCGTCGCGGTCGGCTGGCCACCAGGGGCACCGACTTCACCGCCAAGCTGGACCTGCGCGGACTGCGCCCCGGACGGGACCACGAGATCGACGTCTGGTTCGAGGACGAGGAGGGGCACCGGGGGGAGCGGGCGCGGCTGCGGTTCTCCACGCCGGCCCTCCACCCCCGGTCCTCGAGTTTCGTGTGGTCCGGTGACACGTGCGGGCAGGGCTGGGGGATCAACCCGGACCTGGGCGGTCTGCTCGGCTACCGCGCGATGCACGAGACCCGACCCGACTTCTTCATCCATGCCGGCGACACCGTCTACGCCGACAACCCGATCCAGGCCGAGGTCGTCGAGCCGGACGGGCAGATCTGGCGCAACCTGGTCACCGAGGAGGTCAGCAAGGTCGCCGAGACCCTGCGCGAGTTCCGTGGTCGGCACCGCTACACCACGATGGACGAGAACGTCCGGGCCATGTACGCCGATGTGCCGGTGATCGCGCAGTGGGACGACCACGAGACGACCAACAACTGGTACCCGGGCGAGATCCTCGAGGACGAGCGCTACACCGAGCGGCGCGTCGACGTGCTCGCCGCACGCGCCCGGCGGGCGTGGCAGGAGAACATCCCGATCCGGGAGCCCCGCCGTCGCCAGCACGACTCGGGCTTCGTGCCCGCGCGGATCTACCGGAAGGTCCCCCGTGGCGCCCACCTCGACGTCTTCTGCCTCGACATGCGCACGCACAAGGACCCGAACACCGCCGGCACCGAGACCGAGATGACCCGACTGCTGGGCCAGGAGCAGGTCGACTGGCTGGTCCGCGAGGTCCGGGCCTCCACGGCGACGTGGAAGGTGATCTCCGCGGACATGCCGCTGGGCCTGGTCGTGCCGGACGGCCCGGTGGACCAGGAGAGCCTGGCCAACCGGGACCCGGGCCAGCCGCTCGGCAAGGAGCTCGAGCTCGCGGCCGTGCTGTCGGCCTTCAAGCGGCACGGGGTCAAGAACGTGGTGTGGCTGACGGCCGACGTGCACTACACGGCCGCTCACCACTACGACCCGGCGCGAGCGGCGTTCACCGACTTCGACCCGTTCTGGGAGTTCGTGGCCGGACCGATCGCGGCCGGCACCTTCGGCCCGAATGCGCTGGACGGCACCTTCGGCCCCGAGGTGGTCTTCAGCAAGTCCGCCGAGCGGCCCAACGAGTCGCCTCGCGTCGGCAACCAGTTCTTCGGGCACGGAGCGATCTCGGCCGACGGTTCGCTGACCGTCTCGCTTCGGGACCTGTCCGGCGCCACGCTGTGGAGTCGGACCCTGGAGCCCGACCCGGTGCGCTGATCATCGGACGGGTGGCGTCCGCGTGCTGCTCGCTGATGAGTCCCCGCAGCGTCGATCGCCGTACAGTTGGGCGGTCATGACTGCCACACCTGAAGCCACCGAGTCCGTCGTCCGCACCTACGAGGTCCGGACCTACGGGTGCCAGATGAACGTCCACGACTCCGAGCGCCTGACCGGGCTGCTGGAGGACGCGGGCTACGTGCCGTTCACCTCCGAGGTCGAGCGCGCCCAGCGCATCGAGCACCCCGACGTCGTCGTCTTCAACACCTGCGCGGTGCGCGAGAACGCCGACAACAAGCTCTACGGCAACCTGTCCCACCTGGCGCCGATCAAGGCCGCGAACCCGGGCATGCAGATCGCCGTCGGTGGCTGCCTGGCCCAGAAGGACCGCTCCACGATCACCGACAAGGCGCCGTACGTCGACGTCGTCTTCGGCACCCACAACATCGGCTCGCTGCCGGTGCTGCTGGAGCGGGCCCGGGTGGGCGAGGAGGCTCAGGTCGAGATCCTGGAGTCGCTCGAGGTGTTCCCCTCGACGCTGCCGACCAAGCGGCAGTCGGCGTACGCCGCGTGGGTGTCGATCTCGGTCGGCTGCAACAACACCTGCACGTTCTGCATCGTGCCGGCGCTGCGCGGCAAGGAGAAGGACCGTCGACCCGGCGAGATCCTCGCCGAGATCGAGGCGCTCGTCGCCGACGGCGTCAGCGAGGTCACCCTGCTCGGTCAGAACGTCAACGCCTACGGCGTGGAGTTCGGCGACCGGCAGGCGTTCTCCAAGCTGCTGCGTGCGTGCGGCGACATCGAGGGGCTCGAGCGGGTGCGCTTCACCTCGCCGCACCCGGCGGAGTTCACCGACGACGTGATCGAGGCGATGGCCGAGACGCCGAACGTGATGCCCTCGCTGCACATGCCGCTGCAGTCCGGCTCCGACAAGGTGCTCAAGGACATGCGCCGCTCCTACCGGCAGTCGAAGTTCCTCGGCATCATCGAGCGGGTCCGGGCGGCCATGCCCGAGGCCGCGATCACCACCGACATCATCGTGGGCTTCCCCGGCGAGACCGAGGAGGACTTCCAGGCAACGCTCGACGTGGTGCGTCAGGCGCGCTTCGCGAACGCGTTCACCTTCCAGTACTCCAAGCGCCCCGGCACGCCGGCAGCGACGCTCGAGGACCAGATCTCGCCCGAGGTGGTCAAGGACCGCTACCAGCGCCTGGTCGACGTGGTGAACGACGTCGCGTGGACCGAGGCCAAGAAGCAGGTCGGCCGCCGGGTCGAGCTGATGGTCTCCGAGGGCGAGGGCCGCAAGGACGAGGCGACGCTGCGGCTGTCGGGTCGTGGCCCGGACAACCGGCTCGTGCACTTCGAGGCCGACTTCTCCGGCGTCGAGCTGGACGCGGTGCGTCCGGGTGACGTGGTCGAGGTCGAGATCACCTACGCCGCCCCGCACCACCTGGTGGCCGACGGACCGGTGCTGGCCGCGCGTCGTACCCGGTCGGGGGATGCCTGGGAGGGCCGGCTGGCCCAGTCGGCTGGATCAGGCACGGGCGTGACGCTGGGGATGCCGGCCGTCGGCGTACCCGCTCCGCTGCCGGACGCCCCGCCTGCCGCTGACCTGCCAGTTGTGGTTGCCCTGGGGGCGCTGAGCTGCCAGTTCTGGTTGCTCCGAACCCACTGAGCTGCCACTTCTGGTTGGCCAAGCTCCAACCAGAACTGGCAGGTCAGCGGGTGAGTGCCCGTTCAGAGTGCGGCGAGCAGGTCCCGCATCCGGTTGATCTCGGCGCTCTGGGACGCGTTCACGTCCGCCACCAACTCGCTGACCAGAACGTCGCCCACCTCGGGACTGGCGTCGTTCGCCATCGAGATCGCGCCTCGGTGGTGCTGGATCATGCCCGTGAGGAACAGCCGGTCGAACTCCGTGCCCCGCGCCGACGCGAGCCGCTCCAGCTGAGCCTCGCTGAGCATGCCGGTCATCGAGTGATGCCCGTGCTTGCCGTGGTCGAAGTCCGACATGTCGTCGCCCACCTTCGGGACCTCCAGGCCGCGGTCGGCCAACCAGGCCGCCATGGTGAGGATTTCGGGCCCCTGGGCGGCCTTGATCCGCTCGGCCAGGCGCCGTACGACGTCACTGCCGGCACGCTCCGGGACCAGCTCGGCCATGTCGATGGCCTGGGCGTGGTGCGGAATCATCATCTGCATGAAGGCCACGTCGGTGTGGTTCCACTCGGAGTCGGGGACGGAGGCCTCGTCCGGAGCCACCTCCGCGGCGGCCTCGCCGGGCTTGCCGGGCTGGATCACGCGCGGGCCCGACGCGTCGGCGGCCTCCGGCTCCGGCCCCGGACCGGAACTGCAACCGGTGAGCGTAAGCGTCAGCACCACAGCGAAGGCGAACAGCAGCGCCGACCGGTGATGCCGTCTGGGCGCAGCAGGAAATACGAGGGGCACGTCATCCACTTCCCGAGAATTGAATGGATCGCATCGGCGAGGGGGCCTTTACACAACCAGCGATTGCACGATACGACACTTCTGGACACGCGCGGAAACCCCGCAGCGTGCGACGAAAGGTCTCGGGAAAAAATGCAACCTTCATGGAAACGCGCCCGCCTGCCCAGGCGCAGGACAGCCGTCACCGCCACCGCGTTGGGACTGGCGCTGGGGCTTGCCGGCTTCTCCTCCGGCCCCGTCCTGGCCGACGATGGTCACGAGCAGAAGTCCGCCGCGGCACCCGCGGCGGGCCCGAAGTGCACCAAGTCCCAGCGCCAGCAGCTCAAACAGGCCGGAGACAACTTCTCGATGGCGTGCCTGCCGGGCGCCGACCTCGCCAAGATGCCCCCTGCTGCTGCCACCCTTGCCCCGGGTGAAACCGCCAGCAGCCCGAACATGACCCTGCTGCACAACACCCCGAAGCAGGGCGAGTTCGCCCAGGAGGGCGCCTACAACTCCGACCTCGCCTTCGCGGGCAACTACGCCTACGCCGGCAACTACAACGGCTTCACGGTGTACGACCTGTCCGTCCCGACCGCACCGGAGGTCGTCACCCAGGTGTCCTGCCCGGGTGCCCAGAACGACGTGTCGGTCTACGACAACCTGCTGATCCTGAGCGTCGACTCCAGCCGCAACGACGACTCCTGCAGGAGCACAGGCCAGTCGGCGAGCGTGAAGAGCTCATGGGAGGGCATCCGGGTCTTCGACATCACCGACCGGGCCAACCCGATGTATGTCGCCGCCGTCGAGACCGACTGTGGCTCGCACACGCACACGCTGGCGCCGGAGAAGTCGGGCAAGAACCTGTTCGTCTACGTGTCGTCGTACAGCCCGAACGCGAACTTCCCCGACTGCCAGCCGCCACACGACAAGATCAGCGTCGTGAAGGTTCCGGTCGACGAGCCGAGCGCGGCGACGCTCATCGGCACGCGCGTGCTCTTCGCCGACGGAGGCAACCCCGCCGGCACCACCTCCCGGGAGACCACCGGCTGCCACGACATCACCGCCTACCCGGAGCTGGACATCGCCGCGGGCGCCTGCATGGGTGACGGTGTCCTGCTGGACATCTCCGACCGCGCGAACCCGGTGGTGACCGAGTCGGTGCGGGACCTCGAGAACTTCGCGTTCTGGCACTCCGCGACCTTCAACAACGCCGGCACCAAGGTCGTCTTCACCGACGAGCTCGGCGGCGGTGGCGGAGCCACCTGCAACCCGGCCGTGGGCCCGAACAAGGGAGCCAACGCGATCTACGACATCGTGGACGGCAAGCTCGTGTTCAAGAGCTACTACAAGATCTCCCGGACCCAGTCGAACACCGAGAACTGCGTGGCCCACAACGGCTCGCTGATCCCGGTCGAGGGCAAGGACATCATGGTCCAGGCGTGGTACCAGGGGGGTGTGTCGGTCTTCGACTTCACCAACTCGAGCAAGCCGACCGAGATCGCGTGGTTCGACCGGGGTCCGCTGAGCGACGAGAAGCTGATCCTGGGCGGCTCGTGGTCGGCGTACTACTACAACGGCTACATCTACTCCAACGACATCCAGCAGGGCTTCGACGTCCTCGGGGTCGTGGACAAGCGGCTGAAGCGGGCGGGATCCGTCCGCATGGACGTGTTCAACCCGCAGTCGCAGCCGTCGTACAACGGCTGATCGAGCAGTGAGCGAGGGCCCCGACCGGAGACGGTCGGGGCCTTCGGCTTCTCCTGGCGAGGGGTGAGTCCGCGGTCAGGGCGAGCGCGGGTCGGTGGAGGAGTAGCCGGCCTTCGGGTCGAGGCCCTCGGGGTTCTCCTCGGCTCCGCCCGGCGCCTGCTCGGGCGGTACGTCGTCGAGGTCCCGGTCGACGGGCGAGGTGTCCCGTACGCCGTCGGTCGACATCTGGCCGGGACCGGTCTGGCCGATGCGTTCGCTGCTGATCCCCAGGTCGCCGGCTGCACCCTCGGGCCCGTTGGCGTTGGCATTCGAGTCCTGGATCTCGTGAGCGTTCTCGTTCGTGTCCATGCCCGTGCTCGTACCCGACCGGCCGGGCATCAAGCCGCCGACCTGCCAGTTGTGGTTGCCGAAATGCCCGCTGACCTGCCACTTGTGGTTGCAGTCAGCAACCACAACTGGCAGGTCAG
>NZ_JBFIKK010000118.1:0-10034 GCF_041600255.1 Nocardioides sp. | reverse complement strand
GTTTCCTGGGTTCAGTCGAGCGCGGCCGGGTCCACGACCCGGCCGACCGCCGGAGGCCGCTCGGCGGACTTCTTCTTCTTCGCCTCGGTCTCGCGCGGGATCAGCGTCGGCGAGACGCCGTCCAGCACGACCTCGGCCGAGACGACGACCTTGGCGATGTCGCCGCGGGAGGGCACGTCGTACATCACGTGGAGGAGGACCTCCTCGATGATCGCGCGCAGCCCGCGGGCACCGGTGCCACGCTCGAGCGCCTTGTCGGCGATCGCCTCGATGGCGTCCTGGGTGAACTCGAGCTCGACCCCGTCGAGGTCGAACAGCTTCTGGTACTGCTTGACCAGCGCGTTGCGGGGCTCGGTGAGGATCTGCACGAGCGCCGCCTGGTCGAGCTTGCTGACGCTCGCGATCAGCGGCAGGCGACCGATGAACTCGGGGATCAGGCCGAACTTGGTCAGGTCCTCCGGGCGCACCAGCGTCAGCAGGTCCTCGGCCTCCTTCTCGGCCGCGCCGCGGACCTCGGCGGTGAAGCCCAGCGTCTTCTTCCCGACCCGCTGCTCGATGATGTGCTCGAGCCCGGAGAACGCACCGCCGACGACGAAGAGGATGTTCGTGGTGTCGATCTGGATGAACTCCTGGTGCGGGTGCTTGCGGCCACCCTGCGGCGGGACCGAGGCCGTCGTGCCCTCGATGATCTTCAGCAGCGCCTGCTGCACACCCTCACCGGAGACGTCACGGGTGATCGAGGGGTTCTCCGCCTTGCGGGCGACCTTGTCGATCTCGTCGATGTAGATGATGCCGGTCTCGGCCTTCTTGACGTCGTAGTCGGCCGCCTGGATCAGCTTGAGGAGGATGTTCTCCACGTCCTCACCGACGTACCCGGCCTCGGTCAGGGCGGTGGCGTCGGCGATCGCGAACGGCACGTTGAGCATCCGGGCCAGGGTCTGGGCCAGGTAGGTCTTGCCGCAGCCGGTGGGGCCGATCACGAGGATGTTCGACTTGGCGACCTCGACCGACTCCTCCTTGCTGTGCTTGCCCGCCACGGGCTGGAGACCGGCCTGGACCCGCTTGTAGTGGTTGTAGACCGCCACGGCCAGGGACTTCTTGGCGTGCTCCTGGCCGATGACGTAGGAGTTGAGGAACTCGAAGATCTCCTTCGGCTTGGGCAGCTCGTCGAGGGAGACCTCGGCGCCCTCGCTCAGCTCCTCCTCGATGATCTCGTTGCAGAGGTCGATGCACTCGTCGCAGATGTAGACGCCGGGGCCCGCGATCAGCTTCTTGACCTGCTTCTGGCTCTTCCCGCAGAAGGAACACTTCAGCAGGTCGCCTCCGTCACCAATACGTGCCACGGGCGGTCATCCTCCGATTCGGCCGGCGCGTCGCGTGCCGGGCTGTCGTACGTCCAACTGGGGTGTGTCGGGTCCTGCGGTGCGGCTGCAGGCCGAGGATCCTGCGAGCGATCCGACGGTACCCCCTGCCACCCCCCGAAGGCAGGCGGACACGGGGAACACCGTCGGATCGCTCATCGCGTCATCCCGCGATCGCGGGGGTGCCCTTGAGCGACTCGAGGACCGCGTCGATCAGGCCGTACTCCACGGCGCCCTCCGCGGTGAGGATCTTGTCGCGCTCGATGTCCCGGCTGACCTGCTCGAGGGGTCGGCCGCTGTGCTCGCTGATCATCTTCTCGAGCAGGTCGCGCATCCGCAGGATCTCGTTGGCCTGGATCTCGATGTCCGAGGTCTGGCCGAACGTGCCCTCGGTGTAGGGCTGGTGGATGAGGATCCGGCTGTTCGGCAGCGCCAGCCGCTTGCCGGGCGTGCCGGCGGCGAGCAGGATCGCCGCCGCCGAGGCGGCCTGACCGAGGCAGACGGTCTGGACGTCGGGCTTGATGAACTTCATCGTGTCGTAGATCGCCGTCAACGCGGTGAACGAGCCACCCGGCGAGTTGATGTAGATGTTGATGTCCTGGTCGGGGTTCATCGACTGCAGGCACAGGAGCTGCGCGATCACGGCGTTCGCCACGTCGTCGGAGATCGGCGTGCCGAGGTAGATGATGCGCTCCTCGAAGAGCTTGCCGTACGGGTCGATCCGTCGGAAGCCGTACGACGTGCGCTCTTCCCACTGCGGGATGTAGTAGTTCATGTCAGTTGTCCTTGCTGTGGGCCGGGCGGCCGTCGTCGGCTGCCTCACGGGCGCTCTTGATGACCTGGTCGACCAAGCCGTACTCGAGGGCCTGGTCGGCCGTGAACCAGCGGTCGCGGTCGGCGTCGTTCTCGATCTGCTCGACGCTCTGGCCGGTGTGCTCGGCGATCAGCTCGAGCAGGACCTTCTTGATGTGCAGGGACTGCTGCGCCTGGATCTTGATGTCCGAGGCGGAACCACCCATGCCGGAGGACGGCTGGTGCATCATGATGCGCGCGTGCGGCAGGGCGTAGCGCTTGCCCTTGGTGCCGGCGCAGAGGAGGAACTGGCCCATCGAGGCGGCCAGCCCCATCCCGACGGTGGCCACGTCGTTGGGGATGTAGTTCATGGTGTCGTAGATCGCCATGCCGGCGTCCACCGAGCCACCGGGGCTGTTGATGTGGAGGAAGATGTCGGCCTCGGGGTCCTCCGCCGAGAGCAGCAGCAGCTGGGCACAGATCGCGTTCGCGTTCTGGTCGCGGACCTCGGAGCCGAGGAAGATGATCCGCTCGCGCAGCAGGCGCTGGTAGATGTGGTCGTCGAGGACATTGAAGCCCGCGCCACCGTTCATCTGGGGAGCAGGCGTGGGGCTGGGATTCTGGGTCACGGTAGCGACCCTAGCCCGAAGGTCCGACAGTTCCACGGCTTATCCGCCGCTGTTCGCCGACAGCGGATTTCGCGGCTCAGTCGGACTCGGCCGCTGCCCTGAGCCGCTGGACGGTCCGGAGCATGCCCGCCTCGAGCTCGTCGGCGTGACTCACCGAGCCGCCGAGCGCCACCGGGGCGGTCACCCGGCTGAGCAGGGTCAGGCTCGTGGGCACCGGACGTCGGTGCACGACCCGGGTGCCCCCCGCGCCGTCCGGCTCGATCTCCCAGATCCAGCGGGCGCCACTGGTCGTGGTGTCCCAGGCCAGGCGGCGACCGGGTTCGAGCACCACGAGGACGTTGCGGGTGGGCCACACCGCCAGCTTGCGTCGGTTGAGCCCGAGGTACCACTGCCCGACCCGGAGGCCGCCCGGCTTGAGCGGGATCATCCGGAGCAGCTCGGGGCTCCAGGCCGGCATCCGCGACACGTCGCTGAGCAGCTCCCACACCCGCTCCGGCGGGGCGGCCACCTGCGCCTCGGCCCTGAGCTCACGGTCAGCGCCCCTGCTGCGGTCGGTCATGCCAGCCACTCTCGCATGGCCTCGTGCACGGCGACATGGTTGAGCAGACCGAAGTGGTCGGTCCGGCCGACGTGCAGCACCTCGGCGCCGGGGAACAGCTCGGCGCCGTACCGGTCGCGCCCGTACGCCGAGCCCACCCGCACGAGCAGGTCGCCCACCACGTGGCCCACCGGGTGGCGCGGCGACCGGGTCAGGGTTGCCGCCACCAGCCGGTAGCGAGCGTTCGGCAACGGCGGCACGTCCTCGGCGAGACCGGCCACCAGGTCGTGCACACCGAGCGAGCGCCAGTCCAGGATCCGACCGAAGGCGGAGGTCTCCGGGAGCCGGCCCAGTCCCCGCGAACCGTGCCCGATCCCCCAGGCGATCGGGGCACCCAGATGAGGCGTGCCGAGCGTGATCACGTCGGAGACGAGATCGGTCCACGGCCGATCCGCCTCGGTGACCACCGCTCCCCCGGCCCGGATCACCAGACCGCCCATCGAGTGGCCGACCAGCGCGATCCGGCTCACCGGGACCGGCCACTCCTCGACCAGCCGCTGCATCAGGGCGGCGAGCTCCACCCCGCTCGCCCGCAGGCCGAGCCCGGTGTTGTTGCGCAGGAAGACGGGGGTCCAGCCGCGGGTCGCCAGCGCCTCGCCGTACGTAGTGCCCAGCGTCACGCGGTTCTTGTTCCAGTACGACTCGGTCTCGCAGAGGCCGTGCAGGAAGACCACCAGGCGACCGGAGGCCTCCGAGAACGCCTCGGCCAGGCTCGGCGTCTCGAGCGGGACGTCGCGCGCCTCGACCCGCACGCCCATCGAGATCGCCAGTCGCGGCCTCTCGTGGACCAGCCGGTCGCCGATCAGCCCGTTGACCGCCGAGCTGACGAACCGGCCGCGCGGGCCGTCCTCCAGTCGCGGACCGACCCCGGCCGCCGCGACCGCGTCGAGCCCGCTCGAGGCCGCCCGCAGTCCCATCCCGAGCCCGCCGTAGACGGCGGCCGCGATGCCCCGGTGCAGGGCGTCGGGCACGCTCGCCGCCCCGCCCGTCGTACGACGGGTGAGGGTGCCGACCCGGTCGGCGATGGCATCGTGCGTGTCGCGGGCGGTCCGCACCACCAGCTCGTCGACCGTCTCGCAGAGCAGGGAGAGGGCGTCGAGGACCCCGGGGCCCGGAGCTGGGGTGGGGGTTGCCGTCAGGGTCGCGGCGGGGGACGCGGTACGGGTCATGACGGCAGCCTAGCCGTTCTGAGTGCACGATCGTTCACTGAACACGGCCATGAAATGCACGAACCCGCCCGGTCTCCCGGGCGGGTTCGTCACGAGCTGGTGAGGATCAGGCCTCGTCGGTGGCCTCGGCGGCCTCGTCGCCCTCGGCGCCGGGCTCACCGATCGTGCCGTCGGGCAGGAGCAGCTTCAGCTCGACGGGCGCACCGTTGCTGTCCTTGACGACGGCCGACTCCACGATCTGCGCGAGCGCCTTCCCGCGGAGGATCTCCTGGACCATGTCCGGGATGTGGTTGTGCTCGAACATGTGGTTCGCGAACTCCTGCGGGTCCTGACCGGACTGCTGGGCACGGCGGACCAGGTGCTGGGAGAGCTCGTTCTGGTCGACGCCGAGCTCGGCGGTCTTGGCGACCTCGTCCAGGATGAACTGCGCCGCGACGGCTTCGCGGACGCGACGGTCCAGGTCGGCCTCGAACTCCTCGACGGTCTGCTTCTCGTCCTCGAGGTACTTCTCCATGGTGATCCCGGCCATCGCGAGCTGCTGCTCGATGTTCTGGCGACGCGCGTTGAGCTCGTCGGTGACCATCGTCTCGGGCAGCGGGACCTCGACCTGGTCGAGGAGCTTCTCCAGGACGGCGTCACGGGCAGCAGCGGCCTGCTCGAGGCGCTTGCCCCGGCCCAGGCGCTCGCGCACGTCCGCGGTGAGCTCCTCGGCGGTGTCGAACTCCGAGGCCAGCTGGGCGAACTCGTCGTCGAACTCGGGCAGCTCCTGCTCCTGGACCTGGGTCACGGCCACCTCGACGTCGACGTCCTCGCCGACCAGGTCACCGCCCACCAACTGGGAGGAGAAGGTCTTCTCGTCGCCGGCGGACATGCCGGTCAGGGCCTCGTCGAGGCCGTCGAGCATGCCGCCGCGACCGACCTGGTAGGACATGCCGGACACCTCGGCGCCCTCGAGCACCTCGCCGTCCCGCTTGGCCCGGAGGTCGAGCACGACGAAGTCGCCCTCGGCCGCGGGACGCTCCACGTCGTTGAGGGTGGCGAACCGCTCGCGCAGCGCCTGCACCTGCTCCTCGACGTCGGCGTCGGTGATCTCGATCGCCTCGACCTCGGCCTCCAGGCCGTCGTACGACGGGAGGGTGATCTCGGGCTTGACGTCGACCTCGGCGGTGAACTCGAGCGCCTCGTTGTCCTCGAACTTGGTGACCTCGATCTCCGGCTGCGTCAGCGGCTGGAGCGAGTTCTCCTGGAGGGCCTCGATGTACATCTTCGGGAGGGCGTCGTTGATCGCCTCGTCGAGGACGGCGCCGCGGCCGACCTGACGGTCGATGACGGAGGGCGGGACCTTGCCGCGACGGAAACCGGGCACGTTGATCTGCTGCGCGATCTTCTTGTAGGCCGCGTCGAGGCTCGGCTTGAGCTCCTCGAAGGGCACCTCGACGGTCAGCTTGGCCCGGGTCGGGCTCAAGGTCTCGACGGCGCTCTTCACAGGTGTTCTCCTCATCGAATCAAGTGTGGTGGTGCGTCGGGGCGACAGGACTCGAACCTGCGATCTCCTGCTCCCAAAGCAGGCGCGCTAGCCACTACGCTACGCCCCGCCAAGTGGCCTCTTGCCTCTTGAGAGCGGATGGAGGGAATCGAACCCTCGTCATCAGTTTGGAAAACTGAGGCTCTACCATTGAGCTACATCCGCACGCATCAATTTGCGGTCACATCGTGCCACACGATGCGCCAACCCCCGTAACCGAGGGGGCCTCAGCGGCGGTGGACGAGCAACAGCGCCCGGTCGTCGTGCTTCGACCCCAGGGCCTCGACCAGCCGGGCCGCCCCGCCGTTGTAGTTGCCGCGCAGCAGCCGCTCCGCCTGCCCCAGCATCCGGTCGATGCCCAGATCGACGTCGCGGGTCGGGGTCTCGACCATGCCGTCGGTGTAGAGCAGCATCGCGTCGCCACGACGGAGCACCCCCGAGGCACTGCTGAACTCCGCCCGCTCCATCAGCCCGAGCACCGGCCCCTGCGTCTCCACCACCGTCCACCGGCCCGAGCCGGCGGTCAGGTGGACGGCCGGCGGGTGGCCCGCGGTCCGCAGCTCGTAGGCGCCCGTGCCCAGGTCCAGCGAGAGGTGCACCGCCGTGGCGAACCCCTCGGTCCAGTTCTGGCGCATCAGGTAGTCGTTGGCCGCCGGCAGGAAGTCCGCGGGAGGCAGGGCGTTCAGCAGTCCCCCCATGGCGCCGGAGAGGAGCAGCGCCCGGGTCCCGGCCTGCTCGCCCTTGCCCGAGACGTCGACGACGGCGACCTCGAGGCGGTCGCCGTGCGGGTTGGCGGTGACGATGAAGTCCCCCGCGAACGGCGTGCCGCCCGCCGAGCGCAGCGCGGACTCGACGTACCAGGTCTCCGGCAGGGCCGGGATGACGCCGTGGCCGAGGATCCGGTCCCGCAGGTCGACCAGCATCGACTCCCCCAGCACGCCCGCGACCCCGAGTCGCGAGCGACGGAAGGACATGAGCAGGGTGAGCACGCCGAGCATCACCATCACCCCGACCGCGGCACCGGTGCGGATGTCGATGGTCCGGTACTGGCCGGCGACCGCGATGGCGAGCATCACCAGGAAGAACACGACGAACCACGGCAGCGACCGTGGGCTGAGCATCAGGCTGCCGACCAGCAGCGGGAGGACCAACGAGTTCAGCGGCACGACCTCCGGAGCCAGCAGGATCAGGACGGTCAGCGTGAGACCGGTCAGCACCAGCCACGCGAGCAGGCCGTTCTCCAGGCCTGCCCCGCGTCGGGCGACGAGCCGCCACGGCTCACGCCGCCGGGCAGGTCGATCCCTCCGGGCAGGCCGCTCGGTCTGGGGAAAGGCCGTCATCGGGGTCCTCGGCAGGGGGTCGGGGGCTTGCATGACACGGGATCACACCAAGGAGCGCGACCGGAACCGGGGCTGGCATCGGGGACACCAGAACAGGTTTCGGCCTTGCAGCACATCAGTCCTCACGATGCTGCCACAGACATGACACGGCTGGGAGGTCCGTCGGTAGACGTAGACCTCGCCGCCGTGGTCGTCGACCCGGGGCGCACGCCCCATCGCCGCAGGCGTGTGCTCGGGGCGCACCGTGTCGATCCGGCCGGTCCGGACGCCCTCGGCCATCAGGACCACCAGGTCCTCCCAGAGCGCCGTGAACTGACCGACCCGCAGGGTCGCCCCGGGCCGCAGCGGGTGCAGGCGGTGCCGGAAGAGCAGTTCGGCGCGGTACACGTTGCCGACCCCGGCGATGACGCTCTGGTCCATCAGCAAGGCGCCGATCGGCGCCTTGCTCCGGCGGATCCGCTCCCAGGCCCGCGTCGGGTCCGCGTCCGGCCGGATCGGGTCCGGCCCGGACCTCGCCGCCACCGCGTCCCGCTGCTCGCCGGTCACCAGCTCGCACGTCGTGGCGCCCCGCAGATCGGCGTACGCCGCCTCGCGACCGCCGCCGACCGGTGCCGTCATCCGCAGGCGCACCTGACCGACCGGCTCAGGCACGCTCGGGACCGCAGCATGCACCGCGAACGTCCCGTAGAGACCCAGGTGCACGTGGACGTACTCCTCGCCCTCGAAGGCGACGAAGAGGTGCTTCCCCCAGGCCTCGGCCCCCAGGAGCACCCGCCCGTCGAGCAGGGCCGCGGAGTCGACGAAGCGCCCCTGCGGGCTGCCCACCCGGACGGCCCGCCCGGCGAAGGCGTCCCTCAGCTCGCCGGCCAGACGATGGAGGGTGTGCCCCTCAGGCATCGTCCCGGGGTCCACCGAGAGCCGACTCGGGAAGCGGGGGCAGCTCGCGCGTGGTCTCGTAGCTCGAGAGCTGCGCGATCCGGCGGGCGTGCCGCTCCTCCCCGGTGTACGGGGTGGCCAGGAAGACCTCGACGAACCGGGTCATCTCCTCCAGCGTGTGCATCCGGCCGCCGACCGAGATGACGTTGGCGTCGTTGTGCTCGCGCGCCAGGACCGCGGTCTCCTCCGACCACACCAGCGCCGAGCGGATGCCGATCACCTTGTTGGCCGCGATCTGCTCGCCGTTCCCGGAGCCACCGATCACGACGCCCAGGCTGTCCCCGCCCGCAGCCCGCTCGGCGGCGACCTCCTCGGCCGCCCGGAGGCAGAAGACGGGGTAGTCGTCGAGGGCGTCGTAGACGAAGGGGCCGTGGTCGATGACCTCGTGACCCTGGTCGGCGAGCCACCGCAGGAGGTGGTCCTTGAGGTCGAGGCCGGCATGGTCGGAGCCGATGTGCACGCGCATGGCCGAATTCTCGCAGAGCCCCGACTCAGGCATGCAGGCGGAGGAACCCTGCCACCTGCCGCGTCAGCGGCTCGGCGGCGTGGAAGGCGTCGACGTGGCGCCAGAAGCCGTGCACTTGGCCGAGGTAACGGGTGGCCACGACCTCGACGTCGCGCTCCGCGAGGGCCAGGGCGAGCGCCTCGCCCTCGTCGCGCAACGGGTCCTGCTCGGCGGTCACCACCAGGGTCGGCGGCAGTTCGGCGAGCCGGTCGGAGCGCAGCGGTGCGAGGTCCGGGTGCTCGAGGTCGGCCGGGCTCGCGGCGTACTGCTCCCAGTACCAGGCGGCCTCACGGGGCCGGAACCCGTCCGCGGAGGTGTCGTACGACGGGAACCCCAGCTCGGGGTCGAGGAACGGGTAGACCAGCGCGAGGGCGCGCACCCGGCCCGGGTTGCGCAGGGCGGCCACCAGGGCCAGGTTCCCGCCGGCGCTGTCGCCGTGCAGGAACGTCGCTCCCCGCGCCCACTCGTCCGTGCGGGCGCGGAGGTGGGCCAGCACGATGTCCACGTCCTCCACCGCGGCGGGGAACGGGTGCTCCGGCGCCAGGCGGTAGTCGACGCTGAGCACCGCGAGGCCGCTGCGGTTGGCCAACCGACGAGCCGCCGCGTCGTGCACCTCGAGGTCGTGGAAGACGAAGCCGCCGCCGTGCAGGTGCACCACGATCCCCGGGCTGCCGGTGTCGGCGCCCTCGAGGCGAGGCCGGTAGAGACGGCAGGGCACACCGTCGGCGTCGAGGTCCACGACCTCGGCGACCTCCTCGCGCTCCTCGGCGAGCGCCAGGGCCCGCGCCTCGGCCCGGGCGGCGGCGATGTCGAAGTCCGCGGCCCAGACCGGCTTCGAGCGGGCGGCCTCGGCGACGGCGCGGCGAGCCTGGGGGTAGAGCGCCACGGGATCAGCGCTGCATCAGCGCGTCGAGGCCGACCGCGACGGCGGCTGCCACCCGGAAGTCGACCCGCTGGTCGGGCACGGTGACCGTGTAGCGGTCACGCAGGGTCATCTGTCGCTCACTGGACATCAGCCGGCTGCCGTTCGGGGCGACGAAGTCGAAGTGGACGGGCAGGAACGGGAGCTCGGTGAAGCGGCGCAGCAGCGCCACGGCCTGGCTGCGTTCCTGGCCGACGCCGGCATAACCGGGCCCCTCGAGGTGGTACGTCGAGCGCATCAGGCTCGCCCCGAACTCC
>NZ_JBFIKK010000117.1:0-10180 GCF_041600255.1 Nocardioides sp. | reverse complement strand
TCGAGCCCCTCGCCTCGTCGGAGCCGGGGTAGCTCACGTGCAGGGTGTAACTCTCCGATGCCGTGAAGCGCTCTTCGTCGCGGCAGACCTTCTTCTTCTTCCCCTTCACCGTCTTGGTCTCGCAGACCTCGACGGTGTACGACGTGGAGCCCGCCAGGTGCGGCAGCACCACGACGGCCTCGGAGTCACCGGCCTTCTTGGTGGGCACCAGGGCCTGCTTGAGTTCGGTCACCAGCTTCTTCCTGTTGGTGGACGGGTCCTGGAACTTGACCGGCTTCGCGCCCTGGGTCACCGAGAACGTCACGTCACCCAGCATCTTGAGGATCCCCGGCTGGCCCTTGGCAACCCCGACCTGGACGGCCAGGACGGAGCCGTCACCCTGGGTGATCTCCTTGAGGGCCTTGCCGACCGGCTTGCCCTTCTTCGCGGCGTGAACCGCACCACTCGCGGCCGAGGCCACCTTGTTGGCGAGCTTCATCCGGACGTCGGGCAGGTCGAAGAACTGGTAGTTGCGCTTCAGCGCCATCGGAGCGGTGGTGTAGGTCTTGAACCGCAGGTTCCTCGGCACGGTGTCCAGGCTCGAGAACCGGACGACGATGCTGGTGACCGCGGCCGGCTCGTACCTCAGCTCGATGTTGTAGAAGCCGTGACCGAAGTCGTCGCCCGAGTAGGTCAGGGCAGAGGCCAGCGGGGTCGCGCCGAGGTCGTGGGCGTTGAGGACCGCCACGCTCACGTCGTCCTGGTACTTGCCGAGCTGGTTGCGGACGTAGCCGGAGATGTAGGCCAGGCGCTTCTTCGCCTGGGGGGCTCCCACCGAGGCCGAGTCGGCCGACTGGGTGGATGCCTGCGACTGGGCGACGGGGGCCAGCGAGAGCAGCCCGACCGTCATGAGGCCCAGAAGGGTCTTCTTGATCACGATGTTCTTCTTTCGGGAAAAGGGGGGGCCGCCCAAATGGGCTGAGCGAATCCTAGAGATAGCCCTGCGCGTCGAAGCGTGAATTCGCGACAACTCATCCGAACGGGTCACTCAAACGGGTCAGGCGAACGTCCTAAAGGTCAATCGGTCGTCTTGCCGGACACACCGCAGACGCCCGGGCAGATCCACCCATTTCTGCCCGCGCCACGCCACCACGAGCGCGTCCATCGCCTTCACGTGCTCGTGGAAGAGCTCCGAGGCGGGCGCTCCGGCAGCCACAGCGGCCATCCGCAGGATCCGGGTCCGTACGGCGGTGGACTGGACCAGCAGTCGCGCCACGTCGAGCACGCCGGCGAGATCGTCGTAGGCCGCCTCGGCCAGGTCGTCGAGGTGGTCCATGTCCTCGCGGAGCTGCTCCGCGGTCCGGGCGAGCGTCTCGGTCACCCCGGGCCCGAGCTCGTCCTCCAGCACCGGCAGCACCCGCTGCCGGACCCGGGATCGGGTGAACCGGGGGTCGGTGTTGTGCGGGTCGGACCAGAAGTCGATCCCCTCCACACGGCATGCCGTCTCCGTGTCCACGCGGGAGACGTCCAGCAGCGGACGGCGGTAGCCGTCGAAAGCCCGGCGCATCCCTGCCAGGGACCGTCCCCCGGACCCTCGGGCCAGCCCGAGCAGCACGGTCTCGGCCTGGTCGTCGCGGGTGTGGCCGAGCAGGATCGCCGCGGCGTCGAACCGCTCCCCCATCTCGGCGAGAACCGCGTACCTCGCCTGGCGGGCGGCGGCCTCCGGCCCCAGGCCCTCACCCTCGACCCGGACCCGCGCCCCGACCGTCTCGGCGACACCGAGCTCGGCCATCTGGGCGACCACCCGCTCTGCCTGCGCCCCCGAACCCTCCTGGAGACCGTGGTCGACGGTGGCCCCCACCACGTGCCACCCGGCCTTGCGGCCTTCGAAGACGCAGGCGGAGAGCAGGGCCAGGGAGTCCGCTCCGCCCGAGCAGGCGACCAGCACGGTGGCGCCGGGCTCCACGTCTGCGAGCCCTCGGCGTACGGCGAGCCGCACCGCCGCGACAGCCGGGTGCAGCGTCATGGCCGGCTCACCGGACGACCACGGTCCGGCTCACAGGACCCGGGAGACCCACGCCGCAGGGTCGCTGATCTCGGCCTTGGACGGCAGGTTCTCGGGCCTCTCCCAGACCGCGTTGAACTCGGCCATCCCGACCTTGTCGACGACGCCCCGCACGAAGGCGGCGCCGTCGCGGTACTGCGCCATCTTCGCGTCGAGGCCGAGCAGCCGGCGCAGGATCCGGTCGAGCACGCCCACACCCTTGCGACGCTGGTCGAACGCGCGCCGGATCGCCTCGACGCTGCCGATCACCTGGGGTCCGACGCCGTCCATGACCACGTCGGCGTGACCCTCGAGCAACGACATGACACCCGTGACCCGGTCCAGGATCTCCTTCTGCTCCGGGGTGCCGAGCATCTCGACGAGGCTGCCGTCGCGGTTCTTCACCGCGCCGGCGAGCCGAGCGATGCCGTCCTCGAGCAGCGACCCCGAGTCCAGGGTCTCGGCGATCGACTGCATCTGGGCGAAGAGGTGCTCGCGCATCCAGGGCACCGCGGTGAACTGCACCCGGTGGGTCTCCTCGTGCAGGCAGACCCACAGCCGGAAGTCGCTGGGGTCGGCACGGAGTTCGCGCTCGACGTGGACGATGTTCGGCGCCACCAGCAGCAGCCGGCCGTGCGGGTCGAAGAACGGGTCGAACTGACCCAGCACCCGACTGGCCAGGAAGCCCAGCAGTCCTCCGACCTCCACCCCGGTCACCCGGGAGCCGACCGCCCGGGCGATCCCGGTCGGGGCGCCCTTGCGCTCCTCCAGCTTGGCGATCAGGGGCGACATCAGCGCCGCGAAGGCGTCGGCGTTCGCCTGCACCCATCCGGCGCGGTCGACCACCAGGACGGGGGCGGTGTTCTCGGGGGCGCTCAGCCCCGTGAACTCACGGACCAGACCGGTCGAACGACCCGCACCAGCCCGCAGCTCCTCGACCGCCCGGGTCGCCTCGTCCGGCGTGACCGTGGGGCCGTCCCCGGCGATCCGCGACCCCAGCTGGACGGCGAGGTCCCAGTCCACCATGCCCGACGGTCGACCCGCGGCCCCTGACCCGCCCACTGCACTCGTCATGCCCCCGACGGTACCCGTGCCCACCCGGGGCCCGATCGCTCAGGCTGCGCAGCGACAGGTCGCCAGGGCCGCGGCCATCCGGTCGAGAGCGTCGCGGGCGGCCAGGGTGTCGGTCACGGCGACCCGGTCTGCCATCAGCACGAAGAGCAGCAGCTGACCGTGCCGATCGGTCACCAGGCCGGCCAGCGAACTGACCCCGGTCAGCGTGCCGGTCTTGGCCCGCACCAGCCCGCGTCCGCGCGGTACCGCGTCCTCGAAGCGCACCGCGAGGGAGCCGGTGAAGCCGGCCACCGGTAGCCCGGTGAGCACGGCCCGCAGCTCGGGCCGGTCCGGGTCGGCCGCGACCCGCAAGGTCTCGAGCAGGGTCTCGCTGGTCAGCCGGTTCTCCCGGGAGAGCCCGCTCCCGTCGTACCAGCGGGCACCGGCGAACGGGACCCCCAGGTCGGCGAGCGTCGCCCGGGCCGCCCGGACCCCGGCCGTGAACGACCCCTCGCCCCGAACCGCCAGACCGACGTGGCGCAGGAGCACCTCGGCGGCCTCGTTGTCACTGAGCGAGACCATCCGCTCCACGATCGCGGCCAGGGGCGCGCTCTCGACGCCGGCCAGCGTCTCGGCGTCGGGGTCGGCCCGTCGGGGTCGGGGCTCGCCGAGCACCCGGATCCGGAAGCGACCGAGTGCTCGAGCGAACTCCTCGGCTGCGGCCGCCGACGGGTCGGCCACCCGCCCGGACCCGGTGGGCGACCTGCCCTGGTCGACCCAGAGGCTGCTGATCGGCGTGACCACCCCGGGCAGGTAGGTCTCCGGCCACCGGGGGCTGACCGCGGGTCCGGTGAAGAGCGTGTCGTCGTAGGCCAGGCGCACCCGCCGGGTCCCGCGCTCGCGCAGCGCCTCGGCGGTCGCACGGGCCAGGGTGAGCATGTCGGCGGATGCCGGGTACGCCGCGGTGTCGCCGGGCTCGACGGGCTCGCTCGCCAGCAGCGGGTCTCCCCCGCCGACGAGCACGATCCGGTTGCCCGGCCCGGAGCGGACCGTGGTCGTGAAGACGTGCTCGGGCCCGAGTGTGGCGAGCACGGCCGTACCGGTCAGCAGCTTGAGCGTGGAGGCCGGGATCGCCGGGCCCCGCCCGGACCGGTACACCGTCGTCGGGTCGTCCAGGGTGGTCACGGCAGCGCGCACCCTCGGCCCCAGGTCGGGGTCGTCCAACAGTGGGCGGATCAGTCGTTGCAGTCGGCGTACGTCGAGACCCCGGTCGTCGGACGCGGAGGCGGATCCCAGCGCGGCGGCCACCTCGGCGGGCTCGACGGGCGTCGGCAGCGCGAGGCCGACCGGAGGCGCCACGGCGGCCGGATCGTCGGCCGGGTCCGGCCCGGTGCCGAGCCACCGCGGCCCCAGCTCGAAGCGGTACGACGCCCCGGCAGCGGCCAGCAGGATCAGCACGAGCACCACCGGCAACCACCGCAGGATCGCGGCCGTGCCGTGGCGTGGGTCACGTCCAGCCATCGATTCCTCCGTCCGAGTGCGCGTTTCGGCACATTGTGCGGGAGACTGACCCCCGGTCCGGACATGGGCCGTGCTGACAGGCTCCAGGACGGAGCCGATGACGACGTGGAGGCTTACGTGCTGGAGTTCGACGTACTGGTGGAGATCCCCAAGGGCTCGCGCAACAAGTACGAGGTGGACCACGAGAGTGGCCGCATCTACCTGGACCGCATGCTCTTCACCTCGACGGCGTACCCCGAGGACTACGGCTACATCGAGAACACTCTCGGCCAGGACGGCGACCCGCTGGACGCCCTCGTGATCCTGCAGGCCCCGACCTTCCCGGGCTGCATCATCAAGTGCCGCGCGATCGGAATGTTCCGGATGACCGACGAGGCCGGCGGCGACGACAAGGTCCTGTGCGTCCCCACGCACGACCCGCGCCTGGAGCACCTGCGCGACATCAACCACGTCTCGAAGTTCGACCGCCTCGAGATCCAGCACTTCTTCGAGGTCTACAAGGACCTCGAGCCCGGCAAGTCCGTCGAAGGTGCCGAGTGGGTCGGCCGCACCGAGGCCGAGGCCGAGGTCCGCGCCTCGTTCGAGCGCGCGAAGACCGAGGGTCACTGACCCCCGGCGAGCACTGCAAGCTCCCGGAAGAGGAGATCGGCCTGGGGCCGGTCTCCTCTCTCCGTCTCCGGGTCAGCGCAGCGATCCGGACCCATCGCCACGAGCCGCCGGCCGTGAGGCGGGCATCGCCACGCCGCGGTCGACGAGCAAGGTCTCGGTGAAGGACACGTGGCTGATGCTGTCGGTGTCGTCGAAGACGAAGGGCGTGTCGGTCCGGCACGTCAACGCGGGGGTCCCCGCTGCGCTGCTCACGATCGCCGAGCCGGCTGCCGTGCCGTAGCCGGCCCGGGTCACCACGTAGGACAGCCCGACCACCTGCGCCTCCACCCCGTGTCTGAGGTAGCAGAGGCCCGGCCCACCTCCCTGGAGGGTGATGGCGTAGTCGAGGAGGTAGGTGCCGGCGGGGAGGCCGGGGAACGCGAGGGTCTTGGTCGTGGTCGAGGTGCCGCCGCGCGGCACCGCGTACGTGTGGGTGCGGGTCACCAGTTCGGCCGCCTGCCGGCCGTCGAGCAGGTCGGCGTTGAGCCGCTTCACCATCTTGCGGGATGTCACCGCCAGTGACGGTGCGTTCGAGCGCGACTTCAGCTTCAGCGCCGGACCGGCGCCCTTGTTGCGTAGCACCGTCGTCGTACCGGCAGTCGTGGTCGTGCCCGCCTTCACCGACGGGCTCCTGCTCCCGCCGGCTGCGGTCGCGGGGATGCTCGCGGCAGCCACGACCACCGCAGCGAGAACGACGGCGGTGAGACGGCGATGACCTGGCGATGAGGACATGGGGCGCTCCCAGCATCAGGGCGGCGCCCGACGCACCGCCGGTTCAGGTCACCATGCAGCAGCACCCGCCCACGATCAAGGTCGATTGGACCGCCGGACCACCGGCTCAGGCCTTGACCGCGCGGAAGTAGCCCACCGCGCCACTGGTGGCGAGGCGCACCTCGGACAGGTCGTGCTCGGCCAACCAGCCAGTGAGCTCCGCAGCCGTGCAGCCGGGCCCGAGCAGGCCGCCGACCCGCCCGGCGAATCGGAGCGGGGCGAAGCGCAGCCCGGTGTCGTTGAGCAGGGCGCTGCCGGTCAGGACGCCGCCGGACGCCAGGACCCGTGCCATCTCGGCCACCGCAGCCTCGGGGTCGGGAAAGCAGTGCAGCCCGGTGAACGAGACCACCAGGTCGACGGAGGCGTCGTCGAACGGCAGGTCCACGACGTCGGCGAGCACCGTCTCCACCTGGTCGGCGACGCCGCGCTCCACGGCGGCCTCCCGGGTCCGCTCCAGCATCGTGGCCGAGATGTCGGCCGCGACGTACTGCACTCCCTGACCGACTCGCAGGCCACGCAGGGCCACGCCGCCACCGCAGGGGACGTCGAGGACCCGGGCCCCCGCGGGCAGGCTGCCGATCTCGGCGGCGGCGTCGTACAGCCGTCGCAGCTCGCTGCCGAGCCCGGCCTTCCACAGCACCCCGCCGATCAAGGGGTGCTCGACCGTCCAGTCGTAGACCGACGCCCAGAGCGGATCCTCGTGCCAGCCCCCGAAGGGTCGTCCCACGCGGCTCGAGAACACCTCAGTCGCCGATGAGGTCCTGGGCGCGCAGCATCTCCTCGGGCACGCCGAACGCGTCGACGAGGTCCACGGCGAGGGGCCTGATCTTGCGGCACAGGCTGTTGATCTCGCGGCTGATCGCCTTCGAGCGGGTCGTCGTCAGACGCCCGTGCTCCATGAACCAGGCCCGGTCCGACTCGATCGCGCAGAGGGCGTGCAGGTCGGCCAGCAGGTTGAGCGCGACCTTCATGTCGGAGTCCGGCAGTGGGCGGACCTTCTCGATGAAGGCCTCCAGCACCAGTCGCTCGACGTGGGCCCGGGCAGCGGCGATGACGTGGTCCTGCACCCGGGAGAAGACCTCGCCCGGGTTCATGTCGTTGTCGATCCCGCGCTTGAGGCGACGCGCGACCGCACCCAGCATGTGCTCCTCGCGGTAGCGCAGCATCGTGAGGTGGTACTCGGGATCGAGCAGCCCGGCCTCCTGGTCCCACTCCTCACCGCCCGGCAGCAGGTCCTTGACCCGCTCGAGCAGCTTGTGGACGTGGGTGCGTTCGATGACCGTCTCCACCGCCAGGCCGGCGACGAACCGGACCAGCCCGAACTGGTCCATGTCCTGGAACTCGCTGGAGTAGTCGGTCAGCAGGCCCTTCGCCACGAGCTGGAGCAGCACGTGGTTGTCGCCCTCGAACGTGGTGAAGACGTCCGTGTCGGCCTTGAGCGCTGCGAACCGGTTCTCGGACAGGTAGCCGGCCCCACCACAGGCCTCGCGGCACTCCTGGATGGTGCGGGTGCCGTGCCACGTGCCCAGCGCCTTCGTGCCGGCTGCCCGGGACTCCAGCTCGCGCCGGGTCTGTTCGTCGTCGGTGGCACCGGAGAACACGTCGTGCAGCTGGTCGGCGACGACCTCCTGGGCGAAGTGCAGGGCGTAGGTCCGCGCCAGCAGCGGGAAGAGCCGGCGCTGGTGCATGCCGTAGTCGAGGAGCAGCTCCTCCTGGCCGTCGGTGGACGCCTCGAACTGGCGACGTCGTACGGCGTAGCGGGTGGCGATCGTGAGCGCGACCTTGGCGGCGTTGATCCCGGCGCCGCCGACGCAGACCCGACCTTGCACCAGCGTGCCCAGCATGGTGAAGAACCGCTTGTTCGGGTTCTCGATCGAGCTCTCGTAGACCCCGGCGGCACTCACGTCCGCGAACCGATTGAGCAGCGCCTCGCGCGGGACCCGCACGCCGTCGAACCAGAGCCGGCCGTTGTCGACCCCGTTCAGCCCCATCTTGGCGCCGTCGTCCTCGATCCGGACTCCGTCGGCCGGCTTGCCGTTCTCCCGGATCGGCACCACGAAGGCGTGCACGCCCTCGGAGTTCCCCCCGACCTCGAGCTGGGCGAAGACGACCGCCAGCTCGGCGTGCTTCGCCGCGTTGCCGATGTAGTCCTTGCGCGCGGCCTCACCGTGGGTGGTGATCACGAACTCCTGCGTCGCCACGTCGTACGTCGCGACCGTGCCCAGCGCCTGCACGTTGGAGCCGTGGCCGGTCTCGGTCATCGCGAAGCAGCCCATCAGCTTCCCGGTGATCGTGTCGGGCAGGTACTTCTCGTGGTGCTCGCGCGTGCCGAGTTGGAGGATCGCGCCGCCGAAGAGGCCGAACTGGACACCGACCTTCACCAGCACCGACAGGTCGCCGAAGGCGAGCGTCTCGAAGGCCGCCACCGAAGCGCCGATGTCGCCCCCGCCGCCGAGCTCCGTCGGGAAGCCCATCCCCGTCTGGCCGGTCGTGGCCATCTCGAGCACGATCTCCTTGACCCGCTCGCGGTAGTCGTCGCGCGAGAGGGTCTCGGCCTCCTCGAGGATCGAGGCGTGCTCGACCAGGTTGCTGCGCACGAGGTTGCGGATCTCGACGTACTTGCCGTCCAGGAAGGCGGCCAGGGCGGGAACGTCCACGTCGGGCTGGATGTAGCTGCCGTCGGAGTCGTCGGCCGTGCTCGGGGGTGCAGTGTCGGTGGCCATGACCCTCAAACTACCGGGAGCGCCCTCATCCCAAACCTGCTTCGACGCCCCCGAGGGCGCTCGGACTCAGCCCTCCTGGTCGACCGGCACCGCGGTGGTCGTGGTGGTGGGTTGCGAGTTCAGGCTGTGTCGCTCGAACCTCTGCCCGCTGGCCCGGCCCCCCACGTAGAACGCGATGAAGGCGATCATGATGCCGGCGACGTCGTCGGCGATGTAGTGCCAACCGAAGTAGATCGTCGCCACCAGGGTCAGCCCGAAGTTCACCCAGAAGACGATCTTGAGGAACTGCGAACGCAGGGTGAACTGCACCATCAGCGCCACCAGCAGGGTGATCGCGCAGTGCAGGCTGGCGAACCCGGCCACCGACTGGACCGTGCCCTCGATGCCGCTGCGCATCACTTCTTGCCGGGAGTTGTAGAGCGACTCCATCAATCCCGACGTCGGCGTGTCCGGGAGTCGTGCGTAGGAAGCGACGTAGGCGAAGCCGGGGCCGAGCGTGGGCAGCGCGTAGTAGGAAAGGGTCCCGAGCGCCCAGGCGATGCACTGGGAGGTGGCGAACCAGTAGCCGTAGGTCAGGTTGCGCGACCAGACCAGCCACGCGGTCAGCGCCAGCGGCACCAGCGGCAGGAACCACAGGTAGATGTAGGACAGGGCGTGCGCGGAGACGCCGGTTCCCAGCACGTCGTGGAGCAGGACGGCGGGGTCGTTGCCCAGCAGCAGCGCCTTGTCGAGCAGGTGGAGCTCGCGGTCGTACTTGGTGTCGCTGAGCACGAACGGCAGGAACGACTTGAGGTTCCGGTAGCTGACGTAGGTGATGTAGAAGCAGACGACGCCCATCACCACGAGGGTGACCCGGTCCTTGGTCCAGTGCTGGCGCACTCGGGCCTTGAAGATCGCGGGCATCAGGGCTGGATGCATCCGGGACTGCCACAGCGTCCTCGGCATCAGGTCGGCCAGGAACGCCGCTCCGACCAGGATCGGCAGTCGTGCCCACGAGGGACCGAGGAAGCCATCGGGGTCGGCGAGCCGCTTGTCGAGCAGGATCGCCGTCAGGACCGCCAAGAAACCCATGATGGCGGCGATCCCCAGCAGGAGGGCGTAGGCACGGCGATGCACAGCGCCAGTGTAGGGCGCGCGCGCCCGACTCAGGGCTCGGGGAGGACCGCCAGACGGGTGGCGTTCACCACCAACCGGATCGGCGCCCCCGCGCCGGGGTGTACGTCGAGCGGCGCCACCGCGTCGATCTCGCCCAGCTCGGGCACGTCAACGACGAGCCGGACCAGGTCCGGAGTGGCCCGGCTGGAGACCACCACGCCGGCCAGGGACCCGTCGGGGGCGACCTCCAGCGCGGAGCGTCGTACGGCGACCGCAGGGGCGGGCGGCAGTCCGGCGGCGGCCAGCACGGTCCGGGCGGCGGACCCACGCAGCACCCGGGCGTAAC
>NZ_JBFIKK010000116.1:0-10423 GCF_041600255.1 Nocardioides sp. | reverse complement strand
TACGACGGCTGTGACAGGGCGCGAGCTCGATCCCGGCACCGGACTCGAAGAGGGCCGGCGCGTCCTCGGGGTCGTCGACCAGGCCCTCGAGGGCGGCGCCGGCCATCAACCCGCCGCGCATCGGGCCGGAGGCACGCTCCCAGGTCAACGGTGGGCCGGCGTGCAGGAACTGGCCGCGCTCCAGGCCGAGCACCTCGCCGGCGGGCGCGACGTCGACGAGTCGGGCGGTCACGCCGAGCATGGCCGCGAGGGCGCGCTCGTTGGCGGCCCTGCGGACCGGGTCGCCGGCGACCACGGCCAGGTCTCGCTCGGTGCCGGTGATCGGGGGGCGCCAGTCGACGCGGGTCACGTCCACGGCCTGGCTCGCCACGGCGTCGGCGAAGAGGTCGGCGCCGGCGGAGACGATGTGCTGGGGGGTGGTCATCGGGGTCCCCGTTCGGTGAGCAGCTCGATCGCGCGGCGGGTGGCGCCGGCGTTGGACAGGTGGACCTCGGCCCCGGCCTCGACCAGGGTGCGGGCCTGGCGCGCGCGGTCCTGCAGGTCTGCGGTGGTGCCGACGAGGGCGACCACGACCGGTGGGCGCAGCCCGGCGATCGCAGGGGCGAGGTCGGCGGCCGGATCCGGCTCGGCGCCGTGGCCGAGCACGAGGTCGAGCAGGATGACGGCCGTCCGTTCGTCGGCGCCCGCCCGGGCCAGGTGCTCCAGGCGCAGCCCTGGGTCGATCATCGGGTGGGCGCGACCCGCGGTCAGGGCGTCGTCACCGAAGTCGACCATCGTGTGACCGTCCGCGGAGAGGGCTTCGTCGCCGGTGAGGTCGAGGGCCAGGTCGGGGGAGAGCGGGATGTTGCTGCGAACCGGGCCCAGGGCCTCGGCGGCGATCAGCATCGACTCGTCACAGAGCGTGCCGCCCACGAAGAGGCCGCGCAGCAGGCGACCGGCCCGCACCGGCCGCGCGGTGCCCTCGACGGGCCAGGCGGGCACGTCGTGACCGAGCCGGGTCAGCACGGACTCGGCCGCCGCGGTCAGGTCGGGCCGGCCGGCCCCGAGGAGCGCGAACTCGACGGGGGTGCTCAGGTGCGCGGCGTACGCCCTGATCTCGTCGGCCACCTGCTCGGCGGGTGGCTTGGAGACCAGCACGATCAGCTCGACCTCCGGGTCCGCGTCCAGTCGGCGCATCGCCTCCCGGGTGGAGAGCCCGCCGACGTCGGTGGAGAGGTCGCGCCCGCCGACCCCGAGGGCCGAGGAGACGCCGACACCGGCATGGTCGAGCAGGGCGAGCAGCTGCTGGCAGCCGGTGCCCGACGCGGCAACGATCCCGACCGGGCCGGGCGCCACCGTGTTGGCGAAGCCCAGCCCGAGGCCGCCGACGACGGCCGTTCCGCAGTCGGGCCCCATCACCAGGAGGCCGCGATCGGTCGCCGTGCGCTTGAGCACCACCTCCTGCTCGAGCGGCACGTTGTCGCTGAAGATCATCACGTCGCGGCCGGCGTCGAGGGCGTCCATCGCCTCCACGAAGGCATGGGCCCCGGGCACCGAGACCAGCACGACCGCGTCCGGTTGGCGGCGCAGCGCGGAGGCCGTCGTACGGGCGGGCGCCACCGTGGCGGGGCCCTCGTCGCGCCGGTTGGCGGCGAGCAGGGCGTCGGCGACGCCGGCCAGGGCGTCGTCCAGGGCGGAGGCGTCGGCCAACCGGAGCGCCACGACGAGGTCGTTGGTCGTGGCGTCGCTCGGGACGTGGAACCCCATCCCGGTCAGCACCTCGACGTTCAGCTCGGTGGCCATCGCCACCTGGGCGGCGAGGACGCCGTCGTGCTGCTGGACCGCACGACTCACCTGCAGCAGCGTCACCGAGTCCGCGTAGGCGCCGCGGCGCAGTTCGACGTGGGTGAGGGGAGTGGAGTCGGTCATGCGACGGATCCGATCTGGTTGCGGAGCGCGGAGAGGGCCAGCCGGGCGCCCTGGGCGAGCGCCACTCCGGACGAGTGGCCGACGGCGTACAGGGCCCTGGTGGCGGCGTCCTCCTCGGACGTGCCGAGCGCGTCGAGGAAGGCGAGGAACTCCGGCACCGACTCACCGTGCAGGGCGCAGTCGAGCAGGGTCGCGGAGAGCAGGGTGGTGCGCGGCAGGTGGGAGCGGATCGCGCGGTCGACGTCCGGGGTCGCCACGCCGGCTGCTCGATGGGTCGCCAGCCAGCCGCAGAGCAGGTCGTCGCCGGCCGGGGTGAGTCCGTCGCCCCGACCCACGAGCCCGCCCACGCGGGCGGCCATCGGTCGGTCCGTCAGGCCCGGGGGAACGACGAGCCCGGTCACCGAGGCCGAGGGGACGGCCTGCGAGGCGGCCGAGCTCGCCGCCCTACGGGCGATTCCCTCCGGGTCGAGCCGGCGGACGCCCACGTCCGCCAGGATCCGACCCACCACCAGCGGTCTCCCGTCGAGGTGGAGAACCCCCTGTCGAACGTACGCCGACTCGGCCGGCACCGAGCCGAGATCACGATTCCTCGACCTCAGCGCACAGGGCACCGCGACCCCGGAGGCCGACACGAGGCCGACCGCCCAGCCGCCGATCGCGACGTACGTCGCATGCCGACCGTGGTGCACGACCCGGACCTTTCCGTCGGGGGCGGACCGCAGCCGCTGAGCCACTCGGGGGGGTGCGCTCACGGGGATCACGCTTTCCGACGCTACCGGCCATGACTAGGGTGAGCCGATGTGAGGTTGTGCCAACGATCCGCGGGATGAGGGACAAGACTTGATAAGCGACAAGGATGCGATCGCGGCGCTGGCGCGGGTGGACGCTCTGCACGCGGCCCTGACCCAGATCGTCCTCGAGGGCGGCAACCTCGACGGGATCGCTGCCGAGGTGGCGCGGGTGCTGGACGTGAGCGTGGTGATCACGTCCTCCGACGGCCGGGAGCGGGCCGGCGCCGCCTCGACCGAGGCTCGCCGCCTGCTCGCCGAGCGGGACCTGGTCGACCACACCGGCCGGGTCCGGGTCGAGAGGCTGGGTCACGGTGCGAGCTCGGTGGGTGAGGGCGAGGCACGCAGCCTGCGCGTCGCGGCCGGCGGCGCCGACCTTGCCCGGCTGGTCTGCTGGCGCACCCGGGGTGCGATCCCCGACGACGACGTGCACGCGCTCGAGCGCGCGGCGGCGGTCGCGGCGCTGCTGATCACCCGGGAGGAGGCGGTGGCTGCGGTCGAGAACAAGTACCAGGGCGACTTCCTGCGCGACCTGTTCCTGCGCGGCGCGACCGGCTTCGCCACCGATCCCGAGTACGTCGCCGAGCACGCCGACACGTTCGGCTGGGACCTGCGTCGGCCGGTGGTCGTGGTCTCCGCCGAGATCGACCCTCCGGGCGAGGACGAGCCGCCGGTCTCGCGCAGTCAGCGCCGCCAGTGGCAGGAGCGCTTCAGCGCCGCCTGGCGTCAGGTCAGCCGCAACCTCGACCACCGGATCCCCAGCGTGGACTTCTCCACCGAGGTGGTCACCCTGCTCCCGGTCGGGGCGGGCGACGCGACCGACGTGGCCGGGCACGACGTCGTGCGACGGGCGGTGCACGCGGTGGCCGGCGACAAGGGCGGCGGTCGGCAACCGTTCTCGGTCGGGGTGAGCCGGGTGGCGAGCAGTCTCGAAGAACTGCCCCAGGCCTATGCCCAGGCCCGGCGCGCGGTCGAGGTGGGCCGTCGCTTCAAGGGCGGTGGGTCGACCACCTTCTTCGACCAGATGGGCGTGCACCGGTTGATCGCCCTGATCCCGGACACCGACGAGCTGCGCTCGTTCGCCCACGACGTACTCGGTCCGCTGGCCCGCCAGACCACGGAGGCCGCCGACCTGCGGACCACGTTGCAGATGCTGCTCGACACCAACTTCAACGTCGCCGAGGCCGCGCGCCTGCAGTTCTTCCACTACAACACGATGCGCTACCGGGTCAGCAAGCTGGAGCGGCTGCTGGGCCCGCTCAGCAGTGACCAGCACCTGCGCCTCGACGTGGCGGTGGCGCTCCGGGTGCTGGAGGTCACCGGCTGAGCGCGCCACAAGACGTGCCAGCGGTCCCGGCGTTCCTTCGGCATTTCTCGCCGTCGAGGGTGTGTCATGAAGATCACTAGTTTGTGGAGTCTCGGGGCCCGACCGCACTACGAGAGGACCTGTCATGTCGCTCATGTCGATGTTCAAGTGGGACGTGGTCGACCCGCAACCCGGTGAGGCCGTGGCGCCACACCAGCGGTTGTCGTGGGGCAAGACGGCGGGCCTGGGCGCCCAGCACGTCATCGCGATGTTCGGAGCCACGTTCGTGTTCCCGATCATCATGGGACTGGACGCCAACCTCGCCATCATGATGAGCGGGATCGCGACCATCTGCTTCCTGCTGATCGTCAAGGGGAAGGTTCCCAGCTACCTGGGCACCTCGGCCTCCTTCGTCGGTGGTGCCGCGGCGATCTACTCCCAGGGCGGTGGGCCGGCCGACGTGACCGGCGCGATCCTGCTCTCCGGTGTGGTGCTGGCCCTGGTCGGTGTCGCGATCCACTACTTCGGGGCGGGGGCCGTCAACGCGGTGCTGCCGCCGGTGGTCACCGGTGGTGTGGTCATGCTGATCGGCTTCAACCTCGCCGGCGTCGCCACCAACGTCTACCTGCCGGCCGACCCGTGGATGGGCATGATCACCATGCTCGCGGTGATCCTGATGGCCGTGGGGCTGCGCGGCTTCCTGGGCCGGGTCGCGATCTTCCTCGGCCTGATCTTCGGCTACGTCCTCTCCTGGGTCTTCGACCTGATCGGTGTCGGCGGCGTCGAGGGCGACCGGGTGAACTGGGCCTCGATCAGCGACGCCCCCTGGTTCGGTTTCCCCGACAAGACCGTCGCCGGTCTCGTCGGCAACCAGAACGAGCTCGGCAACATGGCCCAGGTCGGCTGGCACCTGCCCGACTTCTCCATCACCTTCGCGCTGCTCGCCATGCCGGCCGTGATCGCCCTGGTCGCCGAGAACATCGGCCACGTCAAGGCGGTCTCCGGGATGACCGGGACGGACCTCGACCCCTACGTCGGCCGCGCGGTCGCCGCCGACGGTGTCGGCACCGTGATCGCGACCTCCGTGGGTGGTTCGCCCACCACGACGTACGCCGAGAACATCGGCGTGATGGCCGCGACCCGGGTCTACTCCACGGCCGCCTACTTCGTCGCTGCCGGGGTCGCGATCCTGCTCGGCTTCGTGCCGAAGTTCGGAGCGATCGTCTACGCGACGCCCGGTGGTGTGCTGGCCGGGATCACGCTGGTGCTCTACGGGATGATCGGTCTGCTGGGCGCCAAGATCTGGATCGAGAACCACGTCAACTTCGCCAACCCGGTGAACCTGGTGCCGGTCGCGGCCGGATTGATCGTCGGCATCGGCTTCGGCACCACCGGTTTCTTCGAGGTGACCGACAACTTCACCCTCGGCGGCATCGCGCTCGGCACGATCATCATCGTCGGTGGCTACCACCTGGCCCGGATGGTCGCCCCGCCCGACATCGAGGGCACGATGATGGCCGTCGGACGCACCGGCGCCCACGCCGACGCCCCGGCCGCTCCCGGCCAGCGGCGAGGTGCTCCCGAGTGAAGCCCGCACCCTTCGCGTACACCCGCCCGACCACGCTGACCCGAGCGCTGGAGACCCTGGCGGGCGAGCCCGACGCGAAGGTGCTGGCCGGGGGCCAGAGCCTGGTCCCGCTGCTGTCGATGCGGTTGGCCGCGCCGGCGGCGCTGGTCGACATCAACGGCATCGCCGGGCTCGACCAGATCGAGGTGGACGACGACGGCGTCCGGGTGGGGGCACTCGCCCGGCACGCCGCCGTCCTCGCCCACCCGGGCGCTCGTCAGGCGCAGCCGCTGCTGGCGATGGCGCTGCACCACGTGGCCCATCCGACCATCCGCAACCGCGGCACCACGGTCGGCTCGATCGTGCACGCGGACGCGGCCGCCGAGATGCCGGTGGTGCTCCGCCTGCTCGGCGGTTCGGTCGAGGCGGTCTCGTCCACGGGGACCCGCACCATCGAGGCCGCCGACCTGTTCGTCGGCCCGCTGGAGTCCTCGCTGCGCCACGACGAGATCGCGGTCTCGGCGTACTTCCCGCGGCTGGGCCCGGGGGAGGGGGTCGCCTTCGACGAGCTCGCCCGGCGCCACGGCGACTACGCCATGTGCGGTGTGGCCGCGCTGGTCCGGGTGCAGGACGGCGCGGTGGTCTCGGCCCGGGCCGGCTACCTCTCGGTCAACGACACCCCGGTGGTGGTGGACCTGACGGCCAGCCTGGCCGGCGGGGTCGACGATGCCTCGCTGACGGCTGCCGGGGAGGCAGCCCTGCTCGAGCTCGAGCCCGCCGAGGACATCCACGCCACCGCGGCTTACCGTGCCCAGCTGGTGCGGGTGCTGACCGGCCGCGTCCTGCGGGCGGCGTACGACCATGCTCTGGGGAGGGCCTGATGAGTGAGGAACTGCACGACGTACGCCTGCGGGTGAACGGCGTCTCGCACGACGTCCGGGTGCCCGCCCGCCGGCTGCTGTCGGACGCGCTGCGCCACGACCTGGGGCTGACCGGCACCCACGTCGGCTGCGAGCACGGGGTCTGCGGGGCGTGCACGATCCTGGTCGACGGCGCCCCGATGCGCTCGTGCCTGCTGCTGGCGGTCTCCGCGGTCGACGTCGAGCTCACCACGGTGGAGGGGCTGACCAACCCCGACGGTTCGTTGGGCCCGGTCCAGCAGGCGTTCGCGGAGTGCCACGGCCTCCAGTGCGGCTTCTGCACCCCGGGCTTCCTGACCACGATCACCGCCGGGCTGCGGGAGAACCCGTGCCCGAACCGGGAGCAGGCCAAGGAGATGATCGCCGGCAACCTGTGCCGCTGCACCGGCTACCAGAACATCGTCAAGGCCGTGGAGCGCGCCGCCGAGCTCGCCGCCGACCTGCCGGCCGAGCTGCCGGCCGACTCCGGGGCCGCGAGCCGGGTGCAGGCATGACCACCAAGCTCTTCGGCACCCCCGTCCAGCGCGTCGAGGACCAGCGCTTCCTGCGCGGCCAGGGCCGCTACGTCGACGACGTCGGGGTCGCCGCGGACATCGGCTCGGGCACCTCGATGCTGCACGCCGCCGTGCTGCGCTCCCCGCACGCCCATGCCCGGATCCTCGACATCGACGTCGACGAGGTGCTCGACCTCGACGGCGTGCACGCGGTGTGGACCTACGAGGACCTGACCGGCCCGATGGCCGAGCCGCTGCCGCTGCTGATCCCGCACCCGGCGCTCACCCACGGCCGCACCCAGTACGCGTTGGCCCGCGACGAGGTGAACCACGTGGGCGAGGCGATCGCCTTCGTCGTCGCCGAGGACCGCTACATCGCCGAGGACGCCGTCGCCCGGATCAAGGTCGCCTACGAGTTCCTGCCGCCGGTGGTCGGCATCGACGCCGCACGCGAGGCGACGCGGCTCGTCCACGAGGACGTGCCCGGCAACGTCGGCGCCCGGCTCGAGCAGAACGTCGGGGACGCCCCCACCGCGATCGCCGCGGCACCGCACCGGCTCTCCCTCGACCTGACCATCGAGCGCAGTGCCTGCATGCCGATGGAGGGTCGCGGCACGGTCGCGCGCTGGGACGCCGACATCAACCGGCTGCAGGTGTGGACCTCCACCCAGACCTCGACCGGTGTGCGCGCCGCGGTGGCGGTCAAGCTCGGCCTCGACCTCGGCCAGGTCGACGTCATCACCCCGGACGTGGGCGGCGGCTTCGGGGTGAAGATCAACCACCCCTGGCCCGAGGAGCTCCTGGTCCCGCTGGCCGCCCGCGCCCTGGGTCGGACGGTGAAGTTCACCGAGGACCGGCGCGAGCACTTCATCTCCTCGGCCCACGAGCGCGGCCAGGTGCACCACGTCGAGGTCGGCTTCGACGACGACGGTCGGCTGCACGGGCTCGAGGTGCAGTTCTGGCACGACCACGGCGCGTACACGCCGTACGGCCTGATCGTCCCGATCATCACCTCCACCCAGCTGCTGGGGCCCTACAAGCCGCAGAACTACCGGGTGGTCTTCGAGTCGCTCTACACCAACACCGTGATGGTCACGCCGTACCGCGGCGCCGGTCGCCCGCAGGGCTGCTACGTCATGGAGCGCACGATGGACGCGATCGCGGCGTACCTGGCCAAGGATCGCGCCGAGGTGCGCTCGGTGAACTTCATCCAGCCCGACGAGTTCCCCTTCGACCAGCAGATGGTCTTCCAGGACGGCCGCGAGCTGGAGTACGACTCCGGCGACTACCCGGCGCTGCTGGAGAAGATCAAGGCCCTGGTGGGCTGGGACGAGTTCCCGGCGTTCCGAGCCGAGATGGCGGCCCAGGGACGCCAGGTCGGGATCGGCCTGGCCTGTTACGTCGAGGGCACCGGGGTGGGGCCCTACGAGGGCGCGCACGTGCACATCGAGACCACCGGCAAGGTCAAGGTGGCGACCGGCCTGACCACCCAGGGGCAGGGACACGCGACCGTCTTCGCGCAGCTGGTCGCCGACGAGCTCGGCGTGAAGTTCTCCGACGTCGAGGTGGTCACCGGCGACACCCGCCGGATGCCCTACGCCGTGGGCACCTTCGCGTCTCGCGCTGCGGTGATGAGCGGGTCGGCGATCCACCTTGCCGCCAAGCGGGCCAAGGAGAAGGTGCTGAAGATCGCCGCCGACGCCCTCGAGGCCGACCCGGCCGACCTGCAGATCGTCGACGGCGTCGTCTCGGTCAAGGGCTCGCCCGGCACGTCGATCGACCTCGGCACCGTCTCGGTGCTGTCCAACCCGCTGCGCTACGCCTTCGACGAGGCCTCCAAGGCGGCCACCCAGTTCTCCGTGGGCGACCCCGGCAAGCCGCCGGTGCCCGAGGACGAGGAGCCCGGCCTGGAGGGTCGCGACTTCTACTCGCCGGAGCGGGCCACCTTCGCCGCCGGGATGCATGCGGTGATCGTGGAGACCGACCCGGAGACCGCCGAGGTCCGGATCCTCACGTACGCCGTCGTGCACGACTGCGGCCACCTGATCAACCCGATGATCGTCGAGGGACAGATCCACGGCGGCGTCGCCCAGGGCGTGGGCGGTGCGCTCTACGAGCGGATGGCCTACGACGAGAACGGTCAGCTGCAGAACGCCTCGTTCATGGACTTCCTGATGCCCTACGTCAGCGAGGTCCCCGACACCATCGACATCGACCACCTCGAGACGCCCTCGCCGCTCAACCCGCTCGGCATCAAGGGTGCCGGGGAGGCCGGGGTGATCCCGTCCGCGGCGGTCTTCGCGGCGGCGATCGAGGACGCCGAAGGATTCCCGATCACGGCGATGCCCATCTCGCCGTCCGACCTGTTCGAGCTGCGCCAGCAGCGCTCGAAGGAGACCCCATGAAGTTCACCGGCGACGCCGTCCTGCACGCCCCCGTCGACCAGGTGTGGTCGGCCCTGCTCGACCCGTCAGTTCTGGTGCGCACGATCCCGGGCTGCGAGCGGCTCGAGGCCACCGGCGAGAACGCCTACGCGATGACCGTGACGGCCGGGGTGGCGGCGATCAAGGGCACCTACGCTGGTGAGTGCGCGATGACCGACCTGAGGGTGGGGGAGTCGCTGCAGATGAAGCTCCAGGGCTCGGGCGCACCCGGCACCATCGGGGCCCAGGTCGGCGTCGCCTTCGTCGCCGGTGACGACGGCACCACCACCGTGCGGTACGACGCGGACGCGGTGGTCGGCGGGATGATCGGCGGGGTCGGCCAGCGGATGCTGACCTCGGTCTCGCGGCGGATGGCCGGCGAGTTCTTCGGCAACGTGGACCGGGTCCTGACGGGCGCCGACGCCGGCCCGGCCACTCCGGTCGAGACCTCGACCAGCGCCGAGGGCGCTCCGGTCTTCACCGCGCCCGCGCGGACCAGCGGCGCCCGGGTGGGGGTCGGCTCGCAGGACGACTTCATGAAGGGGATCGCGGTGGGTGCCGGGCTGGTGCTGCTCGGGGTGATCGCCGGGTCGGTGTTCGGCCGGCGCCGGTGACCCGGCGATGAGCGAGCTCTCGGTCGAGTCGACCGCGCGCGCCCAGGCGGCCGCCGTACGGGCCCGGGAGATCTCCGCACGCGAGCTGCTCGACCTGCACCTCGACCGGATCACGGAGCGCAACCCGCAGTTGAACGCGATCGTCTCGCTCGACGAGGAGCGGGCGCGGGAGGGGGCCTGGCACGCGGACCAGTTCCTGGCGGCCGGTCACCCGGTGGGTCCGTTGCACGGGCTGCCGTTCGCGTTCAAGGACACCCACGCGGTCGCCGGCTGGCGCACGACGTACGGGTCCCCGATCTTCGCCGACCACGTGCCGCAGACCGACGAGCTGATCGTGGAGCGGGTACGCCGCGCCGGCGTCGTCGTGCTCGGCAAGACCAACGTGCCGGAGTTCGCGGCGGGC
>NZ_JBFIKK010000115.1:0-10549 GCF_041600255.1 Nocardioides sp. | reverse complement strand
GCGAGTTGGTGCCGCGCCAACCCGGCCAGCGCCCGGGAGCGGCGTACGTCCAGCGTCTCGGTCGAGCCCAGATCGGCCAGGGTCTGCGCGCCGGCAGTGACGGCGAGGTCGAGGTCCATCGCGTCGGCGACATCGAGGGTGCCCCAGACATCGACGGTGCCGTCGATCCCGGAGTGCTGCTGACCGATGTGGAAACCCCTCGAGTCCGCAGCCGCCAGGCGCTGGGCCTCGGCCTCGGCGGGCATGCAGCGGGCGATCGCCGTCTGGATCGTCCGTTCCAACTGCGAGAGGCGGATGGTGTGCGCAAACGCCGCGACCCGATCGTCCACGAACGCTGCCGCCTCCGGCGAGAGCGCGATGGTGGACTTCGCGATCCGCCGCGCCTTCCACGCCACCAGATCACCCGTCGTGACCCGCGCCCAGGTCCGGGGCAGCCGGTACCGCAGCTCGACCGCTTCCCCGAGGTAGGCCTTGCCGACCTCGGTCGGCAGCCCGATCGCCGCGGCGAATTCGGGGATCGAGAACTCCGCGATCAACGGCGCTCCCGGACCGGCGACCGGGACCTCGGTCTGCCCGAACCCCGGGTCATAGGTCATCGCAGCGTCCGCCAGCGATTCGGTCGAATGCATGCCCGTCCACGCCACCGCGAGCTGCAGCAACCGGGCTTCTTCGGCATCCGCGATCGACCGGGACAACCGCGCCGCAGACAACACCGCGGCTGCGGTGTCCACGTCGGCGAGTGTCTCGGTCATGGGTCAACCCAACCAGCGAGCACCGACAGTTTGGCCGCCAGAACCGGCCAGCTGACCGGCATGTGGACAGGGATTCTCGAGCTGTCCTGTCCCCACCCAGTCGCAGCCCTGGCGCCGATCAGCGACCCATCGGTCGCCTCAACTGGCCGGGGTCACGACCCGGTCCAGCGAACGGGCACGCCGTACACGACGACCGCGAGCACCGAGCAGTGCACGATCACGGTGACCCAGAAGGCCGTGCGGAACGGCTGCTTCCGGGTCTTGTGCCGGAACACGTGCCGCGCGACCAGCGCCCCCGGCCAGCCGCCCACCAGGGCGAAGGCCAGCAGGGTGGACTCGGGCACCCGCCGATCGCCCTGCTGGGCGGCGTCCTTGTCCGCGCAGCACGCGCGGAACGCGGCATCTCCGGCGCGAGCATTATCCGGTCCCGGCTGTTGGAATGGCGCCATGGCATGGGAGACGCATCCGGTGACGCCGGACCGGTTCGAGGACTTCGCGGACGTCATCAACCCGAATCGACGCGCCACCCACTGCTGGTGCCTGGCGCACCGCCTCCGGGCGAAGGACATCGAGGAGCTGGGCGCTGGCGATCGGGAGACGGCGGTCCGAGCGCTCTGCGAACGGGAGCACCCGCCCGGCGTCGTGACCTACCGTGACGGCCTCCCGGTCGGTTGGTGCAGCATCGGCCCGCGGACCGAGAACCCGAAGCTGTCCGCGTCGAAGCTGATCCGACCCCTCGACGACGTACCGGTATGGAGCATCATCTGCGTCGTCGTCCGCGGCGGTCACCGGCGCCAGGGGGTGACGACGGCGCTGCTGGAGGGTGCGGTTGCGTGGGCCGACTCGCAGGGCGCGCCCGCGGTGGAGGCCTACCCGGTCGATCCGGCGGGGGAGCGGATGGACCTGACGATGGCCTTCGTCGGCACGCGATCGATGTTCGCGAAGGTGGGCTTCGAGGTGGTCGGTACGACGGGCGCGGTGGCCAGCGGGATGCCGCGGTTGGTCATGCGACGGGAGCTGGCGGGCGCCTAGCCCTCGCCACCTCAGTACGTCTTCACCCAGACGTTGACCGCGTAGTCCACCTCGAGCCCCTCGTGCTCGGCCAGGATCTCCTCCGCGAGCGCGGCGTCGAACTCGATCCGCACCACTGCCTCCAGGTCCTCCCGGGAGGCGAACTGCCAGTAGATGTCGACCGGCCGGCGCGTCCAGCCGCGCACCGACCAGAAGCGCTCCACGGCGACCGGGTCGACCATCGGGTACCCCCGGCGGAACCAGCCGCCGAACGTCGACCGAGTGGCATCGTTGTCGATGACGAACGCCGTCCCGCCGCGGCGTACGACGCGCGCCAGCTCGTCGAGCCCGGGCTCGCAGCCGGGGCCGAAGAAGTAGGACCACCGGGCGTGCACGACGTCGACCGACGACTCCGGAACCGGCAGCTCCTGGGCGACCCCCTGGCGGACCGTGACGTTCGTCAGGCGCTTGGTACGACGACGGGCCAGCGCGGCCAGGCCGGGGTGCGGCTCCACCCCGATCACCACGGCCGCATCGGCCGCGAAGCGAGGCAGGTGGAAGCCGGTGCCGCAGCCGATGTCGAGCACCGTGCGGCCCGACCAGTCGGCCGTCGAGCGGATCAGCTGCTCGAGTCGGCCGTGCGGGTCGACCGCCCGGTTCTCGATCTCGTAGGCGACCGGGTGGTGCCAGATGTTGGGGCTCGGGGTGGCCCCGGGTGGGACGGTCAGATCCGGACCAGGCCGTTGGGCGTCTGCACCTGCGCGGCGATGATGCCGGGCGTGCCGTGCGGCGCGACCCACTCGACCTTGACGTCCTCGAGCGGAGCCTCGACGGTCTCGCCGAGCCACTCGCTGACCCGCAGCGGGTCGCCGGCGATCTCCAGGCAGCACAGGGAGAACGTGTCGTCCGCCCCGTTGCTCGGGTGCTCGTCGGGCGTCTCCCACTCGATGAAGAACGGCAGCTGCGGGTCGGCGATCAGACCGTTGACGCCGATCTGCTTCCAGCGGAGCTCGGTGCCGTCGGGACGGTGCCGGCTGCCCTTGGCGGCGTCGCGTCCCAGGCGCTGCTCGACGGCGGCGATGTCGTTGACCGCGACGACCCAGCCGAGCCAGCCGCCACCGAGGGCGGAGCGGGCGCGGACGGCCTGGCCGAAGGGTGCCTTGTCCGAGGCCGGGTGGTCGAGGACCTCGACGATCTCGAGGTAGGTCCGGCCCGCCAGGGGCAGGATCATGTTCCGAGTGCCGAAGCGGGGATGCACACCGCCATCAGTGAATTCTCGACCGAGCAGCCCCCCGATGCGCTGGGCGGTGCTGGCGAGACCATCGGGTCCGGCGGCGTAAGAGAGATGGTCCAAGCGCATGTCAAGCATTCTCAACAATCTCTCAGACAGGTCTGACATCGGGGTCCAGATGTCTTGATGTCGAGAGTGTTGGCCGCGGATATCCGTGCGGCCGCCGCCGGGCTCAGCGCGGGTCGGCCGGGTGCAGCGCCAGCGCCGAACGGGAGCGCACGTGCGCCTCGCAGTGCCGCACCAGCTCGTCGTACGCCGCCTTGCCCATCAGCTCGGTCAGCTCCGGCTCGTGGGTCACGTAGACCGGCTCGAGGGCGACGTGCGCCTCGGTGTTGCCCGAGCAGTACCAGTCCAGGTCGTGCCCGCCGGCACCCCAGCCCCGCCGGTCGTACTCGCCGATCGAGACCTCCGTGTACGACGTGCCGTCGGACCGCTCGACCTCGCGGAAGGTGCGCCGGATCGGCAGCTGCCAGCACACGTCCGGCTTGGTCTCCAGCGGGTTGCGCCCCTGCTGCAACGCCAGCCCGTGCAGGGCGCACCCGGCGCCGGTCGGGAAGTCGGCGCGGTTGTGGAAGATGCACGCGGACTGGCCGTCGACCTCGACGGTGCGGGTCTTCCGCTCGCCCTCGTCGTCCTTCTCGATCCAGTCCGACTTCTTCACCGCACGGCCCTCGGGCTTGAACTGCCAGGTCTGCGCGTCCAGCTGGTCGACGTAGGAGGCGACCCGCTTCTCGTCGGCCTTGTCGGCGAAGTGCGCGCCCAGCGTGCAGCAGCCGGTGTCGGGGGAGGAGTCGTAGATGCCCTGGCAGCCCTGCCCGAAGATGCACATGAAGCTCGAGGTCAGCCAGGTCAGGTCGCAGCGCAGCACCTGGGTCTCGTCGGCGGGGTCGGCGAACTCGACGTAGGCACGGGGGAAGACCAGGTCGACTTCGGGCACGCCGCGAGCCTACGCGCCCGGTAGCGTGGACCCATGCGACTGGGTGTGCTCGACATCGGCTCCAACACCGGACACCTGCTGGTGGTCGACGCCCACGGCGGTGCCGCCCCGCTGCCGGCGTACTCGTACAAGCAGCCGCTGCGGCTGGCCGAGCACCTCGACGACACCGGTGCGGTCTCCGAGACCGGCATCGAGGCGCTCGCGGCCTTCACCCGGCAGGCCCTCGTGGTGGCCGAGGACAAGGGCTGCGAGGAGATGCTCGCCTTCGCGACCTCGGCGGTCCGCGACGCCACCAACTCCGACGCCGTGCTGGCGCACGTCAGCGAGGTCGCCGGCCTCGACCTGGGCGTGCTCTCGGGTGAGGACGAGGCGCGGCTGACCTTCCTCGCCGTACGTCGCTGGTTCGGCTGGTCGGCCGGCCGGCTGGCGGTCTTCGACATCGGGGGCGGCTCGTTCGAGATCGCCGGTGGCCCCGACGAGGCGCCCGACGTGGCGTGGTCGCTCCCGCTGGGCGCCGCCCGCCTGGCTCGCGACTACTTCGGTGGCGCTGCCCCGGACGACGAGGCGATCCGCGAGCTGCGTCGCGAGATCCGCGCCCAGATCGCCCGCGACGCCGGCCACCTGATCCGGGCCGGTGTGCCCGACCGGGCAGCCGCCACCTCCAAGACGTTCCGCTCGCTGGCCCGGATCTGCGGAGCCGCTCCCTCCGGCGACGGCCCGCTCGTGCCGCGATCCCTGAGCCGCGAGGACCTCGCGGACTGGATCCCCAAGCTGATCCCGATGTCCCGCGAGGCGCTCGCCGACCTGCCCGGTGTCTCCCCGAGCCGCAGTCACCAGATCCTGCCCGGGGCCCTGGTCGCCGAGGCGGCGATGGACATCTTCGATCTCGACGAGTTCGAGATCTGTCCCTGGGCGCTCCGCGAGGGCGTCATCCTGGAACGCCTCGACCAGATACCGGTCCTGGGCTGACCCATGCCGACCTCCCCCCGCATCGGCCTCTCGACCGCCTCGGTCTACCCCGAGTCGTCCGCCCACGCCTTCACCTACGCCGCCCGGCTCGGCTACGACGCCGTCGAGGTGATGGTCGGCATCGACGCCCTCAGCCAGCAGACCTCCGCGGTCAAGCAGCTCTCCGAGCACCACGGCCTGCCGATCTCCGCGATCCACTCGCCCTGCCTGCTCTTCACCCAACGGGTCTGGGGAAGCGAACCGTGGGGCAAGCTCCAGCGCTCCGCCGAGATGGCGCACGCCGTGGGGGCCGAGGTGGTCGTGGTGCACCCGCCGTTTCGTTGGCAGAAGGAGTACGCGCGCGACTTCGTCAACGGCATCGCGGCGCTCGAGGAGTCCACCGGCATCGCCTTCGCGGTGGAGAACATGTACCCGTGGCGGGCGTCGTCGAGGCGAGCCATGGAGATGTACCTGCCCGGCTGGGACCCCTCCGAGGAGCCGTACGCCAACACCACGATCGACCTCTCGCACGCCGCGATCGCCCAGTCGGACCCGATCCTGATGGCCGAGCGGCTCGGGCCACGGCTGCGCCACATCCACCTGACCGACGGCACCGCCAACGCCAAGGACGAGCACCTGGTGCCCGGGCGCGGTGTGATGAACGCGGCCGAGTTCCTGCGCCACCTGGTCGGCATCGGGTTCGCCGGTGAGGTCGTCCTCGAGATCAACACCCGCAAGTGCAACGACCGGGCCGAGCGCGAGCGTGACCTGCGCGAGTCCCTGGAGTTCGCCCGCGAACACCTGGGAGTCCTCTCGACATGACGGCCGCCGTCGAGATCCGGGACCTCGTCGTCGTACGAGGCGGGCGCACCGTGCTCGACCGGCTCGAGCTCACCATCGGCGGCGGAGTCACCGGGCTGCTGGGCCCCTCGGGCTCCGGCAAGACCACGCTGATGCGCACCCTGGCCGGCGTCCAGAAGGTCGCCTCCGGAACGGTCGAGATCGACGGCGTCCCGGCCGGCAGTGCGCCGCTGCGCCGCCGGCTCGGCTACGTCACCCAGGCGGCCAGCGTGTACGACGACCTGACGGTGGTCGAGAACCTCACCTTCTTCGCCCGGGTCCTGGGGGTCGACCGTGCGGCGGTGGACACCGCGATCGCCGCGGTCGACCTCGACAGCCGCCGGGACCAGACCGCGGGCCGGCTCTCCGGGGGGCAGCGTTCGCGTGCCAGCCTCGCCGTCGCCCTGCTCGGTGATCCGGAACTGCTCGTGCTCGACGAGCCCACCGTCGGGCTCGACCCGGTCCTGCGCCGCGACCTGTGGGGGCTCTTCCACCGGCTCGCCGACTCCGGGGTCGCGGTCTTCGTCTCCAGCCACGTGATGGACGAGGCCGATCGCTGCGACCGGCTGCTGCTGATGCGCGCCGGCGCGATCATCGCCGACGGCTCGCCCGACGAGATCCGGGCCCGGACCGGGACCCGCGACATCGAGGCCGCGTTCCTGGCGCTGGTCGACGCCGCCGAACCGGGGGAGGACCGATGAGCGAGGTGATGACGCCGGCGATCACGCTGGCCGTGGCTCGACGGGTGCTGACCCAGCTGCGTCGCGACCACCGCACCCTGGTGATGCTGCTGCTCCTGCCGACGATGCTGATCTCGTTGCTGTGGTGGATGTACGACGCCACCCCTGGCACCACCTTCGACCGGGTGGGCCCGGCGCTGCTGGCGATGTTCCCGTTCACCGTGATGTTCCTGGTGACCAGCGTGACCACGCTGCGCGAGCGCTCCAGCGGAACCCTGGAACGGCTGCTCGCGATGCCGCTCGGCAAGGGTGACTTCCTGGCCGGCTACGCCCTCGCCTTCGGGGCGATCGCCGCGGCCCAGTCGGGACTGGCGGTGGGGGTGAGCATCGGTCTGCTCGGTCTCGAGATCGTCGGCCCGCCCTCGCTGTTGATCCTGGTCGCCGTCGTCGACGCGCTGCTCGGCACGGCGCTGGGGCTCTTCGTCTCGGCGTTCGCGCAGACCGAGTTCCAGGCGGTGCAGTTCATGCCGGCGCTGGTGATCCCGCAGATCCTGCTCTGCGGCCTCTTCGTGCCGCGCGAGCAGCTTCCCGCGGTCCTGGCCACGATCAGCGACCTGCTGCCGCTGTCGTACGCCGTCGACGCCATGCAGCACCTGACCCGCAGCGCCAGCACCGCGGAGGTCTGGCAGGACCTGGCGGTCGTGGGCGGCTTCGTCGTCGTGCTGCTGGCCCTCGGTGCTGCCACGCTCCGGCGACGTACGGCGTAGCCTGTGAGGGCTCCGCTGGAGGTCAGCCGGGGTGCCCGATCCAGGAGGAATGTTGTCCCTGCTCCGCCAGCCCCTGCTGCTCCTCGCGCGCAGTGAGCGGGTCAAGAAGCTCGTCAGCACGATGCCGGTCTCGGCGGGCATCGTCAGCAGTTACGTGCCCGGTGAGACCACCGAGTCGGCCGTGGACGCGACCGCCGAGCTGATCGGCCACGGCCTGCACGTCACCCTCGACTACCTGGGTGAGGACACCCTGGACGTGGAGCAGGCCGACGCCACCGTGGCGGCATACGTCGACGCGCTGGGCCAGCTCTCCGCCCGCGGGCTGACCCGCGGCGCCGAGGTCTCGCTGAAGCTCTCCGCGCTGGGTCAGGCGCTGCCCGAGAACGGCAACAAGATCGCCCTGGAGAACGCCCGCGCGATCTGTCGCGCGGCCCGCAACGCCGGCACGACGGTCACCCTCGACATGGAGGACCACACCACCACCGACTCGACGCTGGCGATCCTGCGCGAGCTGCGCAAGGACTTCCCCGAGACCGGCGCCGTGCTGCAGTCGTACCTGCACCGCACCGAGGCGGACTGCCGGGCGCTGGCCTACGAGGGGTCGCGGGTGCGCCTGTGCAAGGGCGCCTACAAGCAGCCCGAGTCGGTCGCCTTCCAGGACAGGCTCGACGTCGACAAGTCCTACGTACGCTGCCTCAAGGTGCTGATGGCCGGTCAGGGGTACCCGATGGTCGCCACCCACGACCCTCGGATGGTCGAGATCGCCGGGTCGCTGGCCAGTCGCTACGGCCGGGCCAAGGGGTCCTACGAGTTCCAGATGCTCTACGGCATCCGGCCCGAGGAGCAGAAGCGCCTCGCAGAGCGCGGCGACACCGTGCGCGTCTACATCCCCTACGGCACCGAGTGGTACGGCTACCTCATGAGACGTCTCGCGGAGCGCCCCCAGAACCTGTCATTCTTCGTCAAGTCCCTGGTCTCGAAGAAGTAGGTCATCCATGGTGGAGCAGGTGCAGACGGCGATCTTCGGCGCGGGAGTGATGGGCGAGACCCTCCTCTCCGGGCTGGTGCGCGCCGGTCGTCGGGTCGACCACCTCCTGGTCGCCGAGAAGCGGCCCGAGCGCGCCACCGAGCTCGAGGAGCGGTACGGCGTGGCCGTCGTCTCCAACGTCGAGGCCGCCCAGAAGGCCAACACCCTGGCCCTGGTCGTGAAGCCGCAGGACATGGCGGCGCTGCTCGACGAGATCGCGCCCGAGCTCCGGCCCGGTCAGCTGGTCGTCTCGTTGGCCGCCGGCATCACCACCGCCTGGATCGAGTCCCGGGTCCCCGCCGGGGTGGCGGTGGTCCGGGTCATGCCGAACACGCCTGCCCTGGTCGACGAGGGCATGGCCGCGATCTCGCCCGGTTCCAACTGCGACGACGCCCACCTGGTCGAGGTCGAGGAGCTGATGGACTCGGTCGGCAAGGTGCTGCGGATCCCCGAGCGGCAGCAGGACGCCGTCACGGCCATCTCCGGCTCCGGACCGGCGTACATCTTCTTCGTGGTCGAGTCGATGATCGAGGCCGGCGTGCACCTCGGGCTGCCCCGCGCTACGGCCACCGAGCTCGTGATCCAGACCGTGGTCGGCTCCGGGAAGATGCTGCGTGAGACCGGTACCCACCCCGCGGTGCTGCGTGAGCAGGTGACCTCGCCGGCCGGCACCACCGCGGCCGCGCTGCGCGAGCTCGAGATCCACAAGGTGCGGGCGGCGTTCCTCGCCGCGATGGAGGCAGCGCGCGACCGCTCCCGGGAACTCGCCGAAGGGTCCTGACCCCGGTCGGTACCGGGTGTCAGACTGCCCGGCATGCAGATCTACCGCACCCCTGACGACCGCTTCGCCGACGTCGACGGCTTCGGCTGGGAGCCGTCGTACGTCGAGGTCCCGGACGGCGACGGTGCCACGCTCCGGATGGCGTACGTCGACGCCGGCCCGGCCGACGGCCCGGTCGTGCTGCTGCTGCACGGCGAGCCGACCTGGTCCTTCCTCTACCGCCACGTGATCGACGAACTGGTCGCGGTGGGGGTCCGCTGCGTCGCCGTCGACCTGGTCGGCTTCGGACGCTCCGACAAGCCGCTGGCCGCCGAGGACCACTCGTTCGCCCGGCACGTGGAGTGGGTGCGCACGGTGGTGTTCGACCACCTCGACCTGACCGAGGCCACGTTGGTCGGGCAGGACTGGGGCGGGTTGATCGGGCTGCGGTTGGTCGCCGAGCATCCGGAGAGGTTCGCGCGGGTGGTCGCGGCGAACACCGGGCTGCCGACCGGGGACCACCCGATGCCCGAGGTGTGGTGGATGTTCCGCAACGCGGTGGCCCGGGCGGAGGTCCTGGACGTGGGCCGGCTGGTGGAAGCCGGCTGTCTGCGCGGGATGGACCCGGCGACACGGGCGGCGTACGACGCGCCGTTCCCGACCGAGGAGAGCAAGGTGGGGCCGCGGGTGATGCCGACCCTGCTGCCGACCACGCCGGACGACCCGGCGACGGAGGCCAACCGGGCAGCCTGGGGGGTGCTGAGGGCATGGGAGAAGCCGTTCCTGGTCGCGTTCAGCGACTCGGACCCGATCACGGGGCCGATGGCGCCGGTGATCCGGGCACTGGTGCCCGGGACGCAGGGGCTGGAACACCCGGTGGTGGCGAACGCCGGTCACTTCCTCCAGGAGGACGCCGGCACCGAGTTGGGTCGGATCGTGGCGGGGTTCGTGCGGGGGTGACGGGTAGCTGCGGGTGGGTCGGTGGGCTGCGGCTGCAGGTTCATCACGGTATGCAGCCGAGCCGTCGGTTCCGCCCCCAGACCGCCCCCGTGACCTCTGGTTCCCACGACCGACCATCGCTTCCCATGCTCTGCAGACCCAGGGAAGCGCGGGTTCGTCTGCATACCGTGATGAACCTGCGCCCACCACCCCCCACCCCAGCGAGTAGCGTGCAGACATGCCCGAGTGCCACGGTCCAGCGACGGTCGTCTTCGACCAGAGCCTCGCCGAGTACAACTTCGGACCCAGCCACCCGATGTCCCCGCTCCGTGTCGGCCTCACCATGCGGCTCGCCAAGGAGCTGGGCGTGCTCGACAACGGGCTGCGCATCGTCCCGGCCCCGGTCGCCAGCAGAGACCTGATCGCCACCGTCCACGACGCCGCCCTGATCGAGGCCGTCGAACGTTGCGGCTCCGCCCCCGGCCAGCTCGACGAGCTGCACGGCCTGGGCACCGACGACAACCCGGTCTTCCATGACATGCACCTGGCCGCGGCCCACGTGGTCGGCGCCACCGTCGAGGCGTTCCGCCAGGTCTG
>NZ_JBFIKK010000114.1:0-10912 GCF_041600255.1 Nocardioides sp. | reverse complement strand
GGCGAGGAGCACACCGAGACCCTGGCCCGGCACCAGCACGCGTCGGCCCACCGGCTGACCGAGGTGCTGCCGGACTCGACCGAGGTCCTGCCCACGCACGGCTTCGGGTCGTTCTGCGCCGCCTCCCAGTCGGACGCCACCGAGTCGACGATCGGGGACGAGAAGCGCAGCAACCCCGCCCTGACCCAGGACGAGGAGACCTACGTCCGCGAGCTGATCGAGGGCCTGGGCGCCTACCCGGCGTACTACGCCCACATGAGCCCCGGCAACCAGGCCGGGCCCAGTGAGCCGGACCTCAGCACCCCCGAGCTCGCCGACGCCGCCGAGCTGCGTCGCCGGATCGAGGCCGGGGAGTGGGTCGTCGACCTGCGCAACCGCACGGCGTTCGCCGCCGGTCACGCGCCGGGCACGCTGAACTTCGGGCTCGACGGCGGCTTCGCCACCTACCTCGGCTGGCTGATCCCGTGGGGCACCCCGGTCACGCTGCTCGGCGAGAGCGCCGACGACGTGGCCGAGGCGCAGCGCGAGCTGGTCCGGATCGGCATCGACCGTCCGGCCGCCCACAACACCGGCGGCCCGGAGAACTGGGCCACCGGCGAGCTCGCCAGCTTCCCGACCGGCACCTTCGCCGACCTCGGTCAGGTCCGGCACCACCGCGAGGTGGTCGTCCTCGACGTCCGCCGCGAGGAGGAGTACGCCGCCGCACGCATCGCGGGCGCGATCAACATCCCCCTGCACGAGCTGGCCGGTCGCCTCGACGAGGTGCCTGCCGGTGAGGTCTGGGTGCACTGCGCCGGGGGCTACCGCGCCTCCGTCGCGGCCTCGATGATCTCCGCCGCCGGCTACCGGCTGGTCGCGATCGACGACTCCTTCGACAACGCGGAGCAGGTCGGGCTGCACCTGGTCGGGCCCGAGGCGTGACCACTCTCCTCCTCGCCGTCCTCGCCGGGGCGCTGATCGGGCTCAGCCTGGGCGCTCTCGGCGGGGGCGGCTCGATCCTGGCCGTCCCGGTGCTGGTCTACGCCCTCGGGCAGAGCCCTGCCCAGGCGACGACCGGGTCGCTGGTCGTGGTCGGCCTGACCGCCCTGATCGGGGCGATCGCGTCGTACCGAGCCGGCAACGTGCTGCTCGCCCGCGGCGTCACGTTCGGCGTGGTCGCGCTCGGCGGCGCCGCGGCCGGCGCCAAGGGCGCGGCGCACGTTGCGGAGCCCGTCCTGCTGGCGTCGTTCGCGGCCCTGATGCTCCTGGTCGGCGGCGTGATGGCGGTGCGCCAGCTCCGTCCCGGCACCGGCGAGCCCACCCCGAACGCCCGGCTGGACGACCCGATCATCACCTTCAGCCCCACCTTCGCGTGCGCCTGTCCGCGGGCGCTCAAGGTGCTCGTCACCGCGACCGTGGTGGGCCTGCTCACCGGCTTCCTGGGCGTCGGCGGCGGCTTCCTCGTCGTACCGGCCCTGGTGCTGGCCCTGGCCCTGCCGATGGAGTTCGCGGTCGGCACCTCGCTCGTCGTGATCGCGATGACCAGTTCGATGGCGCTGGTCGTCCGGGCCGGCAGCGTCACCCAGCCCGACTGGGGCGTGGTCGTCGCCCTCACGGTCGCCTCGGTCGCCGCCGGTATCGCCGGCGCCCGGGTCGCGGACCGCGCCGACACCACGAAGCTCTCCGCGGCGTTCACGGTCCTCGTGCTCGCGGTCGCCGTCTACACCGCGGCGCGTGCGCTGCCCGCCCTCTTCTGACCTCCGACCCCCCACCCCCGATTCCCCCCGATCTCCTGAGGAGAACCCGTGTCCACCACCGTTGAACCGCGCCACGTCTCACCGGCGCCGCTCGAACCCCCCGCCCCCCGGCCGGGCCCGCTGGGCCGCCTCGGCGTCTGGGTCGTCGACCACGCCAAGGTCACCACGGCCGTCTGGCTGCTGCTGATCATCGGCCTCGGCGCCTTCGCCCCGCGCGTCGAGGCAGAGCTCTCCGGCGCCGGCTGGCAGGCCGACGGCTCCGAGTCCGTCGCCGCTCGCGAGCTCGCCCAGGACCACTTCGGTGGCCAGGCCAGTACGGCGATCCAGGTCGTCGTGCACGCCCAGAACGGCGACGTCACCGAGGGCGAGGGCAAGAAGATCCTCGCCGAGGCCACCCGGATCCTCGAGGGTGAGTCCCGGATCGCCGAGGTGGTGCAGCCGCAACCGGGCGCCACCCTGAGCGAGGACGGCAGCACGGCAGTGCTGCTCGCCGGCGCGGGCGCCGACCCCAACGAGATGGTCCGCGTGGCGGACGACCTCAAGGGTGAGCTGCAGGCGCTCTCCACCGACGCCGTGCAAGTCAACCCGACCGGTGCCTCGCTGCTCTGGTCGGACTTCAACGAGGCCAACCTCGAGGCGATGCTGAAGTCGGAGATGATCTCCTGGCCGGTGACGCTGGCCATCCTCGTGCTCGCCTTCGGTGCCCTCGTGGCTGCCGGTCTGCCGCTGATCCTGACCCTGGCCGGGCTCGTCGCCTCGGCCGGCTCACTGGTGCTGATCAACCAGCTCGTCCCGGTCTCGATCTGGGCGATGAACTTCGCGATGATGTTCGCGCTCGCGCTGGGCATCGACTACGCGCTCTTCCTGGTGGTGCGCTACCGGGCCGCCCGGATGGGTCGCAAGCTCGCCGCCCGGGCGGCGATCGCCGAGACCATGGACACCGCCGGCAAGGCCGTCCTGCTCTCGGGTGCCACCGTGCTGATCTCGCTCTCCGCCGTGCTGCTCGTGCCGTCCCCGTCGTTCCGCTCGATGGCCGGCGGGATCATGCTCGCGGTCGTCTTCGTGCTCGGGGCGACCTTGACCCTGCTGCCCCTGGTGCTGGCCAAGCTCGACCACCGGATCAACAAGCTGGCCCTGCCCTGGTCGCACAGCGGCGAGCACCGCTCGGCGAAGTTCGAGGCCTGGGGCGAGCGGCTGTGGAAGCGCCCGGTGATCTTCGGGCTCGCCTCGGTCGTGGTGCTGCTCGCGCTCGCTGCCCCGATCCTCGGGCTGAAGACGGCGATGCCGTCGATCAAGGTGCTGCCGGACGACGCCAGCGCGCGGGTCGGCTACGACCTCGTGCAGGAGTCCTTCGGTGAGGGTGCTCCCGGCACCCTGCAGGTCGTGGTCGACAAGTCCGAGGCGCAGGCGGCCAGCAAGGCGCTCAGCCAGGACGAGGGCATCGCGGCCGCGATGCCGCCGATGCCGGCCGCGGACGGCAGCGGCTACGCGCTGATCCAGGCCGTGCCCACCGTCGACCCCTCCGACCCCGAGCTGGGCGAGACCGTGGACCGGCTGCGCGCCGACCTGCCGGACTCCGCGCTGATCGGTGGCGCCGCGGTCGAGAACCTCGACCTCAAGGCGCAGCTGGACGAGTCGACCCCGCTGGTCGTCGGCGTGATCCTCGCGCTCGGCTTCCTGCTCCTGCTGGTCGCCCTGCAGGCCCCGGTGATCGCGCTGCTCGGCACGCTGGCGAGCCTGCTCTCCACCGCGGCCGCCTTCGGGGTGGCGCGGCTGATCTTCCAGGAGGGGATCGGCGCCGACCTGCTCGGCTTCGAGTCCCAGGGCTTCCTGGACGCCTGGGCGCCGGTGTTCTTCTTCGCGATGATCTTCGCGATCGCGATGGACTACACCGTCTTCCTGCTCGCCTCGGCCAAGGAGCACTTCGAGCGCTCCGGCGACGCCCACGAGGCGATGGTCGGCTCGCTGGCCCACTCCGGCCGGGTGATCTTCGCGGCCGGCGCGGTCATGGTGGCGGTCTTCTTCACCTTCGCGCTGTCCGGTCCGCTGCCGCCCAAGGAGATGGGCATCGTCCTCGGTGTCGCCGTCCTGCTGGACGCGTTCCTGGTCCGGCTGGTGCTGCTGCCCGTGCTGCTCCGGCTCACCGGCAAGGCCGCCTGGTGGTCGCCGCGCTGGCTGACCCGCGTGCTGCCCAACATCCGCTTCTCCCACGGCTGATCCAGCCACCACCCACGAAGGAGTTCCGCCATGTGTCGTCAAGTTGCCTGTCGCCAGTGCGGCAAGACCACCTGGGCCGGCTGCGGCCAGCACGTCAACCAGGTGATGGCCGGCGTGCCGAAGTCCCAGCAGTGCCCCGGCCACCCCAAGGCCCCGAAGGCCCCCAAGGCGCCCAAGGCGCCGCGGACCGAGAGGTCCGGCGGGTTCTGGGGCCGGCTGACCGGGCGCTGACCCACCCGCCGTTCCCAACCGTCGTACCACCCGGCAGGGCCATGCGGAGTCGGTTCGCATGGCCCTTCCGGGGTGGCCCGGACGGGCCATGCGTTCCTGGGGTGAGTGGTCACATCGGGTCTGGTCGATGCGCAGCTGGGCTGGTCCGATGGGAGGACATCCCACCGGAAGGACTCCCGATGACTCCATTGCTGCGCGCCGCCCTGACCGTCGCCGCCGCGCTGACCCTCGCCGTGGCGAGCGCCGGCTCCGCCGTGGCCGTGGGGGCGAACCCGGCCACCGTCGACGAGGTGCTCGAACAGGGCTGGTCGATGACGATCATCAAGGAGGTGGAGACGCCGGCGGGTTCGTCGGGCTCCGTGGTCCCGGTCGTCGACTGCGACCCCGGTCTCTCGGTCGAGCTGGAGGAGATCGACTCGCCCCCCGGGGTGGCCGGCATCGTGGCGGCTGCCGGGAGCGCAGGTGGCGGCCTGCTGGTGGAGTACTACGAGACCCTCTCGGTCGCGTGGGACGCCGTCCCCGGGGCCGTGTTGGTCTGCACCGTGACCTTCCTGGTCGACGGGGTACTGCCGGGACCTGAGTTCGTGCAGACGGTCACCGTCACGGTGCAGGCCTCGTCCAACCCGGACGAGATCGCGCCGACCGGGACCTGTCAGGAATCCACGAACCCGGGCGGGAACGTGCCGCAGTCCGGCAAGAACCCGAAGTCCGGCCAGAACCCGGACGGGTTCTACGTGCTGCTCGCGACCGACGACCGCGACCCCGACCCCCAGGTCTTCCTCGAGGACACCGGCACCGGGCACGTCTTCGGCCCCTACCCCAGCGGCCAGAAGATCAAGTACACCCAGAACCGCAAGGGCCCGAGCGAGAAGCAGATGCCCGGCGACATCCTGCACCTGACGGGCACCGGCGACGGGGCGATGTACGCCGTCGACGACTCGGGCAACGTCTCCGACCGGGTGGACTGCCTGGTGCCCGAACCCCCGAAGTGAGGTGTGTGGACGCACCGGTTAACGATCGCTAACCTAGACGGGTGACCCAGGACCTGAGGGAGCTCGTCGAGGACCTGCGGGAGCGGCTCGCCGTCGCCCGCCGAGGTGGCAGCGAGGCAGCCCGCACCAAGCACACCGACCGCGGCAAGCTCCTGGTCCGGGACCGGGTCGACCGGCTCCTGGACCCGGGCAGCCCCTTCCTCGAGCTCAGCCCGCTCGCCGCCACCGGGATGTACGGCGGGGGTGGCGACGCCGGCGAGGCCGTGCCGTCGGCCGGCGTGGTGACCGGGATCGGCCGGGTCAGCGGCCGCGAGTGCGTGGTGGTCGCCAACGACGCCACCGTCAAGGGCGGCACCTACTACCCGATGACGGTCAAGAAGCACCTGCGCGCCCAGACCGTCGCGGCCGACAACCACCTGCCGTGCCTCTACCTGGTCGACTCCGGCGGCGCCTTCCTGCCGATGCAGGACGACGTCTTCCCCGACCGCGAGCACTTCGGCCGGATCTTCTTCAACCAGGCCAACCTCTCGGCCAAGGGCATCCCGCAGATCGCCAGCGTGATGGGCTCCTGCACCGCCGGCGGCGCCTACGTGCCGGCGATGTCCGACGAAACCGTGATCGTCAAGGAGCAGGGCACGATCTTCCTCGGCGGTCCGCCGCTGGTGAAGGCCGCGACCGGCGAGGTCGTCACCGCCGAGGAGCTCGGCGGCGGCGACGTGCACGCGCGCACCTCCGGCGTCGTGGACCACCTCGCCGAGGACGACGCGCACGCGCTCGCGATCGTGCGCAGCATCGTCGCCACCTTCGAGCGACCGCAGCTCAGCTCGCTGCCGGTGCACGAGCCCGAGGAGCCGCACGAGGACCCCGAGACCCTGTACGACGTCGTCCCCGCCGACACCCGCACGCCGTACGACGTGCGCGAGGTGATCCGCCGGATCGTCGACGGCTCCCGGATGCACGAGTTCAAGAAGCTCTACGGCGAGACCCTGGTCTGCGGCTTCGCCCGGATCCACGGCTACCCCGTCGGCATCATCGCCAACAACGGCATCCTGTTCAGCGAGTCCGCGCTCAAGGGCGCGCACTTCATCGAGCTGTGCAACCAGCGTGGCGTGCCGCTGGTCTTCCTGCAGAACATCACCGGCTTCATGGTCGGTCGCGAGTACGAGAACCGCGGCATCGCCCGCGACGGCGCCAAGCTGGTCACCGCGGTGGCCTGCTCGGTGGTGCCGAAGTTCACCGTCGTGATCGGCGGCTCGTTCGGTGCCGGCAACTACGGCATGTGCGGGCGGGCCTACGACCCGCGCTTCCTGTGGATGTGGCCCAACGCCCGGATCTCGGTGATGGGCGGCGAGCAGGCCGCCAGCGTGCTGGCCACCGTCAAGCGCGACGGCATCGAGGCCAAGGGGGGTGACTGGTCGGCCGAGGACGAGGAGGAGTTCAAGGCCCCGATCCGCGACCAGTACGAGGCCCAGGGCTCGCCGTACTACTCCACCGCCCGGCTCTGGGACGACGGCGTGATCGACCCCGCCGACACCCGCCGGGTGCTCGGGATGGGGCTCGCGGCCGCCGCGAACGCGCCGATCCCGGACCCCTCCTACGGCATCTTCCGGATGTGAGCGCACCGATGACCCTGAACACCGTCCTGATCGCCAACCGTGGCGAGATCGCGCTGCGGGTGATCCGGGGCTGCCGGGCCCTCGGCCTGCGCAGCGTCGCGATCTACACCGACCTCGACCTGGCCGCCCTGCACGTGCAGGCCGCCGACGACGCCGTCCGCGTGCAGAGCTACCTCGACATCGAGGCCGTGATCGCGGCCGCCCGGGCCACCGGCGCCGACGCGATCCACCCGGGCTACGGCTTCCTCTCCGAGCGGGCGGCCTTCGCCCGCGCGGTGGAGCAGGCCGGCATCAAGCTGGTCGGGCCCTCGGCCGAGGTGATGGACGCGATGGGCCGCAAGGACGCCGCCCGCGAGATCGCCGTCGCCGCCGGGGTGCCGGTCGTCCCGCGCGGCGACGCCGCCGACGGCTCGAGCGCGGGCATGCAGTTCCCGGTGCTGGTCAAGGCCGCCGCCGGCGGCGGCGGCAAGGGGATGCGGATCGTCCGCTCCGCCGACGAGTACGACGCCGCGGTCGCCTCGGCCAAGCGCGAGGCGCTCTCCTCGTTCGGCGACGACACCATGCTGGTGGAGAAGTACGTCGAGCACGGGCGCCACATCGAGGTCCAGGTGATGGCGGACGCCCACGGCAACGTGATCCACCTCTTCGAGCGCGACTGCTCCACCCAGCGCCGCCACCAGAAGGTGCTGGAGGAGGCGCCCGCGCCCACCATCACCCCGGAGATCCGCCGCCTGGTCACCGAGTCGTCGGTCGCGCTGGCCAGGCACGTCGGCTACGAGAACGCCGGCACCGTCGAGTTCCTGCTGGACAGCGACACCGGCGAGGCCTACTTCCTGGAGATGAACACCCGGCTCCAGGTCGAGCACCCGGTGACCGAGCTGGTCACCGGCATCGACCTGGTCCAGCTGCAGCTCCGGGTCGCGGCCGGCGAGGAGCTGCCGATCGGCCAGGACGACGTCACCCTGTCCGGGCACGCGATCGAGGCCCGGGTCTACGCCGAGGACCCGTTCCACGGCTTCCTGCCCCAGGCCGGCACCGCCTCCCTGGTCCGCTGGCCCGAGCGGGCCCGGGTCGACGCCGCGCTGGAGAGCGGTCAGGTCGTCAGCACGTCGTACGACCCGATGCTGGGCAAGGTGATCGTGCACGGCCCCGACCGTGAGGCCGCCCGGCGGGCGCTGCTGAACGCGCTCGACGACACCGCGATCCTCGGCCTGACCACGAACGTCGGCTTCCTGCGCGCGCTGAGCGCTCGCGACGAGTTCCGCGACGCGACCATCGACACGGCCTGGCTGGACACTGCCACCCTGGACGCGCCCGACCCGGACGTGGCCCGGATCTTCGCCGCCTGGAGCGACGTCGCCCGGCTGGCCCGCACCTCCGGCGACCCGCACCCGTTCTCCCCGGACGGCTGGCGCCTGGGCGCGGACCCGGCCCCGGTCCTGGTCGAGCTGGACCGGGTGATCCGGGTCGACCGGGCCGCCGGTCTGGTCGACGACGTCGAGGTCCACGAGCTGCGCTGCGAGGAGAACGTGGTGGTGCTCAGCCTCGACGGCCGCCGGCAGCAGGCGGTGGTGGCGAGCCACCCGCACGCGATCGAGGTCGTGCACGAGGGCCACCGGCACGTCTTCACCCGCCCGGACGTCTTCGCGGACACCGGCGCGGCCGTCGGTGACGGCACCCTGGTCGCCCCGATGCCCGGCACCGTCCTCGACGTCCGCGTCGAGGCCGGCCAGTCCGTCGCCGAGGGCGACGTCCTGGGCACGCTGGAGGCGATGAAGATGGAGCTCAGCCTGAAGGCGCCGTTCGACGGCGTGGTGGCCGCGGTCGAGGCGAAGGCCGGCGACCAGGTCGCGCTCGGTGCGCGGCTCTTCGTCGTCGAGCCGGGCGAGCCGACCGACGAGTCCGAGGAGAGCTGATGCGCACGCCCATTGTCGTCCCCGCCCCGTCCGGAGCCGCGGTCGCCACCACCATCTCCGGGATGCCCGAGCGGGTCACGATCTACGAGGTCGGCCCGCGCGACGGCCTGCAGAACGAGGCCGCCCTGGTGCCGACCGCGACCAAGGCGGAGTTCATCCGCCGGCTGGTCGCCGCCGGTCTGCCGATCGTGGAGGCGACCAGCTTCGTGCACCCGAGGTGGGTGCCCCAGCTGGCCGACGCCGCCGAGCTGCTCACGATGCTGGGCGACGCCGGCCGCGACCACCCGGTGCTGGTGCCCAACGACCGTGGCCTGGACCGGGCCCTGGAGCTGGGGTGTCGCCACATCGCGATCTTCGGCTCCGCCACCGAGACGTTCGCGCAGAAGAACCTGAACCGCAGCCTCGACGAGCAGTTCGCGATGTTCGAGCCCACCGTCCGGCGCGCCCGCGACGCCGGCCTCGACGTTCGCGCCTACGTCTCGATGTGCTTCGGCGACCCGTGGGAGGGGGCGGTCCCGGTCGAGCAGGTGGTGGCGGTCGGCAAGCGGCTCTTCGACCTGGGCGCCAGCCAGCTCAGCCTGGGCGACACGATCGGCGTCGGCACCGCCGGCCACGTCACCGCCCTGCTGCACGCCTTCGTGGAGGCCGGCCTGGGCACCGACCAACTGGCCATGCACTTCCACGACACCTACGGCCAGGCGCTGGCCAACAGCTACGCCGCGCTCCAGTCCGGGATCACCACGTTCGACGCCAGTGCCGGCGGCCTGGGCGGCTGCCCGTACGCCGTCAGCGCCACCGGCAACCTCGCCACCGAGGACCTGGTCTGGATGCTGCACGGCCTGGGCATCGAGACCGGCGTCGACCTCGAGCAGGTGGCCGCCACCAGCACCTGGATGGCCCGCCAGCTCGGCCGGCCCTCGCCCTCGGCGGTGGTGCGGGCGCTGGCCGGATCGGCCCCGGTCCCGGCGGCCGATTCCTCGGACGAGTTGTCGGGCGATTCCCCGGGTGACGCCCAGACCGACGGGTCGGGTCCGGGTACGGCACAATCTGGCGCATGAGTCGTGTCGTCCACCTGCACATCGGTGCGCCCAAGACGGGCACGACGTACCTCCAGGACCGCCTGGCGCTGAACGCCCGCACGCTTGCCGCCCACGGCGTGCACTTCCCCTCCCGCTCGCCGCTGGTCAGCCCCGGCCTCTCCCAGTTCCGGGCGGCGCTCGACCTGCTCGGCCAGGACTGGGGCGGCCCCAAGGGTCACGCCGAGGGCAGCTGGGAGGCGCTGGTCAAGAAGGTCAACCGGCGCAGCGGCACCTCGATCCTCAGCCACGAGATCCTCGCCCCCGCCACCCCGGACCGGATCGCGAAGGCGATGCGCGACCTCTCCGGCTGCGAGGTGCACATCGTCTACTCGGCCCGCGACCTCGGCCGCCAGCTGCCCGCCGCCTGGCAGGAGAGCGTCAAGCAGGGCCGCAAGTGGACCTACCGCCAGTTCCTGAACCGGGTCGAGCGCGGCCAGCCCTGGTTCTACCGGGCCTTCGACCTGCCCACCGTGCTCGGCAACTGGGGCGCCGGGCTGTCGCCCGAGCGGGTGCACGTGGTCACCGTCCCGCAGCCGGCCGACCTGCGCCGCGACGAGGACCTGCTCTGGCAGCGGATGTGCCAGGTCTTCGGGATCGACCCGGCCTGGGCACCCCTGGACAGCAGCCGGACGAACAAGTCGCTGGGCATCGCCGAGACCCAGGTGGTGCGCAAGCTCAACAAGCGGATGGACCGCGCGACCCGGCGCGAGGCGGCGTACGACGAGCTGATCCGGCAGATGCTCGCCCAGGACCAGCTGGTGAAGCGGAAGTCCGCGCCGGTCACCCTGCCCCCGGGCCGCTTCGACTGGGCCGAGGCGCAGACCGACCGGTGGCTGGACTGGATCGAGGGCAGCCAGGTCCACGTCGTCGGCGACGTCGAGGAGCTCCGCCCGGTCCGACCCGCCGAGGACGCGGTCTGGTCGAATCCGGACAAGGTGAAGTCCAAGCAGCAGCTGCGGGCCGCGATCGACGCCCTGGCCGCGATGACCCGCGAGGCGGCCAGCCGCCCGGACCCCGACCGCCAGCTGGTCAACCGGGTCCGGTTGCAGGCCGGCCGGTTCCGCGACAGGTGAACGACACCGGACCCGACTCCCCGGGGGTACGCCGCGCGTGGGGGTGGGTCAG
>NZ_JBFIKK010000113.1:0-10960 GCF_041600255.1 Nocardioides sp. | reverse complement strand
TCCCGCTGGACGGTGGCCAGCGCGACCCCGGCGCCGTCGGAGGGCCGGGTGACCAGGAACGACGTCACGTGCACCGGGATCGCCTCCCCGGTGCCGAAGTGCCGCAGCTCGCTGTCGCCCTCCCAGAAGCCCAGGGTCCGCACCCCATCCTCGATCTCGACCGACTTCGCGCGGCCGGCGTCGGTGAAGTAGTCATCCGTGGGACGGCCCAGCACGGCCTCGTCCGAGGTCAGTCCGACGAGCGCGCGACCGGCGCGGTTGACGTAGGAGACGGTGCCGTCGAGCTCGGCCATCGCGATGAAGTCGCTGGAGAGCTCCACCAGCGCGGCGAACCGCTCGAGCTCCTCCTCCCGCGCGGTGAGCTGGCTGCGGACGTCGGTGTCGTCGACGATGGTCATGATCGCCACCGCCATCGGAGCGTCGCCGTCGATGGCCACCGTGCGGGCGTCGACCAACCAGCGTCGCCCGTCGATCCAGGCGTGGTCGGAGGCGGACTCCCCGGCGAGCGCGCTCCGGATCGGGCCCAGCACCTCCGAGATCGGGGCGATCTCCTCGATGCGCAGGCCGATCTTCTGGTGGTCACGGTGGCCGACCCGGTTGAGCAGGGCACCGTGGACATCCACCACCCGCTCGTCGGCACCGACGAGGATCAGCACCGCGGGAGCGTGGTGCCACAACAGGTCGAGCGCGGCGGGCACCTGGGCCACTTCGGCGGGGCGTGCAGCAGAGCCGTTCTGACCCATCGACCCACCCTCCCCCGAGCGTCGGCGCGCAGACTCCCGCCTCCTGTCGGATCCTAGACGGGAGGGTGCGCCAAATCACGAAAAGAGCAGGGGGAGCACGAACAGCATCGTCACCGACCAGGTGACGTGGGTGAGCACCGGCGCCAGGATCCCGCCCGAGGCGCGCCGTTGCAGACCCACCACCAGCCCCAGCAGCACGGCCGCGAAGGCCAGCATCACGTTGCCCGTGGCCAGCGTGGCCAGGGTGTAGGCGACGGTCGTCACGGGGACCGGGTGGCGGGTGCTGGCGGCGTACGCCGCACCGCGGAAGAAGAGCTCCTCGGCGATGCCGTTGACGACCGTCACCACGACCAAGAGCGGCCCGAAGCCCTGATCGGCATGGTCGAGGACGGTGCGCACCTGGCGGTTCAGGAACTCGATGTCCCGGACGACCAGCGCTCCGAGCGCGAAGACCCCGGCGAGGCCGAAGCCGATCAGGATCGGGGTGAGCACCGGGCGGCGGTGGTGCCCGCTGACATGGGCGATCCGACCCAGGTGCAGCGGACCGGACGCGAAGGCGCCCACCGTCCAGATCCCGGCGAGGAGCAGGGTGGAGGGGTAGAACCAGGCGCTGCCGGGCTCGATGCGCAGCGAGAAGCCGAGGACCAGGCCGCCGATCACCAGGACAGCGATCGTGACGGCCTGGCGACGCCGCAGAGCCGCCGGGGTGTCCCGCTGCTCGCGCGGCACGACGTCCCACAGGGCACGTCGGAACCAGGCCAGCACTCGGATCACTCCCTTCGCGGCGACTCTACGGGCGAGGTGTCAGCGTCGGCCGGAGCTGAAGCTGGCGGGGCTGTGGCGCGAGCCGCCGGCGTTCCCACCGGAGGCACCGCCGGCGCCACCGCGGCGCGGCGGGCGGCCGGTGGACTGGCCGCCGGTCGAACCCGACGCCTTGGCCGGACGCGTGCGTCCGCCGGCCGGGGCAGCGGAAGCGCTGCGAGCCTGGCCACCACGGGCCTGGCCCCCGGCACCGGCACCGCTGCGGCGACGACCGCCGCCACCGCTGCGCCCGCCGCCGGACTTCTGGCCGCCACCGCCGCCGGAGCCGGCCGGGGTGTCGATGACGAGGCCGCCGGGCACGGTGACCCGCTCGCCGGGCGCCAGCTGCGCCAGCATCGGGTGGCTGGCGCCGTTGATCCTGGTGGTGGTCGGCTTGATGCCGGCCGCCCGGGTCAGGTCGCGCACGTCGCGGACCTGGTCGTCGGTCATCAGCGTGATGACGGTGCCCGCGGCACCGGCGCGCGCCGTACGACCCGAGCGGTGCAGGTACGCCTTGTGCTCCATGGGCGGGTCGGCGTGGACGACCAGCGCGACGTCGTCGACGTGGATGCCGCGGGCCGCGATGTCGGTGGCCACCAGGGTGCTGGCGTGACCGGCGTGGAACGCCTCCATGTTCCGGGTGCGGGCGTTCTGGCTCAGGTTGCCGTGCAGCTCGACGGTCGGGACGCCGTTCTTGTTCAGCTGGCGGGTCAGTGCCTTGGCGCCGTGCTTGGTCCGGGTGAAGACGACCGTGCGGCCGGGCGCGCTGGTCAGGTCGGTCAGCACCGCGACGCGGTGCTCGCGGGCGACGTGCAGCACATGGTGCTCCATCGTCGAGACCGGGGACTGCGCCGAGTCGGCCTCGTGGGTGACCGGCTGGCTGAGGAACTTCTTGACCAGCACGTCGATCGCGTTGTCGAGCGTGGCGGAGAAGAGCAGGCGCTGGCCGGACTGCGGGGTCTGGTCGAGCAGGCGACGTACGGCGGGCAGGAAGCCGAGGTCGGCCATGTGGTCGGCCTCGTCGAGGATCGTGACCTCGATGCTGCCCAGGTCGCAGTGGCGCTGCTTGATCAGGTCCTCGAGGCGACCGGGGCAGGCGATGACGATGTCGGCGCCGTTGCGCAGACCCTGGACCTGCGGGTTCTGGCCGACGCCACCGAAGACGGTCTGCGTGGTCAGGCCGGTCGCGAAGGCGAGGGGCTGCAGGGCCTCGGTGATCTGACCGACGAGCTCGCGGGTCGGGGCCAGGATCAGGGCCCGCGGCGCCTTGGGGCGAGCGGCCTTGTTCGAGGCGACCAGGCGAGCCACCAGCGGCAGCAGGAAGGCGTAGGTCTTGCCGGAGCCGGTGCGGCCACGGCCCAGGACGTCACGACCGGCCAGGGAGTCCGGCAGGGTCGCGCGCTGGATGGGGGTCGGCGAATCGATACCGCGCTCGGCGAGCAGCTTGACGAGCTGGGCGGGGACGCCGAGCTCGGCGAAACCGCCGGTGGCGGAGGTCGAGGGCGCGACGGAGGGGGATGCAGAAGGCAAAGGAATTCACTCACGTGTGGTGTGTCTCACCACGCTGGTCCCGTCGGCGACGGAACTGGAGAAGCGGAACCTCCGAGAGGAGGGGCGCGGTCGCGAGGACCGGCGCGGAAGCCCGAGGCAAGACAGGGCGGGCTACTGGGGTCGACCCTACGGCAACGGGCCGGTACGACAGCAATCGGCGCGGGTGCGCCAGCCGTCGTACCGGCCCGTCAGGACCCCCGACACAGGGGTGCTCGGGACTACTTGGTGAGGCCGTCCTTGACGTCCTTGGCGGCGTCCTTGACGTGCTCGCCGGCGTTCTTCACCGACGCGGAGGTCTGGTCGGCCTTGCCCTCCGCCTGCATCTCGTGGTCGTCGGTGGCCTTGCCGGTGGCTTCCTTGGCCTTGCCGCCCAGGTCCTCGACCTTGTTGCCGATCTTGTCCTGAATACCCATGGTGATGCGTACCTCCATTGGTCTCGGTGGCGCTGCCCGTACAGCGCCTGACACGTCCGTGCCCGATGAGACCTCAGGCAAACCTCAGCACACCGTCGTCGATCTCACCCCGACGGATCTTGCGACGGTCGTAGAGGTACTGCTGGCGCAGCTTCCACGGCTCGCGGTCGCCCTGCTTGGGCAGTTCGTCGAGCGAGCGCTGGACGTAGCCGGAGCTGAAGTCCATGAACGGCGCCTCCACGATGTCCTCGTCGGGCACCGGCACGGCGCTGCGGTGACCGTGCTCGTCCAGGTGGCTGAGCAGCCGGCAGACGTACTCCCCGACCAGGTCGGCCTTCAGCGTCCAGGAGGCGTTGGTGTAGCCGATCGTGAAGGCGAAGTTCGGGACGCCACTGAGCATCAGGGCCTTGTAGGCCATCGTCTCGGGGATCTTCACCGCGGCGCCGTCGACGGTGAAGTCGATGCCGCCGAAGGCCTTCAGGTTCAGGCCGGTGGCGGTGATCACCAGGTCGGCCTCGAGCTCCGCACCGGAGGTGAGCCGGATGCCGGTCTCGGTGAACGTGTCGATCGTGTCGGTGACGATCGAGGCGGTGCCGGCGCTCAGGGCGTTGAACAGGTCGCCGTCCGGCACCAGGCAGAGCCGCTGGTCCCACGGGTCGTAGGTCGGCTTGAAGTGGATGTCCACGTCGACGGTTTCCGGCAGCAGCTTGCGGGTCTCCCGGCGAATCAGGCCGCGCAGCAGGTTCGGCCGCCACCGGCTCAGCTGGTAGCTGGTCAGTGCGACCAGGATCCCCTTCCACCGGACGATCGGGTAGGCGATCCGCTCCGGGACCCGGCGCAGCAGCCGCGCCAACGGGTCGATCGCCGGCACCGAGACGACGTACGTCGGGGAGCGCTGGAGCATCGTGACGTGCGCGGCCCGGTCGGTCATCGCCGGGACGACCGTGACCGCCGTGGCGCCGCTGCCGATCACCACGACCCGCTTGCCGGTGTAGTCGAGGTCCTCGGGCCAGTGCTGGGGGTGCACGATCTGTCCGGTGAAACGCTCGGTGCCGGGGAAGTCGGGCGCGTAGCCCTGCTCGTAGTCGTAGTAGCCCGAGCAGCCCCAGAGGAAGTTCGTGGTGAGTTGCTCACGCTGGTCGCCGTGCTCGACCTCGACCGTCCAGCGGGCGGTGGCGGAGTCCCAGGAGGCCCCGACCACGCGGCGGTCGTAGCGGATCAGCTCGTCGACGCCGTACTCACGGGCCACGTCGCGCACGTAGCCCAGGATCGAGGGGCCGTCCGCGAGCGCCCGGTCGTTGCGCCAGGGCCGCCAGTGGTAGCCGAGGGTGAACATGTCGGAGTCCGAGCGGATGCCGGGGTAGCGGAAGAGGTCCCAGGTGCCACCGCTCGCCGAGCGGCTCTCCAGCAGGGCGACGGACCGCTGCGGGTGGTGCTGCTTCAGCTGGCAGGCAGCACCGATGCCGGAAAGGCCGGCGCCGACGATCAGGACGTCCACGTGGTCGATGCTCACGCAGGGAATCTAGCCCCGCGGCGGAACTATTGACAGATGTTCAGCAAATCCGACCGGGTCGTGTCAGCGGGCGAAGAGCTCCACGAAACGAGCCATCAGTCGCTGCGGCTCGCGGACGGTCGCCGCGCGCGCCCGGGCCCGCACCACCTCGGCGTCGGCCGGGTCGTAGTAGCCGTGGTCGCGGTAGACGTCGATGCGGCGCAAGAGGCCCTCGGTGTCCAGCTCGGGGTGGAACTGGGTCGCGTAGACGTGGCGACCGATCCGGAAGGCCTGCACCGGGCAGCTCGCCGAGGAGGCGAGCAGGACCGACCCGCGGGGCAGTCGGGCAACGCCCTCCTTGTGGCCGACGAACGCCTGGAACGACGGCGGGAGATCGCCGAAGAGCGGGTCGGAACGCCCCGCCTCGGTGAGCTGCACCTCGACCGCGCCGATCGGTTCGCCGTGCTCGCGGTCCACGCGGCCGCCGGCGAGGACGCCGAGCGTCCCGATGCCGTAGCAGGCGCCGAGGAACGGGAAGTCAGCCTCGACCACCCGCAGGGCCAACGCGTGCAGCTCGGCCTCGGCCCGCAGCTGGACCGGCGACTTCAGCTCGACCGGGTCGCTGACGTTGAACGGGCCACCCCCGAGCACGATCCCGGACCAGTCGTCGAGGTCCACCTCGCCCAGGGGCTCGCGCTCGAGCCGGGCGCGTCGTACGTCGCGCTCGTCGAGGCCGGAGAAGCGCAGCACCGCGGCGTACTCGGCCTCGGCCGCGTCGTCCTCGGCGCGGGTGCCGAGGAAGAGAAAGGGCTTCACCGCAGGGATGGTGTCAGGTCGTCGCTCAGACCTGGACCGCGGCCCCGCGCTCGAGGAGGCCGTCGACGTCCTCGATCCCCCAGGCCAGCAGGGCCTCGCGGGTGTGGGTGCCGGCCTCGGGCGCCGGCGGCAGGGTCAGCGTCGCGGGCGTCCGGGAGAACCGGGGGGCGGGCCCCGGCTGCACCATCCCCTCGTGCTCGACGAAGACGCCGCGTGCCTTCATGTGCGGGTGCTCGGGCGCCTCGCTGATGGTGACGATCGGCGCGACGCAGGCGTCGGTGCCGTCGAAGACCGCCGACCACTCGGCCTGGGTGCGGGACGCAAAGGCCTCGGTGATCAGGGTGCGCAGGGCGTCGGCGTTGGCCGGGTCGTAACGGTCCGGGGCCCGGTCGGCGATGCCGAGCAGGTCGACGAAGACGTCGTAGAACTGGGGCTCCAGCGCGCCCACCGACATGTGCCGGCCGTCCGAGGTCTCGTAGAGGTCGTAGTAGGGCACGCCGCCGTCGAGCATGTTGGTGCCCCGCTCCTCGGTGAACGTGCCGGCCGCCACGAAGGCGGCGGTCATCGCGTTGAGGTGGGCGGTGCCGTCGACGATCGCGGCGTCGACGACCTGGCCCTCGCCGCTGGTGCGGGCCTCGAGGAGCGCGGCCAGGATGCCCATCACGAGGTACGTCGAGCCGCCACCGAAGTCGCCGACCAGGTTGCTCGGGAAGTGTGGCCGGGCGGGGTCCTGACCGAGGCCGTGCAGCGTGCCGGTGATCGCGATGTAGTTCATGTCGTGACCGGCGCTCTGCGCCCACGGGCCGTCCTGGCCCCAGCCGGTCATCCGGCCGTAGACCAGGCGCGGGTTGCGGGCGTGGCAGGCCTCCGGTCCGAAGCCGAGCCGTTCGGCCACACCGGGCCGCATGCCCTCGACCAGGACGTCGGCCTCCGTGACCAGCCGGAGGACCGTCTCGACGGCCTCGGAGTCCTTGAGGTCGAGGGCGACACTGGGACGGCCGCGGTTGAGCAGGTTGTGCGGGCCGCCGGAGAGCAGCTGCCCGCCCGGACGCTCGACGCGGATCACGTCGGCCCCGAGATCGGCCAGGATCATGCAGGCGTGCGGGCTGGGCCCGATCCCGGCGATCTCGACGACCTTGATCCCGCGCAACGGGCCGGTTCCCTGACCGAGGTGGTAGCTCATGGCGCGATTGTGACAGATCTGCTGTCACGGTTGGGGGGTGTCCGGGTGGTGTCAGGATCCCCGGAGATCCGGGGATCCTGTCGCTTCCACGGCATTGCAACCCCCGAGAAGCGCCAGAAGTGCCCTGGAAGCAGGCTGTCGCGCGCTCGGAACCGCCACGCCCACCCCCCCAGGCCCCGGCGTGCCGCGCGTCACAACCATTGCACTTCGTTGCATAGGTACGGCAGTCTGTCCCCATGGCCCTCGAACATGCCCTGCTCGTGTCGCTGCGCGAGCAGCCCGCGTCCGGGCTCGAGTTGGCCAAGCGGTTCAGCCGCTCCATCGGCTACTTCTGGCACGCCACCCATCAGCAGATCTACCGCGTCCTCGCCCGGATGGACGACGACGGCTGGGTCACCGTCACCGAGGTCCCCCAGACCGGCCGACCCGACAAGAAGGTGCATGCCGTCACCCCCCTGGGTGAACGGGTCCTCGCCGACTGGCTCGCCACCCCCACCCCCATGGAACCCCTGCGCAGCGAGCTCGCCGTCAAGATGCGCGGCGCGTCGTACGGCGACCGCGCGGCCCTCCTGGACGTCGTCCGCGCCAACCTGGCCGACCACCAGATCCGGCTCGACCACTACCGACAGCTCGAGAAACGCCACCGCGCCGACCGCGACCCGGCCCGCGAGACCCTCACCGACCACGCCCTCGACCAGTACCTCGTGCTGCGCGGCGGCATCCGGATCGAGGAGTTCTGGGTCGACTGGCTGACCGAGTACCTCACCGCCCACGAAGCCCGCCTCACCCGATGACCGACGCCCGCCCCACCTGTGAAGGACTCCCCCGATGAGCCCCTACCCGCACCTGCTCTCCCCGATCACCCTCGGCAACCTCGAGCTGCGCAACCGCGTCGTGATGGGGTCCATGCACACCGGCCTCGAGGACAGCGTCCGCGACCTGCCCGCCCTCGCCGAGTACTTCGCCGAGCGCGCCCGCGGCGGCGTCGGCCTGATCATCACCGGCGGCTACGCCCCCAACAAGCGCGGCTGGCTCAAGCCGCTCGCCTCCGAGCTGACCACCCGCCTGCAGGCGATGCGTCACCGGCAGATCACCGAGGCGGTGCACGACGAGGGTGGCGCGATCGCGCTGCAGGTCCTGCACGCCGGTCGCTACGGCTACCACCCGCTGAGCGTCAGCGCCTCGAACACCAAGTCGCCGATCACGCCGTTCAAGCCGAGCGCCCTCTCCACCAAGGGCGTGGACCGTACGGCGTCCGACTTCGCGCACGCGATCGCGCTCGCCGGCAAGGCGCAGTACGACGCCGTCGAGATCATGGGTTCGGAGGGGTACCTGATCAACCAGTTCCTCGCGGCGCGCACCAACCAGCGCACCGACAAGTGGGGCGGGTCGGCGGAGAACCGGATGCGCTTCCCGCTCGAGATCGTGCGTCGCACCCGCGAGCTCGTCGGCGACGACTTCCCGCTGGTGTACCGGATCTCCCTGCTCGACCTGGTCGAGGGGGGCCAGACCTGGGACGAGATCGCCGAGCTCGCCCACCGACTGCAGGAGGCTGGGGTCACCGCCTTCAACACCGGGATCGGATGGCACGAGGCGCGCGTGCCCACGATCATCACCCAGGTCCCGCCCGGCGCCTGGCGCTCGGCCACGGCCCGACTCAAGGCCGAGGTCTCGGTCCCCGTCTGCGCCTCCAACCGGATCAACACCCCCGAACTGGGCGAGTCGATCCTGGCCGCCGGTGAGGCGGACCTGATCTCGATGGCCCGCCCGTTGCTCGCCGACCCGGAGTTCGTGGTGAAGGCCGCCGCCGACCGCGCCGACGAGATCAACACCTGCATCGCGTGCAACCAGGCCTGCCTCGACCACGTCTTCGAGAACAAGAAGGCCTCCTGCCTGGTCAACCCGCGTGCCTGCCGCGAGACCACCCTCGTGCTCGGGCCCACCAAGCGCGCGGCTCGGGTCGCCGTCGTGGGTGCCGGCCCGGCGGGTCTCGCCGCCGCTGTCTCCGCCGCCGAGCGTGGCTTCGACGTCACCCTCTTCGAGCAGGACGGCGAGATCGGCGGCCAGTTCCGCCTCGCCATGCAGGTGCCCGGCAAGGAGGACTTCGCCGAGACCCTGCGCTACTACGCCCGGCGCCTCGACGTCCTCGGCGTCGACGTCCGGCTGCACACGACCGCCCGCGCCGAGGACTTGGCGTCGTACGACGAGGTCATCGTGGCCACCGGCGTCCAGCCCCGGATTCCCGAGCTCGAGGGGGTGGACCACGCCAAGGTCGTCTCGTACGCCGACGTGCTCAACGGGACCGTTGTGCCCGGCAAGCGGGTGGCCGTGATCGGTGCCGGCGGCATCGGCGTGGACGTCAGCCACTTCCTGACCCATGACCCGGCCGACGACCTCGAGGACTGGATGTCGCACTGGGGCGTGGGCGATCCGGCTGTGCACCCGGGCGGGCTGACCGAGCGCAAGCCACGCACGCCGATCCGCGAGGTCGTGCTGCTGCAGCGCAAGACCACCCCGATCGGCATCGGCCTGGGCAAGACATCCGGGTGGGCGCACCGGGCGGTGCTCAAGCAGTCGGGGATCGTCCAGGTCACCGGCGCGTCGTACGACAAGGTGGACGACGAGGGCCTGCACATCACGGTCGACGGGACGGCGCAGGTGCTCGATGTCGACCACGTGGTGCTGTGTGCCGGCCAGGAGTCGGTCCGCAACCTGTACGACCACGTGCTGGCCGCCGGATCGCCGGCCGGCCGGGAGCGTCGCGCCCACCTGATCGGTGGCGCGGACGTCGCTGCTGAGCTGGACGCCAAGCGGGCGATTGAGCAGGGCACTCGCGTCGTGGCGGCTCTCTGAGGTCTGGGAGGCGTGTCCGATTCACTGGTTAACCAGTGAAACTGACGCGGTCGACCGGAGTGCACCCAGGAAATCTGCCCGCCCTCAGCGCGGATCGACGGGCGACTTGTGCGCAGCGATCAGGTCCGCGTACCACGCGAACGACCGCTTCGGGGTCCGCACCTGCGTCTGGTGGTCGACGTGCACCAACCCGAAGCGCTGGCCGAGGCCGGCCGACCAGGCGAAGCCGTCCAGCAGCGACCAGGCGTAGTAGCCGCGTACGTCGACCCCGCGCTGGATCGCGGTGGAGACCGCTCGCAGGTGCCCCTGGAGGTGGTCGATGCGGGCCTGGTCGTCGACCACGCCGTCCGGATCGGGCCCGGCGCCGTACGCACACCCGGCCCCGGTCACGACGATCGGCGGCAGCGCCGCGCGGTAGCGGGCCCGCAGCGTGATCAGCAGCTCGCGCAGCGCGTCGGGCACCACCGGGGACCCATCGTCGGTGATCGGGTAACCGACCAGGTCCCAGAACTCGAAGGGCATCTCCGCGTCCTCGTCGGCCGCCGCGACCCGCAGGGGGTGGTCGTAGCTGATGCCGTAGAAGTCCAGCGGCTGACGAATCGTCGCCATGTCGCCCACCCGTACCAGGTCCTCCAGCAGCGGAGCGAGGTCGACGGGGTAGCGGCCCAGCAGCATCGGCTCGATGAACATGCCGTTCCACAGGGCGTCGAAGAGCTTGGTGGCGCCCACATTGGCGGCGTCGTCGTTGGCCGGCCACATCGGCACGTGGTTGTTCGCGCAGCCGACGCTCGTCGCGCCGGCGGCCCTCAGCGCGATCGCCGCCCGGCCGTGCGCGAGCAGGAGGTGGTGGGAGACGGGCAGCGCGTCCAGCATCAGCCGCCGCCCCGGCGCGTACTCCCCCGTCACGTACCCGCGGTAGGCGAGGACGCTCGGCTCGTTGACCGGCACCCACTGCTCGACCCGGTCGGCGTAGCGCTCCCCCACCAGCCCGGCGAACTCCGCGAACCGTTCGACGGTGTTGCGGTTGAGCCATCCGCCGTCGTCCTCGAGGGCCTGGGGCAGGTCGCCGTGGTGCAGCGTCACCAGGGGCTGCACGCCCGCGCCCAGC
>NZ_JBFIKK010000112.1:0-11093 GCF_041600255.1 Nocardioides sp. | reverse complement strand
GTCACCACGCACGACCCGCTGCCAGGTCCGGGGCAGCCGGTACCGCAGCTCGACCGCTTCCCCGAGGTAGGCCTTCCCGGCCTCGGTCGGCATCCCGATCGCGGCCGCGAACTCCGGGATCGAGAACTCCGCGATCAACGGAGCACCCGGGCCGGCCACCGGGAGCTCGGTCTGCCCGAACCCCGGGTCATAGGTCATCGCCGCGTCCGCCAGCGAGTCGGTCGAGTGCATGCCTGCCCACGCCACCGCGGCCTGCAACAGGTTCGCCTCGGCAACGTCGGCTGCAGACCGCTGACCCCGCGCGAACGCGAGCACCGCAGCTGCGGTGTCCACATCGGCGAGCGTCTCGGTCATGGAACAACCCAACCAGCGAGCACCGACAGTTTGGCCGCCAGAACCGGCCGATCTTCCACCATCCGGACAACCAGTTTCCGGCCGGTTCAGGGCCTCGGACTCGGACCCGGCGGACATGCCCTCAGGCGCAGCGGAAGACCTCGCGCCCCGTCGCTGCCGCCTTGTCCTGGACGGCCATCGTGTCGCGCACGACGCCGAGGATCTCCGAGATCGGCAGCGGGTGGTCCGCGATCCGCATGTTCGGGTTCGTGACCGCGACCGGGTGCCACCACGCACCGTCGGCGGTGATCGTGGGCTCCGGCTCCAGGGTGTCGATCGAGACGTGCAGTCCGCTCTCGGCGAAGCCCTCGGCCGCCACCGGCCGGATCACCCGGTCCTCCGCGGCGATGCCCTCGTCGTCGAGCCGCTGGTGCAGGGCGGCGACGCCGGCGGGGTCCTCGTCGTACATGGTGGCGGCGACGCGCACCCGGAAGTCCAGCGAACGGGCCAGTGCGATGCCGTCCAGCGCCTTCGCCCACGAACCATGACCGCGCCACTTGTCGTGCAGGTCGGGAGTCGCGGAGTCCAGGCTCACCTGCAGGAGGACCGAGCGGTCCAGGCCTTCCAGCGTCTCGCGGCGCCGACCGCGCTCGAAGATCATCGCGTTGGTCAGGATCGTGCGCTCCAGCCCGGCCGCGGCCTCGACCAGCGCCCCCAGCTCGGGGTGCATGAACGGCTCGCCGCCGGTCAGGTAGATCTCGCGGCCGCCGAGGTCGGCGAACTCCGCGAACGCCAGCTGGGCGACCTCCACCGGCAGCTGCCGAGCCGCGGCCTTCGGGGAGGACTCGGCACAGCAGTAGTCACAGGCGAGGTTGCAGTTGAAGTTCGTGTAGGCCCAGAGTCGCCGGCCCACGGGAGTCCGGGTGCCCTGGCTGAAGACGGTGGAGTCCTCGACCGGGACGCCCTTGCTCACCGAGAACCACCACGGCCCGTCGGGGGACTCGGCGACCTCGGCCGCGACCGTGTGGCCCACGAGATCCGCCCACACGGGCAGGTCGACGACCACGCTGGGCTCCGCGCTGCGGATACCGAGCCGGTCACCGTCACCGAGGCGTCGCATCGCCCGGGTGATCAGCAGGAGCAGGCCGCTGCCGCAGTCCATGTCGCCGCCGTCGATCAGCGTCGCCACCTCCCCGAGGTCGGCCGGAGTCTGCGGTTGGCTGGCGGACGGCTCGTCGGTGGTCATCCACCCACCCTAGGCACGCATCTCACAGGTGTCCCGTGCCCGAAGGCTGGAGGGCGGTTCCTTGTCCGCCCGTGCCGTCCGCACTAGCGTCGCGGGTATGTCCCAGACGTCGCCGGCTCGGCCCGAAGACCATGAGACCCGCCAGTCGTTCTGGGAGGGCGTGCACGGGGAGAAGGACGTCGACGGTGTCTCGTGGTGGCAGTCGGTCCCCGAGCTCTCCCTGGGCCTCGTCGACGAGACCGGCCTCGACGTGAGCGAGCCGATCATCGACGTGGGTGCCGGCTGGTCGACCCTCGTGGACCACCTCGTTGAACGTGGCTACCAGGACCTGATGGCGATCGACCTCTCGCAGACCGCGTTGCAGACCGTCCGTGACCGGCTCGGACCCGACGGGGACCGGGTGGTGCTCACCGTTGCCGACGTCCTGGACTTCCGGCCCGGTCGACAGTTCGCCCTGTGGCACGACCGTGCGGTCTTCCACTTCCTCACCGAGCGCGACGAGCGCGACGACTACCGGGCCTCCCTGGAGCGGTGCCTGCGGCCCGGGGGGTACGCCGTGGTGGCCACGTTCGGCCCGGACGGGCCGCTGACCTGCAGCGGTCTGCCGATCGTGCGGTACACCCACGACGAGCTGGCCGCCGAGTTCCCGGGGTTCGAGCTGGTCTCCACGAGCGGCGAGGACCACCAGACGCCGTGGGGCAGCACCCAGCAGTTCACCGCCGTCCTGCTCCGGCGCGCGGCATGACGGACCCGGCGGACGAGCACAGCGCACCGCTCGAGATCCGCGTCGCCGAGGCCGGACCGTACGTCGTCACCGGCGGGGTCCCGCTGAGTCGTCGCCGCCGGGTGCTCTCGGAGGAAGGCGAGCCGCTGACCTGGCAGACCACCGAGGAGCTCGACGCGCCGGCGTCGTACCGGTTGTGCCGGTGCGGCCACTCCGGCACCAAGCCCTACTGCGACAACACCCACCAGCGGATCGAGTTCGACGACAGCGAGCCCGCCGGGCGCGCCCCCTACGAGGAAGCCGCGAAGGAGTACCCGGGCACGGGGGTCACGGTCCGCGACGTCCGCAGCCTGTGCCAGCACGCGGCGTTCTGCGCCAACCGGGAGACCAACGTCTGGAAGATGACGAAGCGGTCGGAGGACACCCGGGTGCGCGCGGAGCTGATGGGCATGGTCGAGCGCTGTCCCTCGGGAGCCCTCACCCAGCAGGTGGGAGGCGAAGCCGTCGAGCCCGACCTGCGCCCGGGCATCGGAGTGGTCGACGACGGTCCGCTCGCCGTCACCGGTGGGCCCTCCGGACTGGTCACCGTGCGGCACGTCGACGGCACGCGGGAGAGCCGGCCCCGGATGACCCTGTGCCGCTGCGGAGCCTCCGCCAACAAGCCCTTCTGTGACGGCAGCCACACGGAGGCGGAGTTCCACGACTCCGGACCCTCGCGAACGGTCTAGGCAGGTGCACCCGTGGGCAATGAACGGGGAAGGCTGCATGTCGGCGCCCAGCCGCGATAACGTCCACCACCAGGTCCAGCGAACGAGAGGATCGACGAGGATGGCTCTGGTCGAGAACGAGGCCGATCGCCTGCGCGCGATCGCCCGCTACAGCATCCTCGACACCCCGCCCGACGGTGCCTTCGACCGGGTGGCTGCCCTGGCCGCACGCTGGTTCGGTGCGCCGATGGCGACGGTGAGCATCGTCGACTCCGACCGGATCTGGTTCAAGGCGACCCACGGGTTGGAGGGGGTGAGCCAGATCGGTCGCGACGCCGGCCTGTGCGCCTCGGCGATCCTCCAGGACGAGCCGTACCACGTCAGCGATGCGCTCTGCGATCCGCGCACGGCCGACAATCCCTTGGTGCACGGTGACCTGGGTGTCCAGTTCTACGCCGCAGCCCCGCTGATCACCCCGGACGGACACCGGCTCGGCACCGTCAACGTCCTCGACACCGCCCCCCGCGAGGCCAGCGCGGCGGACCTGGCCACGCTTCAGGACCTCGCGGCGATCGTGATGGACGAGCTGGAGCTGCGCCTCTCCGCGCTGACCACGCTGCGACTCGAGCGCGAGCAGCACCGCCAGGTGGAGGACTTCGCTGCCACCCTGCAACGGACCCTGCTGCCACCCCGGCTGGCCGAGATCCCGGGGCTCGACGTCGCCCACCACTACCACGCCGCATCCCGGGTGGGCGGGGACTTCTACGACGTCTTCTTCGTCGGGGACGACACCTGGGCGTTCTTCCTGGGAGACGTCCAGGGGCACGGCGTGGACGCTGCGGTCGTGACCTCCCACATCCGCTACGCCCTCCGGGCCGCCGGCGTGCACCACAGCGACCCCGCCGACGCGCTGGCCGAGCTGAACTGGAGCCTGCTCCAAGAGCCCAGCGCCGACCGGTTCTGCACGGTCACCTTCGGACTCCTGCAGCGTGCTCCGGGAGGGGACGGCTGGCGGGTGACCATGGCGACCGGCGGGCACTTGCCGGCCCTGTGGATCCGTCCGGACGAGGGAGTGATCACCCCGGTCCTGCCCACCGAGGGGATGCTGGTCGGTGCCGTGCTGGAGGCGACGTTCAGCCAGTGCGTGCTGAACTTGGGGCCGGGCGAGACCCTGATGCTGCACACCGACGGCCTGACCGAGCACCGCTACCCCGACGGTCGGTTGGGGGAGGAGGGGCTGGTCGCGCACCTGGCAGCCGCCGGACCGGCAGGCGCCGAGGCGACGGTCGAGGTGGTCCGCGGCCTGCTCGCCGGCATGTCGCCGACCGACGACGTGGCGGTCCTCGCGCTCAGCCCGCGCTGAGAGCGTGGCCAACGCCACGACGGCAAAGCGGTCATCGGACGAGATTCGCCGGTGTGACGACGATCTCGTCCGTATCTTTCAGCCATGTCGAGTACGCCGTTCGCCGGTCGCCGCCCCCTGCCCTGGGCCCTCGCCCTGCTGATGGGGGCCTCCGCCCTCGTTGCCCTCGGCCAGCCGGCCAGAGCCGTCCCTGCGCCGTCCGCGCCCACCGCGAGCTCCGTGGCGACCGCTGCAGTCGGTGCCCCCGCCGGACGTTCGGACCGGGTGAAGAAGTCCCGGGGCCGTCACACCTGGACCACCACCGAGCAGATGGTCCCGGTCGTGACCGGACCGGACGACGACATCGAGATCGAACTCGACACCACGCTCTACGTTCCCGACAACGCCAGCCGGAAGACCCCGCAGCCGGCCATCTTGATGACCCACGGCTTCGGGCTCACCAAGAACGCCACCGAGATCCTCACCACCGCCCGCTTCTTCGCCGCGCACGGGTACGTCGTCCTGACCTTCACCTCGTCCGGCTTCGGCGCCAGCGGTGGCTGCGTCACCCTGCAGTCGGCCGACCATGACGTGAAGAGCGCCTCGCAGCTGATCGATGCCCTGCTCGAGCCCCGCGCGGACGTCCTGCGCACCCGGCGCGGGGTCGTCGTCGGCACCATCGGCGGCTCCTACGGCGGCGGCATCCAGCTCCCGCTCGCCGCTCACGACAAGCGGATCCGGGCCAGCGTCGTCGGCCGGACGTGGAACAACCTGATCTACTCGCTCGATCCCAACAACCGCGTGGTCCCGGGCGACCGCACCGGGCTCACGCACGAGCTCAACGACCAGGGCGTCTTCAAGCAGGAGTGGACGTCGCTGTTCTACGCCCTCGGCAACGCCCAGCCCGCCCAGGGCAACGGCGGGTGTCCGGAGGCCAAGCAGGCGTCCGGTGATGCCGAGGAGATCGCCGCCGCGGCCGCCTGTCCCGGTTACTACCTCGGGCTCTGCCGAACGGCCTCCCGACTGGTGGCGACCGGGACCTACGACGCCGAGTCCCGTCGGTTGATCACCCGCGCCTCCGCCTCACGCTTCCTGCACCGGGTGAACATCCCGGTGCTGCTCGTGCAGGGGCAGAGCGACACGCTCTTCAACGTCAACGACGCCAGTTCGACGTACCGCACCCTGGACCGGCGCAACGTCCCGGTCGCGATGATCTGGAACTCCGGTGGGCACGGCGGCTACACCTCCCAGCCCGGCGAGTGCGAGGCCTACGACGGCAAGGACCGCTCGGTGGAGGTCCTCGACGACTGCTACCTCAGCCTGCGCTCGCTCGGCTGGATGGAGTACTGGTTGCGCGACAAGCCTCGCGGCCGAGGCCCGGCGTTCACCTACTACCGGGACTGGTCCGCCTACGCGGGCTCCGGGGCCAACGACGAGCAGTACGGCAAGGCCGGGCGCTTCCCGCTGCGCCGCACCACCCGGTTCACCCTGTCGGGCAGCACGAGCCTGACGGCACCCGGTGTCGAGCCCGAGGCGGGCTCGGCCAGGTTCATCAACCCGCCCGGTGGAACGCCGGCGGCGTACACGGAGAAGTCCAACTTCACCGGGCCCGACGCCAGCCCGAGCACGCAGAACATCCCGCCACGCGAGATCGACGGGCAGTTCGCGGCGTTCACCTCCGAGCCGTTCGCGAAGCCGTTCACCTCGGTGGGGATCCCGACCGGGCGGATCCGGATCACGAACAGCAACGGCCAGGACATGGTCTTCTTCGGCAAGCTCTACGACGTGGACCCGAGCGGCTCCGCCACCCTGATCCACCGGCTGATCTCCCCGGTGCGGGTGCCGGCCGACGCGGTGGGCGCCCCGGTCCGGTTCAGGCTGGCCGGGTTCGCGCACCGATTCAAGGCCGGTCACCGTGTCCGGCTGGTGCTCGCCTCCACCGACCTGACGTCGTACAACGCGAAGGTGGCGGACGTGCTCACGGTCGAGACGGGACGCGGATCGGTGCTCGTGCTGCCGGGACGTCTGCGCGGTCGCTGAGGCGCGATCGTCCTACCATCGAGGGATGGCGCACTTCGGCAAGTACCGCGGTCTCGTCGTCGGCACCGCCGATCCCGATCAGCTCGGGCGGCTCCAGGTGTCCTGCCCGTCCGTCCTGGGGGACATCTACGTCTGGGCGATGCCGTGCCTTCCCTACGGCGCCTACGCCCGGGGCCGACCGCCTGCCCCGCCTCCTGGCACGACGGTGTGGGTGGAGTTCGAGGAGGGCGACGTGGAGCGCCCCATCGTGGCCGGCTACTTCTGGGTGACCCCGGTCGAATGATCAGTTCGGACTATTCACGCTCCTCGGGGGCCTGCCTAGCCTGAAATCACCCACCGACGTGGGTGGGCCCTCGTGGGAGGGGGTCCGGGTGAGGGAGCCGATGGGGATCAACGGATCGTTCGGGCGACGTCTCCAGACGTGCCAGCACGCCGGCAGCGCCGGCGACCACGGGTTCACCTGCCGCGCCATGATGGTCGATGCCATCTCCTCCAGCACGAACTCCGACGGCGTCGCCGTCGTCACGATCGAGCGCAGGTGTCGTCGATGGACCTCAGGATCCGCCGCCCCCGGCTGAACACACCCCGGTCCGGCAGGACCGAGATCTGGAAGGGGCACCCCGACCAGATCCGTGCCCGCAGCCCGATCAATCCGCCCGACGCCCCCTGGACCGAGGAGTACGCCGGCGGCAGCGCCGAGGCCGAGCGCGCCCAGTTCGAGGAGCTGGCCGGGGCGATGATGCGGCTCGCCCGCCGGACCCGGGACCGGGCCAGCGCCCACGGCGTACCCCACGGCCTGGACCGGGCACTGCATGCGAAGGCGACGTTGGCCGTCGACCACGCCGAGCTGAGGTTTCGCGACGACCTCCCCGAGGAGCTCTGCCACGGTTTCGCGCACCGGGGAGCGACGTACTTCACCACCGTCCGGTTCTCGAACGCCGCGGGGACCGGGGAGTCCGACCACGCCCGGGACATGCGCGGGGTCGCCCTGCGCGTGAAGGTCGACGCTGCCACCTCCCACGACCTGCTGATGACGAACTTCCCGGTCTCGCACGCCCGCGACGCCCGCCAGTTCGTGGAGTTCGCGTCGGCCCTGACCGGTGGGCGGCTGCAGCGACTGCTCGGAGTCGTCCGTCTGCTGCGGCTCTTCGGCCCGGCCGAGGTGATCCGGATGCTCCGCAACGTCTCCACAGCCCGTCGGCGGCCGATCGACAGTGTGGCCACCCAGATCTACTGGAGCCGGGGCGCGATGAGATGGGGACCGACTCTCGCGGTGCGCTACCTGCTCCGTCCGGTCGCGCAGGCGGCCCCCGGTCCGGTGCCGGACCCGCGGGACCCCGCCTTCCTCTCCCACGAGGCCGAACGGCGGCTGGCCGGGGGCGACATCCTGATGGAGCTCTGCGTCCAGCGCTTCGTCGACGCCACCAGCACCCCGATCGAGGACGCCGCCGTGCCGTGGCCCGAGACGGTGAGCCCCCCCGAACCCGTGGCGGTGCTGACGATCCACCGCTGTGACCTGACCACGCCCGAGGCCCAGCGCGAGGCGGAGGCGATCGACGCCCTCGCGTTCAACCCCTGGAACACCACCGAGGAGTTCCGCCCGCTCGGCAACCTCAACCGGGCCCGCAAGTCGGCGTACGACGCCAGCGCGGCCCAACGGTCGGGCACCCGCTGGGGTGCGGACGTGCCCCTGCGCAACCGGGTGCTCGGTGGCGCGGCTCGCGCCGGCTTCAAGGTGGTCAACCGGGTGATCCCGTGGTGGAGGCTCCCGGTCCGGATCTCCGTGCTGAACCTGGAGGCGTTCCGCCACGAGCTCCGTCGGAAGAACCTGATCGACACCGAGCCTCGCGACGTGCCACCCCGCACCCGCGCCGTTCCCGTGTTGCCGGCGGAGAAGTCACGCTGGGCGCGCACCCCGGACGGCCGCGACAACGACCTGTCCGCTCCCGAGATGGGGGCGGTGGGGGCAGCGTTCGGTCGCAATCTCAGGGCCGCCTACGACCCGGACGGTTTCGACCGACCGAACCCGGTGCTGGTCAGTGACCAGTTGCTCGCGCGGGAGAGGTTCCTGCCGGCGAAGACGCTCAACATCCTCGCGGCCTGCTGGATCCAGTTCCAGGTCCACGACTGGGTCAACCACGCCCGGCACCCGCTCGGCGAGGCCGACGTCCGGGTGCCCATGCCGCAGGGCAGGACGTGGCACAACACTCCTGAGGGTCCCGCGGAGCAGGTGATGCGGATCGGCGGCAACAAGACCCTCGAGGTCGGCCCCGACGGGACCGAGCGGCTCTTCGCCAACGCAGCCTCGCACTGGTGGGACGCCTCGGAGATCTACGGCTCGGACGACGAGCGGATGCGCGAGGTCCGCGAGGGCGCGAAGATCCGGCTCGACGACGGGTACCTGCCGCAGGACTGCGACGGCCAGGAGCTCACCGGCTTCAACGAGAGCTGGTGGCTGGGCCTCTCCGGCCTGCACACGCTGTTCGCCCGGGAGCACAACGCCCTCTGTGACGAGTTGCGCGCGCACTACCGGGGGTGGAGCGACGAGCGGACCTTCCAGACCGCCCGCCTGATCGTCTCGGCGTTGATCGCCAAGATCCACACGGTCGAGTGGACCCCGGCCATCCTGGGCACCGAGGCGATCGACCTCGGGCTGAAGACCAACTGGCACGGCCCGCCGTCGGGGGACTGGCTGACCAAGCTCGGCGTCTGGCTGATGGACACCCACTCCAGCGTGGGCATCCCGCAGACGGTGCCCGACCACACCGGAGCGCCGTACTCCCTGACCGAGGACTTCGCCACGGTCTACCGGCTCCACCCGCTGATCCCGGACGACTACCGGCTGCTCGACAGCGCCACCGGGGAGCTGCTGCGCAAGGCCACGTTCAACGAGATCCGCGCGACCAAGGCCGACGAGGTGCTGCGCGACACCGGGCTCGACAACCTGCTCTACTCCTTCGGCACGGCGCACCCGGGGGCGATCACGCTGCACAACTTCCCGGAGGCCCTGCGGCGGTTCGAGCGGGAGGGCGAGCTGATCGACCTGGCGGTGGTCGACCTGGTGCGCACCCGGCGTAGGGGAGTGCCGCGCTACAACGACTTCCGGGCCGGACTGCACATGCCGCGGATCCGCTCCTTCGACGAGCTCTGCACCAACCCCGAGTCGGTCCGCCGGATGAAGGAGCTCTACCGCGACGTGGACGACCTCGACACCGTGGTCGGGCTGCTCGCCGAGACTCCGCCGGACGGCTTCGGGTTCTCCGACACCGCCTTCCGGATCTTCATCCTGATGGCGTCCCGGAGGTTGCAGAGCGACCGGTTCCTCACCGTCGACTTCCGCGAGGAGATCTACTCGCCGCTGGGGATGGACTGGATCGAGCAGAACACGATGACGAGCGTCGTCCTGCGGCACTGCCCCGACCTTGCCGCCCTGATGCCTCGTGGCGCCACCGCCTTCGCGCCCTGGCGGCCGGTGGTTCCGCCCACCACCTGAGGGGCTGTGATGACCGATCAACAGGCCAGACCGGTGGCCCCGGCGTCGACCGGGGACGTGTCGACGCGTGGGCACCACGACGAAGCACATCCGGGTCTCGCGGCACTGGCGCGGCAGCCCCTGCTCGCGTCCATCCATGCCAGGCGAACCCATCGGGTCAGTCGGGGGAGCTCGGTGGCGGCAGGTTCGATGAGCTACGAGTCGACCGAGGCCCGAGCGCCGCTCACCGCCCTCGAGGAGGCGATCCTCATCTCCCTGACCGGGTGCACCGGGCTCACCATGCCGGACCGTCCGTTCGCGGACCCTCGTGACGGCACCCCGATCATGGCCAAGCCGAACCTGAACATGACCGGGCGGGCGGCCGGCAGCCCGGACAACGCCCAGGGCACGCACTTCCTGATGATCAACGACAGCGGGACGTACTTCCTGCGCACGCTGCCGCCGGCCGAGGACGCCGCCTCGGTGCTGGATCCCGACGCCCTGCTCGCTCGCGCCGAGCAGGCGAAGGTGAAACTGCTGGATCGGCGCATCGACGTCCCGGACGGCAACCGCGACTTCCCGGCCTACCTGGACTCGAACCGGTTCCTGTCCAACCTGCCGGGCACGACGATCCTGTTCCCGGTGGTCGATCTCTCGCGGCAGTACATCAACGCGCTGATGTACCTGCTCACCCAGCCGGACGGCGCGCGTCCGGTGATCGTCGACGACCGGAACTTCTACCGGACGGCGGGGGTCAGGAAGTGGGTGCGGAACGGCTTCCTGAACAAGGAGATCAAGCTGCCACTGGGAGTCCTGGGAGCCATGCGCACCCAGATCGAGGCCGACCTGCTGCTGCAGAACCTGATGCTCACCGCCGACGCCATGGGGCTCGGGGCCTGGATCCACGCCACCGTGACCCCTCCGGTCCTCCTCGGCGACCCCAAGTTCCGCCGGCGCTACGGTCCGATGCTCGACTTCGACTGGGCCACGCCGCGGTGGAAGGTGCCCGACATCTGGCGTTGGCACGTCCCCGTTCCCTGGCTGGCCGACATCCGGGCGAACCCGATCGGTCTGCGGCACCGGGGCGAGTGGTTGATCAAGACCATGTGCCCTCCCAACTACCCGGACATGGCAGCGGCCGTGGACGCGGTGGTCGCCGACAAGTTCGGGCCGCACGGCATCTACGCCGACGAGGCGCTGTTCGCCCGGATCTACCGCGGGGAGTTCGG
>NZ_JBFIKK010000111.1:0-11184 GCF_041600255.1 Nocardioides sp. | reverse complement strand
GGGGCCAGGTCGTCAGGGGCCAGGTCGATGTTGGCCAGGTAGACGCCGGGGCGCAGGATCGTCCACGCGACCTCGGAGTCGCGCACCAGCCGTTCGGCGCGCGCCTTGCCGGCGTGGTGCGGCAGGTCGGGCGCCTCCGGGTCGGCCACCGAGTGCAGGACCAGCCGCGCGACACCCGCTGCGCGGGCGGCGGTCAGCACGTCCCGCACGTAGGCCGGCTCGTCGGCGTGCATGTTCGGTGCGATGACGTACGCCGCGTCGCAGCCGGCCAGGGCACCGGCGAGGTCCGGCCAGTCGGCCCGACCGAGCGGCACCGGCTCGCCACCCCGGGCGCGCAGACCGGCCGCCACCGCCCGGCCGGTCTTGCCGTGGCCGCCGACCACCGCCACCCGAGCCCCGACGGACACGGCCATCAGAGCCAGTCGACGTCCGCGGAGGCCTGTCCGCCGGCCAGCCGGGCGTAGCCGGGCCCGCGGTCGAAGAACGCCTCGGAGGCGGCCGGGCGGCCGGCCCGCTCGGCGAGCGTGGCCGTCTCGTCGAAGCCCAGCGAGTCGTCGTCGAGCGACCCGGTCAGCACCACGCCGTACGACGCGAGGGCGGCCTCGGGCGAGACCTTGCGCCACACCACGTCACGAACCACAAGTGACGGGTCACGGGCCAGGGGGTTGCCCCAGCCGCCACCGCCGGTGGTGCGGATCCGGATCACCTCTCCGGCCTTGACCGGCTCGGCGTCCGCCAGCGCATCGACCTCACGCTCGTTCGGGCCGCCGGGGTCGATGACGACCTCGAAGGGCTTGCCGGCGAGGCCGCCCTTGACGCCCCAGCAGGCCAGGATCGAGCGGTCGGCGATCGACATGAAGTGGCCGTCCTTGAGCATCCGGACGTGCTTCTCGTAGCCCAGCCCGCCGCGGAACTGACCGGCACCGCCGGAGTCCATGGCGAGGCCCAGGCTCTCGACCAGGAACGGGAAGCGGGACTCGGTGAACTCGCTCGGCAGGTTCCGCGAGTCGGGCACGACGTGGATGGTGTCCTCGCCGTCGGCGTAGTAGCGCCCGCCCGAGCCGCCGCCCAGCACCTCGCGCATCAGGTACGGCCGGCCCTCGAGGTCCTCGCCGTAGACGCCGGTGTAGCGGATCGTCTCCTGGTCGGCCGGCATCCGGCCGTCGACCGCCTTGGCCACCACGCCGGCGAGCACCCCGAGCAGGCGCAGGATCACGAAGGTGCGGGCATTGGTCGGCGCCGGGAAGATCGGGGTGAGCAGCGTGCCCGGCGGCGGGAAGCGCATCTCGATCAGCGGCACGATGCCCTCGTTCACGTCCAGCTCGGCCATCCGCTCGGGGTCGGCGGCCAGGTTGCGCAGGATCGGGGCGAGCCACTTCTTCAGGAAGACGCCGTCGGAGTAGTCGCCGCAGTGGTTGATCGGCCCCTTGGCCTGCGGGCTGGTGCCGCCGAAGTCGAGGATCAGCCGCTCGCCGTCCGGGTCGTCGGCGCCGGTGCGGGTCATCGTGATCCGCTGGGTGTGCAGCTGGGGCTCGTCGACGCCGTCGTGCTCGGCGTAGTCCTCCCAGACCCACTCGCCGACCGGGATCTGCGACAGGATCTCGCGCCGGTACGTCGTGGTCGTGCGGTCGATGATCGCGTCGAAGCAGGACTCGACGGTCTCGATCCCGTAGCGGTCGAAGAGCTCGCCGAGCCGGCGGGCGCCCATCAGGCAGGCCGAGCACTCGGCGTCCAGGTCGGCGGCCAGCGACTCCGGCATCCGGGAGTTGCGGGTCATGATCGCCAGCGCCGCGCGGTTCGGGACGCCCGCGTCCCAGAGCCGGATCGGCGGGACCATCAGCCCCTCCTCGAACACACTGGTCGCGTTCGAGGGCATCGAGCCGGGGACCGCTCCCCCGATGTCGTCGTGGTGGCCGAAGGCCTGCACGAAGGCCACCACGCGCCGGGCGTCGGCCGGGCCGGAGAAGACCGGCACCGTCACACAGAGATCGGGCAGGTGCCCGATCCCGCCCTCGGAGCGGTAGACGTCGTTGTGGAAGAAGACGTCGCCCTCGCGCATCTCCTCGATCGGGAAGTCCCGGGCGATCGGGTGGACCAGCGCCGAGTAGGAGCGCCCGGTCAGCTTGCGCAGCAACCGGTCGTGGATGCCGGCCCGGAAGTCGTGCGCGTCGCGGATCATCGGGCTGCGCGAGGTCCGACCGATCGCGGTCTCGACCTCCATCTCCACGCTGGCCAACGAGCCCTGGACGATCTCCACCAGGACCGGGTCGGCGCTGGCGCCGGCGTCCGCGGTCAGGTGGCCGAAGGGGAACTGGGTGGGAGCCTGGCGGGACTCCTGCGAGGTCGTGGTCACGCCTGGCTCCTCGTCACGATGATGTTGCCGAAGTCGTCGATCCGGGCTGCGAAGCCCGGGTGCAGCGGCACCGTGGAGCCGAACTCCTCGATGATGGCCGGGCCCGAGATCTCGGTCCCCGGCGCCAGGTCGTCGCGCCACAGCACCGGGGTGTTGACGTACCCGACGGCGGGGTCGAAGCAGACCCGGCGATGCCCGGTCGGGACGACCCCGGTCTCCGCCCCCCGCTCGCGGCGCCGGATCTCGGGACGCTGGATCGGCCCGATCCCGGAGACCCGCAGGTTGACCCACTCGACCTGCTGACTGTGATCGGTGGCGAAGTCGTAGCCATAGAGCGCCCGGTGCTCGGCGTGGAAGCGGCCGGCCACCGCGTCGAGAACATCGGCGTCGACCGGGCCCTCGGGCACCGGGACCCGGACCTCGAAGGCCTGCCCGAAGTAGCGCAGGTCGGCGGTCCGGACGAACTGGTGCTGCTCGTCGGCGAAACCTTCCGTGGTGAGTGCCTCGGTGGCCTGCGCGGTCAGCTCGTCGTAGATCGCGGTGACCACGCCCGCGTCCAACGCCTCGGCCAGGGTGACGTGGGTGCGCACGTAGTCGTTCTTCACGTCCACGGTGAGCAGGCCGAACGCCGAGACGTTGCCCGGGTTCGGCGGGACCAGCACGGCGCGCAGCCCGAGCACGTCGACCAGACGGCACAGCAGCAGCGAGCCGGACCCGCCGAAGGTGGTGAGCGTGAAGTCACGGACGTCGAGCCCGCGCTTGACGGTCACCTGGCGCAGGGCGTTGGCCTGGTTCCAGGCGGAGATCTCCAGCACGCCGGCAGCACAGGCCTCCGGGGTCATCCCGAGCTTGTCGGCGAGCGTCTCGATGCCGGCCCGGGCAGCCTCGACGTCCAGCGGGATCTCGCCGCCGAGCAGGTGCGGGGGGATCCGGCCGAGGAAGACGTGGGCGTCGGTGATGGTGACGTCCGTGCCGCCCTTGCCGTAGCAGAGCGGCCCGGGGTCGGCGCCCGCCGAGTGCGGCCCGACCTTGAGCGTGCCCTCGGGCGAGAGCCAGGCGATCGAGCCGCCGCCGGCCCCGACGGTGACCACGTCGATCATCGGGATCTTGGACGGGAAGGCGCCGACGCTGCCCTCGGTGGTGAGGGTGGGCTCGCCGTCGATGACGACCGAGACGTCGGTGGAGGTGCCGCCACCGTCGCTGGTCAGCACCTTGTCGAACCCGGCGACCTGGGCGATCAGCGCGGCTCCGAGCGCGCCGGCGGCGGGACCGGAGAGCACCGTGGTGATCGGCTGGTGCACGACCTCGTCGGCCGAGAGCACGCCTCCGTTCGACTTCATCACGTAGAACGGCACGGTGCGCTCACCGGCGTACTCGTTGAGCCGGGACGTGATGTTCGTGACGTACGCCGAGAGCCGCGGCTTGACCGCGGCGTCGACCAGCGTGGTCATCGCGCGCTCGTACTCGCGGTACTCGCGCAGCACCTGACTGCTGAGCGAGACGACCGCGTCGGGGTGCTCCTCGGCGAGCACGCTGCGCATCCGCTCCTCGTGCTCGGGGTTGGCGTAGGAGTGCAGGAAGCAGACGCCAAGGGTGGTGATGCCCTGCGCACGGAACCAGCGGGCGGCCGCCCGGGCTGACTCCTCGTCGAAGGGGCGCACCTCGGCGCCGGTGAAGTCGAGACGGCCCCCGACCCCGCGGACGAGGTCACGCGGGACGATCCGCGACGGCTTCACCCAGAAGTAGGAGTTGCCGTACCCGTCGGGCACCGACTGCCGGGCGATCTCGAGCATCGACTCGTAGCCCTCGGTGGTGATGAACCCGAGCCGGTCCACCTTGCCCTCGAGCAGCTGGTTGGTGGCCACGGTGGTGCCGTGGCTGACGGCCGTGATCGCCTCCCCGTTGCCCGCCGGGAGCCCGAGCAGACCGAGCACCTTGTCGATCCCGGCCATGAAGCCGTCGGCGGGGTTGCTGGGGGTGGACGGCGTCTTGGTGGTGACCACCTCGCCGGAGTCCTCGTCGAAGGCGACGACGTCGGTGAAGGTGCCACCGGTGTCGATCCCGATCCGGATCCGGCGCTCGTCAGGGGCTGGCATGGGATCGATTCAATCGGCATTGCCCGCCCCCAGCCACGGCACATTGTGCCGACGACCGCCGGCTTCGTTGGCAGCCTGTGCCAGCGGCCCTCGGCCGGCTACAGCATCTGGTGCTCCGCGCGGGTCCGGTGTCCGAGGAGCCCGACCGTGACCAGGCCGATGGCCAGGGCCAGCAGCAGCGCGAACGTCGACCCGCTGCCGTCGAGCCAGTTGGTGGAGCGGCCCAGCTGGACGAGCTGGAGCAGCGCGGCCAGGCCGAAGCCGACACCGGCGGCCAGGACGACCGGTGGCCGGCTGAGCCAACCGCCCGCCAGGGCGACCAGGCCCAGCACCACCAGGACGATCAGGCCGCCGTTGCGGACGGTCACGAAGTTGTTGTTGGAGCTAGTGCTCAGCGCGAAGACCGGGCTGAGCACGGCGAGGGCACCGAGCAGCAGCGCGGCCCGGTCGACAGGGTTCTCGGTCATGACAACCTCAACAGGATCGGGGCGAGCCGGCTGCTCGACGCCTGCCAGACCGGGCGCAGCAGCCCGTCCAGGCCGACGCTGCGACCGGCAGCGGTGGCGAGCAGGCCCAGGTGGGCCAGGAACATCAGGTAGTAGGACCACTCCCACTCGTGCGGTGCGTTGAGCACCGAGAGCGTGATGGCGACGGTCTGCACCATCCCGACCAGCGCCCAGAACCGGGTCAGCAGCCCGACCAGCAGGAACGCCCCCAGCGAGGCCTCGGTCAGGATCGTGATCCAGCCGAAGAAGGTCATGTTCGGCAGCACCAGGTTCTCCACGATCCAGCTCCACGGAGCCAGCACCGGGTAGTCGACGGCGAACGTCGTGAACTTCTCCAGCGAGCCGAAGTCGGGGGGACGCTTCCACTGGACGTTCTCGATCCAGAGCAGGGCCACCCCGGCCCGGAAGATCCCGAGCAGCCACGGGTTGATCCGGACGGCGTCCGGATCGGGTCGAGTCAAGTGCATTGCACTGCCTGCCTTCCGTCGGGTTCCTCATGAAGCGGCTGCACGCTCATGCCCGCAGCCCGTTGCGCAGTCGGCGCCCCACGACCTCACTGGCCAGACTGACAGCCAGCGAGGCGAGGAGCAAGGTCGTCACCACCGGGAAGCGGAACGCGGACAGCTGTTCGCTGAGCAGTCGACCGAGTCCTGCGGCGCCGACCACGCCCACCACGGCGGTGTCGCGCACGCAGATCTCGAACCGGTAGAGCGTGTAGGTGATCAGGTGGTGCGCCGAGGACGGCCCCAGCGCCACGAGCCCGGCGAGCGACCCCGGCACCCCGGCCGCCACGAGCGCCTCCAGGGGTCGACGGTCCAGGCTCTCCCAGGCCTCGGCCACCAGGCGACCGAGGATGCCGCCGGTGTAGAGCCCCAGGGCGATCGCGCCGGGCAGGATGCCGGGGAAGAGCGCGAACAGCGCCACCACGGCCCAGACCGTGGGCGGGATCGACCGCAGCACCAGCAGGAGCGTCCGCGCCCCCAGCCAGCCCGTCCAGCGAGCGAAGCGGCGGGCGGAGCGCCGGACCGGGGCCGAGGTGCCGGTGCGGGAGGAGACCGAGGGGCGCATCGCCAGCGGCCCCACCAGCGCCGTCACCACGACGGCGACCGCCATCGCCAGCACCGCCATCGCCACCGTGTCCAGCACCGCACCGGTCAGCTCGGGCATCCCGCCCAGCGGGAGCGCGGGCGGCCACAGGTCCGCGGCCAGGGAGGCGGAGAGCCGACGGGTCCGCTCGGAGGTCAGGCCGGAGAGGGAGACGCCTGAGGCCACCCAGGCCGCGACCAGCAGCGGCAGGGCCAGCAGGAACGACCAGCCGGCGACGTGGCGGGACCGGTGTCGGTCGGCGCGCAGGTTGCCGGCCGACCAGTCCGAGCAGGAGCCGACCGCCAGGTCGCGTCGTACGACGCTGCTCCAGCCGTCGACGATCGCGGAGAGCACCAGGACCGCGCCGATCAGCGTCCACACCTCGTCCCAGTTGCGCGACTGGAGGCTGACGACGAGCTCCTGCCCCAGCCCACCGACCCCGACCACACCCAGGATCACGGCCGAGCGGATCGCGCACTCGAAGCGGTAGAAGGAGTACGACGTGAGCACGCCGCGCGCCGACGGCAGCAGCCCGTAGACCACCGCGGAGGCCGGGCGGGCCCCGGCGGCGCGCAACGCGAGCAGACTGCGTCGGGGCGCGTTGTCGAGGCTCTCCCCGAAGACCTGCGCGGTCTGGGCGCCGAAGGGCAGGGCGATCGCGAGCACGGCCACGAGCGGGTCCAGACCCAGGACGCTCACGAACAGCAGCGCCCAGACGATCTCGTGGATGGCACGGATCGAGACGAGCAGCCCCCGCACGGCCAGCCGGACGAGGCGGAACCAGGCCGGCTGGTGGGCCGACCAGACCACGTCGCTGAGCACCAGTCCGCCGACCGCACCGACGACCAGCGCACCGGCCGTGCCCAGCGCCGCGAAGACCACCGTGGTGGCCGCGGCGTCGAGCACCACGGCCAGGAAGCCGGGGTCCAGCCGCGGAGCCAGCGCCTGGGACAGCAGCGGACCCAGCAGCTTCGCCCCGCCCACGTTGACCAGGGCTCCGCCCTCGGCGAGCGCCCGCCAGGCCGCCCAGCCGATGGGCACCAGCACCAGCGCGAGTCCCAGCAGCCGGCGCGCGGCGACCTCGCGGGCCCGGGTCCGGTGCCGGGCCGAGGCACCCCCCGCCAGGTCGCCGGCCGAGGGCCCGGCTGTGGCGTGGGCGCCGTCCGACGCCGGGGCGTGGCCACGCTCCATCAGCTCGGGGCCGAGCCCGGGGGCGTTCATGTCAGTTCGTACAGGTCCGCGAGGCGGTGCTCGGTCAGGTCGGCGCTGGGGACGTCGAAGACGAGCCGACCGTCGCGCAGACCCAGGGCCCGCGTGCAGTGCCGGCGGGCGAGGTCCGGCTGGTGCAGGCTGACCACCAGGGTGTGGTCGGCCGCCTCGGTGTGCAGCAGGTCGAGGACCTCCCCGGAGCGCGCCGGGTCCAGGCTCGCCACCGGCTCGTCGGCGAGCACCAGGTCCGGCGCCTGGAGCAGGAGTCGGGCGATCGCGACCCGCTGCTGCTCGCCACCGGAGAGCCGTTCGGTGCGTTCGTAGAGCGCCCAGCCCAGACCGACCTGCTCGAGGGCAGCGCGCGCCGCCTCCCGCTCGCGCGGCCAGACCAGCGAGGCCACGGCCTGGAGCACGTTCCAGTGCCCCAGCCGTCCGGCGTTCACGTTGTGCACCACGCGGACCTGCTCGACGAGGTCGAGCTGCTGGTGGATCAGTCCGATCCGCCGTTGGAGCCGCCGGAGGTCTCGGGGCGCCAACCGGGCGGGCTCCTCGTCGAGGACCACCACCCGGCCGGCGGTCGCTCTGAGCGAGCCGTTGAGCAGCCGGAGCAGCGTGCTCTTGCCGGCGCCGCTGGGACCGAGCAGGGCGACCCGTTCACCGACCGCCACGGTCAGGTCGAGGCCGGTGAGGGCCTCCACCTCGCCGTAGGAGTGCCCCACCCCCTCGAGCCGGATCGCGGCGGCCGGGCTCATGCGAGCAGGCCCTGTTCCTTCGCCACCTGTTCGATCTGGTCGTACGACTCGTCAGTGGTGGGCACGAACGAAGCCGCGCCGAAGAGGTCCAGGATCTGCGCGTCGTCGGGGTCGTCGGCATCGAGCGAGAGCAGCAGTTCGACGATCGCGTCGGTGGTGCCCTCGCCGAAGAGCTCGTCGATGTCGGGCCGGAAGAGCCAGTGGTAGTCGGCGTAGCCGGGCGTCTGCCAGAGCACCACGACGTCGGACAGGTCCACCTCCCCCGCTGCCACGGCGGCCTTCCAGACCTGCTCGTTGACCGCGCCGACCTCGAAGCTGCCCGAGGCCACCGCCTCGATCGTCGCGTCGTGCGAGCCGGAGAAGCCAGGCTTGCCGCGCAGGTCCGAGACGTCGAGGCCGCCCTCGGACATGAAGTACTGGGGCATCAACCGACCCGAGGTGGAGGTCTCGCTGCCGAAGGTCAGGGTGTGACCGGCGAGGGCGCTCAACCCGCTGACGTCGTCGAACGGCTCGATCCCGGCCGCGGTGGTGGCGATGAAGAGGCTGTGGAACTCGGCATCGATGTCGCGCTGCACCAGGGCGTGCGCACCGGGGACGCGAGAGCGGGCCTGGACTCCGGTGAGTCCGCCCATCCAGGCCACGTGGACGTCGCCGATCTCGAAGGCGCGGACCACCGCGGTGTAGTCGGTGACGGGGCGGTACTTCACCGGGTCGTCGATCGCCTCGGCGAACCGGTCAGCGAGCGCCGGGTAGAGCCGGTTGAGCAGCTCGGGGTCCTGGTCCGGGATCGCGGAGAGCGAGAGCGTGCCGGCTCGGCCCCCCGCGGCCGACTCCGAGCCGGAGTCACCCCCGCAGGCCGCGAGGGCCAGGGCGCCGGCGACGGCCCCGGTCCCACCGAAGAGAGTCCGTCGAGAGATGAGCGTGCGCTGCATGGGTTCCCCTGTCGTCACGACCGTGTCGGCACGGGGCCCAGCCAGACCTCTCGATCCCTCCGTCCCCGTGTCCGTCCACCTTGGCATCCCCGGCGGGAACGCAACAGGGCTGCGCTGCGGTCGGCCGGGGCCTCAGAGGTCCGGGGCTCGATCGTTGTAGACGCCCGCCTCGCTCTGGCCGGAGAGCCGCTGGATCGCGGTCATGATCTCGTCGGTCGCCTCGCGCCGGGCTCGCCCGGCGGGGACACCGTCGTACCGGCCGGTGAAGTCGATCGGCTCGCCGAACGACACCGTGACCGGCACGATCCGAGGCCGGTTGGATCCGACCGGCTGAAGCTTCTCGGTGCCCACGAGGCCGACGGGCACGACGGGTACGCCGGCGGTCAGGGCGAGGTGCGCGACACCGGTGCGGCCGCGGTAGAGCCGGCCGTCGCGGGAGCGGGTGCCCTCGGGATAGATGCCGAAGGCCTCCCCACGCCCGAGCACCTCGAGCGCGGTGTCCAGGCTGGCCAGCGCCGCCTTGTGGTCGTCACGGTCCACCGGCAGCATGCCGAGCGCCTCGAACCAGCCACGGGTCAGCGCGCCCTTGATCCCGGTCCCGGTGAAGTAGTCGGACTTCGCCAGGAACGCGACCCGTCGGGGCACCACGCACGGGATCACCACCGAGTCGGCGAAGCTCAGGTGGTTGCTGGCCAGGATGACCCCGCCGGTCGGCGGGATGTTCTCCAGGCCGATGACCGTGGGCCGCCAGATGGCTCGCACCACGGGCGGCACCACACGATGGGCAACGGTGTAGATCACGACGACAGTCTTGCCGAGATCCTCAGGAGATGGCAGGCGCCCCCGACTCGTGGCCACGAGGTCGCGCGATCTGTGCAGACCGGTGATTCGGGGGCGGACGCACGGGGTAGGGAAAAGGCGAAGGGCCGTTGCGAGTATGAGTCGCAACGGCCCTTCTGGTGATCGGTACCGGTGACGCTTCCGATCGACCGCTCCTCCACTCCGGCTCCAGCGGCTTCGTCACCCTGCCGCTGCGGCGAGTTGCCCCGCCGTGTGAACCTTCGTCTCCGAGCGATCCCGCTGTTCCCGAAGGAACTGCGTGAGAGAAGTTCTACGCCCGTTCGGCGAGGGTGCACAAGGGTTTTCGGGAACATTCCCGTGGTTCCACCGAAAGTGGTTCGATCGCCCACAGAAGGGCGGATCTTCTCCACAGGATCTGGGGAGTTCTGCACAGGTTGAACAGACTCCTGTGGAAACTCTGGCGGCGTCGGCGAGGTCGTCGCGGCCTGGTTCGGGGGGAGGCCTTAACCTCCGGTCGTGAGTATTGAGCTGACCCGTCGGGCTCAGAGCAGCCTGGTGGCGAACAGCGTGGTGCCGTGGACCGCGTCGACCTCTCGTCGCTCGGTCTCGGTGAACCCGATCTTGGCCAGCACCCGCCGAGACGCGGTGTTCCACTCCCACACCGTGGCCCACAGGCGTTCGTGGCCTGCCGACCTCGCCGCATCGCACACGGCCATCGCCGCCTCGGTCGCGTAGCCCTGGCTCCAGACCCGGCGCAGCAGCTCGAAGGCCAGCGCGGGCTCTCCTGTGCCGGCTCGACCGTTGTCGACGAGCCCGCAGTAGCCGATGAGGTCGCCGGCGTCCTTCCGCGCGACGGCGAGAAGCCCGAACGACATCGCGTCGCGGGAGCGGATCGACTCCTGGAGGTCTTCCACCGTGGGGCGTCCGTCGGCGTCGATGCGGCGGTGGGGCGGCACCCGGGGATCGCGCTCGGCCCAGAGCTCACGCAGGATCGTCGCCTCGCCGACCTGCCACTGTCGGAGCAGCAGACGCTCCGTCTCCAGCACGATCTCGCGGTCCCGAGCCGCTCCCCCGGTCATGGCCGTGACTCTGCCATTGGGCGGCTGGTGGCGCCGACGTGCCTCTGCCCCGCGGATCGTGGATCGGCGGGGTGTGGGGCGGTCAGGGTCTGCCGTACGGCAGGGGCTCGGGTGGATGGTCCGGGGGTGGTCGCCGATCTCGGCTGACGTCGGTGGTGCCGGTGGGGTCGCGGAGGTAGGTGTAGCCGTGCGGGCTGTTCCACAGGAACGATCCCGGGTCGAGTCGGGTGTAGCGCCAGCGGCCGTGGGTCTTCAGCCGATGGTGTCGTCTGCACAAGGGCGCGATGTTGTCGGAGGCGGTGCTTCCACCGGCGTTGTAGGGCTGGAGGTGGTCGCTGTCGCAGGACCGGGCGGACCTGGTGCACCACAG
>NZ_JBFIKK010000110.1:0-11326 GCF_041600255.1 Nocardioides sp. | reverse complement strand
GCAACCGAAAGTGACGGGTCGGCGGTGCTGGCACAACCACAAGTGGCAGGTCAGCGGGCTTGCGCCAACCACAAGTGGCAGGTCAGCGGGCTTGCGGTCAGCCCAGGGAGGTGAGGGCCTCGTTCAGGGTGGTCGAGGGACGCATGACCTTCTCGGCGAGGGCGTCGTCGGGACGGTAGTAGCCACCGATCTCGGCCGGAGCGCCCTGGACCGCATTCAGCTCGGCCACGATCTTCTCCTCGTCGGCGGCCAGCCGCTCGGCGAACTCCTTGAAGTCGGCCGCCAGCTCGGCGTCCTCCGACTGCGCGGCCAGCTCCTGGGCCCAGTACAGCGCCAGGTAGAAGTGCGAGCCACGGTTGTCGATCCCGCCGATCCGACGCGTCGGGGACTTGTCCTGCTCCAGGAACGTGCCCGTCACACGGTCCAGCGTGTCGCCCAGCACCTTGGCGCGCTTGTTGTCCGCGTACCCCGCGAGGTGCTCGAACGACGCGGCCAGCGCGAAGAACTCACCCAGGCTGTCCCAGCGCAGGTAGTTCTCCTTGACCAGCTGCTGCACGTGCTTGGGCGCCGACCCACCGGCGCCGGTCTCGAAGAGGCCACCGCCGTTCATCAGCGGTACGACGGACAGCATCTTCGCCGAGGTGCCCAGCTCCAGGATCGGGAACAGGTCGGTGTTGTAGTCGCGCAGCACGTTCCCGGTCACCGAGATGGTGTCCTCGCCGCGGCGGATCCGCTCGAGCGAGTACGCCGTCGCGTCGGCCGGCGCCATGATCTCGATGGTCAGACCGTCGGTGTCGTGGTCGGCCAGGTACTCGTTGACCTTGGCGATCAGGTTGGCGTCGTGCGCCCGGTTCTCGTCCAGCCAGAAGACGGCCGGCGAGCCGGTGGCCCGGGCACGGGTGACGGCGAGCTTGACCCAGTCGCGGATCGGCTCGTCCTTGGTCTGGCAGGCGCGCCAGATGTCGCCGGGCTCGACGTCGTGCTGGATCAGCACGTCGCCGGCCTGGTTGACCACACGCACCTGGCCTGCGGCCGGCACCTCGAACGTCTTGTCGTGCGAGCCGTACTCCTCGGCCGCCTTGGCCATCAGGCCGACGTTCGGGACCGACCCCATGGTGGCCGGGTCGAACGCGCCGTTGCGGCGGCAGTCCTCGATGGTGGTCTGGTAGACGCCCGCGTAGCTGGAGTCCGGGATCACCGCGAGGGTGTCGGCCTCCTCGCCGTCCGGGCCCCACATGTGGCCGGAGGTGCGGATCATCGCCGGCATCGAGGCGTCGATGATGACGTCGGAGGGCACGTGCAGGTTGGTGAGGCCCTTGTCGGAGTCCACCATCGCCATCGCCGGGCCGTCGGCCAGACCCTGCTCGATCGCGGCCTTGATCGCGTCACCCTCGGGCAGCTCGGCAACTGCGCCCAGCAGGGCGCCCAGGCCGTCGTTCGGCGAGATCCCCGCGGCGGCCAGCTGCTCGCCGTACTGCTCGAACAGGGTCGGGAAGAAGGCCTGGACGACGTGCCCGAAGATGATCGGGTCGGAGACCTTCATCATCGTGGCCTTGAGGTGCACCGAGAAGAGCACGTCCTCGGCCTTGGCCCGGGCGATCTGCTCGGTGAGGAAACGGCGCAGGGCCGCGACGTTCATGAACGTGCCGTCCACGACCTCACCGGCGAGCACCGGCACGGACTCCTTCAGCACGGTGGTCGTGCCGTCGACGGCGACGTGCTCGATCCGGAGCGTGTCGTCGGCCTCGATGACCACCGACTTCTCGTTCGAGAAGAAGTCGTCCTTGCCCATGGTGGCGACGTTGGTCTTCGAGTCGCTGCTCCAGGCACCCATCCGGTGCGGGTGCGCCTTGGCGTAGTTCTTCACCGACGCCGGCGCGCGACGGTCGGAGTTGCCCTCGCGCAGGACCGGGTTGACCGCGGAGCCCTTGACCTTGTCGTAGCGGGCGCGGACCTCGCGGTCCTCGTCGGTCTGCGGGTTCTCCGGGTAGTTCGGGAGGTCGTAGCCCTGCTCCTGCAACTCCTTGATCGCGGCCTTGAGCTGCGGGATCGAGGCGGAGATGTTGGGCAGCTTGATGATGTTGGCCTCGGGCTTCTTGGCCAGCTCACCCAGCTCGGCGAGGGCGTCGTCGATGCGCTGGTCCTCGGTGAGCCGCTCGGGGAACAGGGCGATGATCCGACCGGCCAGGGAGATGTCGCGGGTCTCGACCTCCACGCCGGCCTTGGCCGCGTAGGCCTGGATGATCGGCAGGAAGGAGTACGTCGCGAGCAGCGGCGCCTCGTCCGTGTGCGTGTAGATGATCTTGGCCATGGGTTCGGCGACTCCTGAGCAGTGGGGAAAGTTCCTTGACGTCAAGATACCTGAACGTCAGTGCTCGCTCAGCCTCGCACCCGGCCGACGCCGCGGCAACGGTCTGTTCACTCCTCGGGGCGGCTCACGTGGAGCAGCTCCCGGTGACCCTCGCCACCGCCGACCGTCTCGCGGTAGACCAGGCCCACCCCGCGGGCGTAGTACGCACGCACGATGACGCCCGGCTCGAGGGGCGTCGTGTCCTGGGTCTCCAGCAGATCGGTGAACGCGCCGGCGAAGACCGTGCGGACCTCGGTGAGCGACAGCACGGTCGCGCGGCCCTCGGCGACCCCGGCGAGGTACTCCTGCTGGAAGCCGTCCCCCAGCCGGGGCGTGGCAGGCATCACCAGCCCGGCCTCGGCGCCGTCGCTGCCGGCCTCCCAGCTGCCCGAGGTGTCGGCCGCACCGTCGTCGTACGTCGTGGTCTGCTCGCCGAAGTACCAGACGTTGCCGTCGCGGTCCTGGGCGAACCAGTCGTGAGTGTCCTCGACGACAGCCCCGTCGGCGTCGGTGACGACGTCGTGCACCACGGTCGTCCGGACGCCGGCCACCACCCGGGTCTCGTCGGTCACGGTCACCACCACCGTGCTCGGCGCCTCGTCGCCCTGGGACTCCTCGTAGGTCCAGACCGTGCCGGGCTCGAGCGGGAACCAGGGGTTGTCCACCCGTTCGACGAAGTCGTCGGGGTCGGGCGAGGGCGTGGGGATCTGGAGCCCGTCCACACCGGAAGGATCGCTGACGGGCGGCTCCCCCACGCACCCACCCACGGCAAGGAGCAGGGCGAGGCAGGCGGCGGCCCGAACCACCGTGGCTGTCATGGGCGCCAGCATCTCGCACCCGACCGACCGGGGTCACCAGCGACCCACCGAGGGGACTCTCCGTTTTGGGTCCCACCGGGAGAACCCTCCGTCGTCGTACCCCGTCCGCGCTGCTAGCGTCGCCTGCGGATCAATCCGCCTTTTTGTCGACAAGGAGTCGTCGTGAGCCCTACTCCCCTCAAGGTGGCCGTCACCGGCGCAGCCGGCCAGATCGGCTACAGCCTTCTCTTCCGCCTCGCCAGCGGCGCGCTGCTGGGCACCGACCGCCCGATCGAGCTGCGCCTGCTGGAGATCACCCCGGCGCTGAAGGCGCTCGAGGGTGTCGTCATGGAGCTCGACGACTGCGCCTTCCCGACGCTGGCCGGCGTCGAGATCGGTGACGACGCCACCACGATCTTCGACGGCGTCAACCTCGCCCTGCTCGTCGGCGCTCGTCCGCGCGGCCCGGGCATGGAGCGCGGTGACCTGCTCTCCGCCAACGGCGCGATCTTCACCGCTCAGGGCAAGGCGCTCAACGAGGTCGCCGCCGACGACGTCCGCATCGGCGTCACCGGGAACCCGGCCAACACCAACGCGCTGATCGCGATGACCAACGCCCCCGACATCCCGCGCGAGCGGTTCTCGGCGCTGACCCGGCTCGACCACAACCGGGCCATCTCGCAGCTGGCCGCGAAGACCGGCGCCTCGGTGACCGACATCAAGAAGATGACGATCTGGGGCAACCACTCCGCGACCCAGTACCCCGACCTGTTCCACGCCGAGATCGGTGGCCGCAACGCCGCCGAGGTCGTCGACGACCAGGCCTGGATCGAGAACGACTTCATCCCCACCGTCGCCAAGCGTGGCGCGGCGATCATCGAGGCGCGTGGGTCGTCCTCTGCGGCCTCGGCCGCCTCCGCGACCATCGACGCCGCCCGCGACTGGCTGACGGGCTCGGCGGAGAACGACTGGGTCTCGATGGCCGTCGTCTCCGACGGGTCGTACGGCGTACCCGAGGGCCTGATCTCGTCGTTCCCGGTGACCACCAAGAACGGTGACTGGGAGATCGTCCAGGGCCTCGAGATCGACGACTTCTCCCGCGCCCGCATCGACGCCTCGACCGCCGAGCTGGCCGAGGAGCGCACCGCCGTGACCGAGCTCGGTCTCATCTGACCCACGCTCGACCGACACCGGCCCGCCCGAGATTCTCGGGCGGGCCGGTGTCATGTCAGGGACAGGACGGCGTGAGGCAGGTCAGAGGCGCTGGTTGGGGATCGTGCTGGCAAGGAAGAAGAGCACCGCGCCGACACCCCCGAGCAGCACGGCATCCACGACGCGGTGGCGTACGGCGAGCATCCCGGCGTCCCGCGCGCGCAGCACCAGCCGGACCCCGGCGGCCGCGATCAGCGAACCGCCGATCCAGCGGACCCCGTGCCGCCACTGCCCCCAGGTGACCACCGCGATCCCGATGAAGGTGCCGGCCAGCACCAGCAGGTAGAACAGCCCGCCGATCGTCGAGGGGTAGCGACGCCCGAGCTCCTCGGGCTCGCCGCCCTCGGCCTCGACCTCGCTCTCACTCGCCTCCGGCTGCTCGCTCACGTCAGGCCAGTGTGTTCTCGGTCAGTGCCTTCTCGGCCATCGCGACGATGTTGCTGAGCAGCATGGCGCGAGTCATCGGGCCGACCCCTCCGGGGTTGGGCGAGACCCAGCCCGCCACCTCCCAGACGTCCTCGGCGACATCCCCGGCGAGCTTTCCGTCGACACGGGAGACGCCCACGTCGAGCACCGCCGCCCCCTGCTTGACCATGTCCGCGGTGATGATCCCGGGGACCCCGGCGGCCGCGACCACGATGTCCGCTGTACGCACGTGTGCGGCCAGGTCGCGGGTGCCGGTGTGGCACAGCGTGACGGTGGCGTTCTCGGAGCGACGGGTCAGCAACAGTCCGAGTGGGCGGCCGACGGTGACCCCGCGACCGACCACGACGACCTCCGCGCCCGCGATGCCGACGCCGTGACGGCGCAGCAGCTCGACGATCCCGTACGGCGTGCACGGCAGCGGGGCCTCGTTGCCCAGGACCAGCCAGCCGAGGTTGGTCGGGTGCAGTCCGTCGGCGTCCTTGGCCGGGTCGATCAGGCCCAGCACGCGATTCTCGTCGCGACCCTTCGGCAGGGGCAGCTGCACGATGTAGCCGGTGCAGCTCGGGTCGGCGTTCAGCTCGGCGACCGCCGCCTCGATCTCCGACTGGCTGGCCTCGGCGGGCAGGTCGACCCGGATCGACTCGATGCCGACCTCGGCGCAGTCCTTGTGCTTGCCGTTGACGTACCACCGCGAACCGGGGTCGTCACCGACCAGCACCGTGCCCAGACCGGGGACGACGCCACGCTCCTTGAGCGCTGCCACCCGGACGGTCAGCTCGTCCTTGATCGCGGCGGCGGTGGCGGTTCCGTCGAGCTTCTGTGCAGTCATGGCAGTCATCCTGTCCCGGGGTCTCAGTGGGCGAAGTGCCGGGTGCCGGTGAAGTACATGGTCACCCCGGCCGCCCGGGCCGCCTCGATGGTGAGCTCGTCGCGCACCGAACCACCCGGCTGGACGATCGCCGCGACACCGGCGTCGATCAGGATCTGGGGGCCGTCCTCGAAGGGGAAGAACGCGTCCGAGGCCGCCACCGAACCGCTGGCCCGCTCGCCGGCCCGCTGGACCGCGAGCTTGCAGGAGTCGACCCGGTTGACCTGACCCATCCCGACACCGACCGAGGCACCGTCCTTGGCCAGCAGGATCGCGTTGGACTTGGCGGAGCGGCAGGCGGTCCACGCGAACGCGAGGTCGGCGAGCAACTCGGCCGAGGCGGGCTCGCCGGTGGCGAGCGTCCAGTTGGACGGGTCGTCGCCCTCGGCGTCGACCAGGTCGCGCTGCTGCAGGAGCAGACCCCCCGAGATCGGGCGCAGCTCGACGCCACCGCGGGTGAGCGGAGCGCACTCGAGCAGCCGGATGTTCTTCTTGGCGGTCAGGATCTCGACCGCGCCGTCCTCGTAGCCGGGCGCCACGACGACCTCGGTGAAGACCTCGGCCACCTGCCGGGCCATCTCGACCGAGACCGGGACGTTCGTGGCGATCACGCCGCCGAAGGCCGACACCGGGTCGCACTCGTGCGCCCGGCGGTGCGCCTCGGCCACGTCCGCGCCGACCGCGATGCCGCACGGGTTGGCGTGCTTGATGATCGCAACCGTCGGCTGGTCGAAGTCGTACGCCGCCCGTCGGGCCGCGTCGGCGTCGACGTAGTTGTTGTAGGACATCTCCTTGCCGTGCAGCTGGGTGGCCTGGGCCAGCCCCGGCTCGGGCTGGAAGCCGGCCGCGTAGAGCGCGGCGCCCTGGTGCGGGTTCTCGCCGTAGCGGAGCACGGCGGCCTTGTCCCAGGTGGCGCCGAGCCACGCCGGGAAGCCGGTCTCCTCGGAGGAGTCGGTGAGCACGTTGCCCATCCACGACGCCACGTGCACGTCGTACGTCGCGGTGTGCACGAAGGCCTCGGCCGCCAGGGAGCGGCGCTCGGGCAGCGTGAAGCCGCCGGCCTCGACGGCGGCGAGCACGTCCGGGTAGCGCTCGGGCGAGGTGATGATGGCGACCGAGGGGTGGTTCTTGGCCGCGGCGCGCACCATGGACGGGCCGCCGATGTCGATCTGCTCGACGCAGTCGTCGGGGCTCGCTCCCGAGGCGACGGTCTGCGTGAAGGGGTAGAGGTTGGAGACCACGAGGTCGAACGGCTCCACGCCCAGGTCTTCCAGCTGCGCGACGTGCGAGTCGAGGCGGCGGTCCGCGAGGATGCCGGCGTGCACCTTCGGGTGCAGGGTCTTCACCCGGCCGTCCAGGCATTCGGGAAAGCCGGTGAGCTCCTCCACCTTGGTGACCGGCAGGCCGAGACCCTCGATCAGGGCCGCCGAGCCGCCCGTGGAGACCAGCACCACCCCGGCGTCGTGCAGGCCGCGCACGAGCTCCTCGAGGCCGCTCTTGTCGTAGACCGACACCAGCGCCCGTCGGATCGGGATGCGCGTCGTGGACTCGTCTGCGGTGCTCATTGTCCGAACCGGACCTTCCTGTCGGTGATCGTGAACCCCTCGCGAGCCATCCGGCCCACCGCGTCGACGAGCATCTGTCGCTCGGCGACCTTGATCCGCTCGTGCAGGGTCTCGACGGTGTCGTCGTCCTCGACGGGCACCACCGTCTGGGCCAGGATCGGCCCCGTGTCGACGCCCGAGTCGACGACGAAGAGGGTGGCTCCGGCGACCTTCACGCCGTACTCCAGCGCGTCACCCGCGCCGTTCGTGCCGGGGAACGCCGGCAGCAGCGCCGGGTGGGTGTTGACGAAGCGTCCCCCGAAGCGGGCCAGGAAGGGCTCCCCGACCAGCTTCATGAAACCGGCCGAGACGACCAGGTCGGGCTCGAAGGCGGCGACGGTGTCGGCCAGCGCCTGGTCCCAGTGCTCGCGGGTGGTGAAGTGCCCGACCCTGCGCACGAACGTCGGGACGCCGGCGCGCTCGGCGCGACGCAGCCCCTCGATGTCCTCACGGTCGGCGCCCACGGCGACCACCCGGGCGCCGTACGCGGGGTCGGCGGTGGCGTCGAGCAGCGCCTGGAGATTGGTGCCGGAGCCCGAGACGAGCACGACGAGGCGCGCGGGAGTGGGGATCGGCACGCGCGAAGTCTAACGAGGACCGGCGGCGCCCGGGACCACGCCCGCTGTGGTGGTCAGTGTGGCGACACCGGAACCGCGGCCCGACGGGCAGCACGGCGCTGCCACCAGGTCATCGCCAGGCCGCCGAGCAGTCCGCCGATCCCGAAGGCCGTGATCGCGTGCACCATCGCGTCGAAGGCGAAGGGGCCGACGGTCCGCATCCGACCGGGCCCGACGGCACCCCCGGCCAGCCCGGCCACGATGCCCACCACGACCCCGGCGACGACCCCGGCCACACAGCCGCGCAGTGCACCCATGTCCCAGCGCAGGGTCGGCCGCAGCCGCTGGCTACGGGCGGTCGCCACGGCTGCCACCAGGACCGGCAGGGCCATCAGCCAGGCCGTCCAGGCAGCGGTCGGCCCGGGGTCGGGGAGCCCGGCGAGCAGGGGGAAGAGCGGCAGGGGTCCCAGCACGACCGCCGTCGGCGCCACCAGCGTGTTGGCGCCGACCGCGAAGCCGGGACCGAGCAGGTAGGAGCCGGAGAAGGCGACGGCGTTGGGCAGCACCGCCAGGCTCAGCCCGACGAGCATGATCGTGGCGCCCGCGTCGGCGTGCAACCGGGAGACCATCGTGGCAGCGGCACCGAGATCCGCCGCCACGGCGATGAGGAGGACGACGGCGGCCACCCCGGCGAAGCTGGTCAGGATCCGGCGACAGGTGAGCGCCGTGGCCCGGACCGACTCCGGCACCAGGGACGCCCAGATCGCGGCCCGCCCGGCCCCGATCGCGATCGCCGGGGCCCCGACCAGCAGGCAGAGCGCCAGCGACCAGCCGAGCACCCGGCCGCCGGAGGGGGCCGTCTCGGCGGTGGCGGCAAGTGACGTGGTGACGACGGCGACGACGACGTACCCGGTCGTGAACAGCGAGACGGCCGTCGGCACGGTCCAGTCCCGCTCCCCGTCGCCGATCCGGTCGGCGTCCGGTCCGTGCCCGGAGACCGACTCCCCGACGCGGTGGCCCACGCGCCAGGTCGCCCAGGCGGCCAGGGCGGTCAGCCCGAGCGGGACGGCGGTCACCGCGACGCCGTCGATGCGGACGCCCGCGCCGTGGGCCATCAGCCACCCGAGGGCCCCGACCTGCAGGGCGTCGCTGGGCGTGCCATGGGCACCGGCGTCGGTGAGGAACCAGCCGACCACGGCCAGGGCGAGGCAGACCAGAAGGGTCGAGCCCGCCGCGAAGGCGCCGCCCAGCGTGGTCGCGAGGACCAGCGGACGGCGGTGGCGGGGGTCGGGCTCGACGGCCACCGGTGCGGAGGTCCGGGCGCGTGCCGAGCGGGGTTGCAGCGAAGTCATGACCGATCCATCATCACCCGCTGTCGGGAGCCGTCCGTGGTCCCACGCCGAGTGGCTGTGCCCCTCGCGCCTCGCGTACCGTGGACAGGCCATGAGGAATCCCGACGAGTTCGACGCGTTCTACAAGGACGCCCGGGCCGGACTGCTGCTGCAGACCTTCGCCCTGACCGGGGACATGGGCGCGGCCCGCTCCGCGGTGCGCGACGCCTTCGTCGTGGCCTGGCACCACTGGCGCAAGATCTCCCGGCTCGAGGATCCCGAGGCCTGGGTGCGTCCGCACGCCTGGCGGCACGCCCAGCGTCGGCACACCGCCCGGTTGTGGCACCGGGACAAGACCCTCGAACCGGAGGCCCTGGCCACCCTCGAGGCGCTCGGCAAGCTGACCGTGGCCCAGCGCAAGACCCTGCTGCTGACCCAGCTGACCACCGTCTCGATGGCCGACATGGCGCGCGAGGTCGGGCTCCCCCTGCTCGACGCCGAGCGCGAACTGCAGACCGCGACCGCGCAGTTCGCCGTGCACCGCGACGTTCCCACCACCCACATCCGGCCCCTCTTCGAACCGCTGCGGGCCGAGGCCGAGGCCGCCCGGTGGCCGCGCGCCACGATCATCCGCCGAGCCGGCGCCGCGCGGCGTCGGACCCACACCGGCGTCGGCGCCGCCGCTGCGGTGGCGGCGCTCGTGCTGACCGGATCCCTGGTCACCGACGCCGCCGGGATCCGTCCCCAGCTCGACGGTCGGCCGGCCCTCGGGGTGGCAGCGCCCTCGTCGTCCCCCGCTCCGGTGACGGAGACCCCCGTCGAGCCACCGCGCGACGTGGACGATGCCTCACTGCTCTCCCCCGAACAGGTCACGGCGCGCATCCCGGGCCGTCGCTGGCGGACGGTCGAGACCACGACCAACGTCGAGGGCGACGGCCTCGTGCTGCCCTGCCAGCGGCAGCGGTACGCCGATCCGGCCAGCCGCGGGAGTCTGATCCGCACGCTGCGGGACAAGCCGCGACCGGGCAGTCGCCCGTCCACGGTGCAGCACGCCACGGAGGTCTCCGCCTCACCGAAGGCGGCGAAGGCGACGTACGCCACGACGCTCGGCTGGTACGCCGGCTGCGCGGAGCCCCGGATGCAGCTGCTCTCCACACGCCGCGTCGGTCAGGTCGGCGACGCCGCGATGATGCTCGTGCTGCGCGACTGGAACCGTCCGGTGCGCACGCTGGTGGTGGGGGTCGCTCGCACGGGCAGCCTGACCACCACCGTCGTCACCCGCCGACCCGGCTCCGGCGTACCGGCCTTCCGCAACCACGCCCGGATGCTCGCCTCGGCGGTCAACGGGCTCTGCACCCTCTCCGAGGCGGGCGAGTGCGCGACCAGCCCGACACTGACGGTGGTCCGCCCCCTTCCGGTGGGCGAGGTGCCCGGGATGCTCGCCGAGATCGACCTGCCGCCGGTGACCAACGTGGCCCGGCCCTGGGTGGGCACCGAGCCGCGCAAGGCCGTGGTCAACGTCGCGGCCACGCGTTGCGACGAGGCCGACTTCAGCGGCAAGGAGATGACGAACAACGTCACCCGCTCCTTCCTGATCCCCAAGGCGAAGCTCCCCGTGCAGTTCGGGCTCACCGAGACGGTCGGCTCGCTGCCGGTCGGCAAGGCGCGCGCCTTCGTCGCCAGGGTCCGGGCCCGGATGGCCAGCTGCCCCGACCGGGCGCTGGGCACCGATGTGAGCCGCATCCTGCAGTCGACGTCGAAGCGGCGTGACCTGACGGTGTGGCGGGTCACCACGGAGATCACCGACACCGAGTCGGTCACCTTCCTGATGGGGATCGTGCGCACCGGCACCTCGATCGCCCAGATCGGCTTCGTGCCGGACCGTCGGGTGCAGATGCCGCCCGGTGCGTTCGCGAACCTGGTCGAGCGTGCGGCGGACCGCCTGGTGCGGATGCCCGCGCCCCGCAAGCGCTGAGTTTCCGTTGTAGGGATCCCCGGAGATCCGGGGATCCCTGCGCTTCCAGGCCGTTGCAACCCCCGAGAAGCGCCAGCAAACCCCGGTAAGCACGCCCGAGAACCCACCCCGAGCGACCCCCGAGAACGACGAAGGAGGGCCCCGGCACTCAGGTGCCGGGGCCCTCCTTCGTCAGTCGAGCCCGCCGCAGCGGGACTCAGAGGTTC
>NZ_JBFIKK010000109.1:0-11382 GCF_041600255.1 Nocardioides sp. | reverse complement strand
GGCGCAACGCGGCGTACTGCGCCGGCCAGGTCGGGTCGGGGGGCACCACCTCGACGCTCTCCGGGCGGTGTTCCCGGACCCGTGCGCGGGCGATCTCCTCGTCGGACGGCTGCTGGAACGGCCGCCAGAGTGGGTGCGTGGGCATCGGCACAGGATAGGTGTGATCGAACCTCACCGATTGACACACCCGTGCAGGTGGCGCACATTCGAAGGGAGGCCGTCGTCTCGACGGTTCCACCAAGCGGGGGTGGTGGGGGGATGGTGATGCGCGGGCGCCTCGGGCTCGTCGTCGCAGGATGGCTGACGGCCGCCCTGCTGGTCCCGAGCGCCGCCGCGACGAACGCATGGCTGGACGAGCACATGGAGATCACGGTCTCGCCCGCCTCCGGCAGCCCTGGCGCCGTCATCACGCTCACGGGCACCGGATGGAATCCCGAGAACGGCGACGTCGACCTCTACCCCGACATCTCGGAGAGCTTCGAGCGGGAGGACAGACTCGTCACAGCGGAGCCGGACCCCGCCGGCACCTTCAGCGTCACTTTCGCGGTGCCCGACCGGGAGGAGGGCGACTACCGGCTCTACGCCTGTCAGGGGTGCGACGAGAGCGGCCGCACGGGTGAGGCGAGCGCCTCCTTCACGATCACCAGCGCCCCCGTCCTCGACCACCGACTCACGCTGACCCCCCTGTCCGGCGCCGTCGGCGACTCGATCGTCGCCGAGGGAACCGGGTGGGGCGACCGGCTCGGCGAGGTCACCCTGTTCACCGTCACCACCGAGCCCGAGGGACGGATCGAGCTGGCCACGGCCCCGGTGTCAGGTGGCGGTTTCGCCACGGACGTCGAGATCCCGGAACTCCCGCTGGGCGCCCGGGAGATCATCGCCTGCCAGGTCTGCGAGAAGGGAGACGGCGCACCGAACGACACCGTCGTGTTCACGGTCGTACCCCCGACCGTGCCCGTGGCGCCCACCCTCGCCCTCCTGCCCGAGGCCGGTCAGCCCGGCGACGACGTCGAGGTCACCGGTGTCGGATGGAACGACGACCTCGGACCCGTCTCGGTGTACGCCGACCCGGGCGACCTCGAGGACGGGGCGGCACCTCTCGACGAGATCAGCACGACCGACGGCAGCTTCGAGGCGGTGCTCTCGGTGCCGGACCGGGAGCCCGGGGACTACACCTGGCTGGCATGTCAACGCTGCTTCGAGGGCGATCGGCTGGAGGACGAGGCGGCCTTCACGATCCAGTCCCCGCCGCCGCCCCCCGGGGAGCGCACCCTGACCCTCCGGCCGACCAGTGCCGCACCGGGCACCACGGTCCAGGTCAGTGGCACCGGGTGGGATCCCAGCCGCGCCGAGGTGCTGGTCTTCAGCGACGAGGACCTCAGCTTCGAGAGCGACCGGGCCCTGCTCTTCGCCCCGGTCACGGACGATGGGACCTTCGAGGGCACGTTCGTGGTCGAGGACGACCAGCCAGGCGAGTTCACCTTCTACGCGTGCCAGGCCTGCGCGTCGGCGGAGCCCCTCTCCGCGGTCGCCGACTTCGAACTGGTGGCCGCGACACCGACCCCCGCCCCGGCCGGCTGGTCGCCGCTGCTCACCACCGCCCTGGTGGTGCTGGTCCTGCTGGTGGTCGCCGCGCTGCTCCAGCAGCAGGTACGCCGCCGTACCCGGCGACGGACGCAGCCTCGAGCGCCGGCCCCCGCCCTCCTCGCGCACCCCGACCTGAGCTTCGACGTGGCCCACGTGGGACCACACACCGGCACCGTGCCGACCCTGCGTCTCGTTCCACACCGGGACGAGGCCGATCCTCACCGAGTGGAGATGCGATGACGACCCTGGATCAGCGTCCCGGCAGCCCGACCAGCCCCGACGCGCTGACCGCTCTGGCGATCCTGGAGGCCTCCGGCGTCGACCTGGAGGAGCGCTTGGTCGAGACGCACGCCCTGGACCAGGCGGCCACCGGGCTGGAGTCCGTCGGCAGCGCACTCTGGGCGGCCGCCGCCACCCAGATCGCCGAGCTCGCGCGCGACTTCCTGAAGGTCGACGTGGGGCAGGTGCTGCTGCGCGGCTGGACGACGTACCAGGCGCTCGTGGAGGCGGGCGACCGAACGCGCGGCACCACGGAGGTCGACGCGGTGGACCTGGCCGGCCACGACCTCAGCCTGCACCGACACCCGAGCGTCGACGTCGTCTACCTCGACCAGACAGTGGCCCGGATGAGGTTCGACGTCGGCGTGGACGTGCACGTCGAGGCGCTCACCGCGGTGGTCCGCGACGGGCTGCTCAGCGGGCTGGGCACCGGGCGGTGCGACGTGACGGCCACGATCTCGGTGGAGGGCACCGAGCTCGCCCGCGCCCACCGGCTGATCGATCCCCACCTGGTCGTGCCGCTGGGCGACGGCATCCCCCTGGGACACCCTCCTGAGCAGCAGCCTCAGCGGTCGGTGGTGCGGTAGGAGCCGCGGTAGAACAACAGCGGGTCCTCGAGGTCGGAGGCGGCCAGGTCCAGCACGCGCCCGATCACGACGTAGTGGTCGCCGGCCTCGTGCACCGCGTGGATGGTGCAGTCGACGTAGCCCAGGACACCGTCGAGCAGCGGCGAACCGGTGGCCTCGGACGGAGTCCACGTCACGTCGGCGAACTTGTCGATCCCCCGGCTGGCCATCGTGTTGGACAGCTCGGCCTGGTCGGCGGAGAGGAAGTTGACGCAGAACTTGCCCGAGCGCTGCATGAGCGGCCAGGCCCGCGACGTCTTGGCCGGCACGAACAGCACCAGCGGCGGGTCCAGCGACACACTCGAGAACGACTGGCAGGTCATCCCGACCGGCTCGCCACCGCTGGTCGCGGTGACCACGGTGACCCCGGAGCCGAACCGACCCAGCACGTCGCGGAACAGCCGCGCCTGGGCCACCGCCTCCGGGTCGTCGGCATGGACGCCGCTCGACTCGCCGGGTCGGAACTCGAAGTCGAAGTCGAAGTCGCCCAGCCAGGAGTTGATCAGGTCGGGGCTCGGCCAGGTCTCCCGAGCATTCGGGCTCATCCCGTCGGGGATCTCTCGGCTGGCCTCGCTCATGGCGTCAACGTTAGTCACCGGTGGCCGACGGAGAAGTCGTGGCCCCAGTAGGAGACCGCCGTGCTCTCCCGCGCCACCCACTTCTCGTCGTCGACGGTCAGGCCCTCGGTGCCGTACTCGACGTCGAAGCCACCCGGGGAGCGCACGTAGAACGAGACCATCTGGTCGTTCATGTGGCGCCCGAGCGTCGCCGACAGCGGAACCTGGTGCTTGCGCACCCGCTCGAGGGCGCGTCCGACGTCGTCGAGCTTGTCGACCTCGACCATGATGTGCACGCACCGGGACGGGTCCGGCATCGGCAGGAACGCCAGCGAGTGGTGCCGCGGGTTGCACCCCAGGAAGCGCAGCCAGGCCGTGCTGCCGGGCTCCTTGCCGACGAACTCCCCCGGCATCCGCATCGAGTCGCGCAGCCGGAAACCGAGGACCTCGGTGTAGTAGCGCAGCGCCTCCTCGTCGTCGCCCACGGGGACGACGATGTGCCCGAGTCCCTGTTCGCCGGTCACGAACCGGTTGGCGTACGGCGTGACCACGGGGCGGGCCTCGTAGGTCGCCCCGTGGAAGAGCTCGAAGACGTTGTCGAAGGGGTCGGTGAACCGGATCATCCCCTCGACCCGGCGCTCGGCCAGCTCCTCGCTGCTCGCCCGGTCCAGCTCGACACCGTGCTTCTCCAGGTGCTCGGCGGCCTCGCGCAAGGCACGACCGTCGGCGACCTCCCAGCCCATGCACCCCATCCGGTCCTGCTCGGCCGGTACCACGACGATGCGGGCCGACAGCTCGTCCATCTGGAAGTAGAGGTGCTCGGGGTTCGGTCCGCGCCCCTCCACCAGGCCGAGCACCTTGCCCCCGAAGTGGCGCCACTGCTCCAGGTCGGTGCTCTCCACCCGTACGTAGCCCAAGGACCTGATGTCGATCGTCATCGTGTGCTCACTTCCGAGTTCATGGGCGACTCCGTCGGCGTCTTCATCGGCGCCTTCATCGGCGGGGGCGTTCGACGTGCCGGGCAAGGAACGACGTCGCGACCTCGGCGAACTCCTCGGCGGCCTCGATCTGGGCCCAGTGGCCACAGTTCGGGAAGACGTGCAGCGAGGCCTTCGGGATCAGCTTGAGTGCGGTGAAGGCGCCGTCGATCGGGTTGACTCGGTCCTCGCGGCCCCAGGTGAGCAGGGTGTGCGCGCGGATCTTGTACGCCTCGCGCCACAGGAAGCCGTCCTCGAAGGTGTCGGGCTTCATGAAGGAGGCGCCCATCGAGGCCATCGCCTCCCGAGCCCCGGGTGCGGTGGCGTCGGCGAACCGCTCCTCGACCAGCTCGTCGGTGACCAGGTCCTGGTTGACGACCATGGTCGAGATGAAGGCGCGCAGCGCGTCGCGGGTCGGGGTCGCGCCGAACTCGTAGAGCCGCTTGATGCCCTCGGTCGGGTCGGCGTGGAAGAGGTTGAGCGAGAGACCGCCGGGGCCCATCAACACCAGGCGACCGACCCGCTTCGGGTACTTCAGTGCGAACCGGGCCGCCGTACCTCCGCCCAGGCTGTTGCCGAGCAGGTGGATCCGCTCGATCCCCAACTCGTCGAGGAGCGCCGCCAGCGCATCGGCGGCGAACGAGTAGAAGTTGCCCTCGATCTCGGGCTTCTCCGAGCCACCGAAGCCGGGCTGGTCGACGAGCAGGGTGCGGAAGCCGGTGGCGAAGTGCGGCAGCGCCGGGCCGAAGTTCGACCAGGCCGAGGCGCCGGGGCCGCCGCCGTGCAGCATCACCAGCGGGAGCCCGCCGCCGATCTCGGTCGGCGTCCCGGCCTCGTGGTAGTTCAGGGTCAGCGCGCCCGCCTTGGCCGAGCGGCGGGTGGACTCCTTCGTGATGGTCAACTCAGTACATCCCCGGGTCGACCTTGTGGCCGAACTCGTGGGCGCCGAACATCTGCAGCGCCCGCTCGGGGTCGTTGGCGGCGTGCACGCGGCCCGCGTGGGCGTCGCGCCAGGCGCGCTGCAGGTAGGTGCCCTCGGCGAGCGCTCGCCCACCCGAGGCCTCGAAGAGCGAGTCGATCGCGTCGATCGCGCGCTGGGTGCCGAGCACCTGGTCGCGGCGGACCTTGAGCCGCAGGCCGAGCGGGATCTTCTCGCCCCGGCTCACGTGCGCCTGCTCCTCGCGGATGTTGTTGACCAGCAACGCCCACGAGGCGTCGATGTCGGACGAGGCGCGTGCGATGCGGACCGCGGCGAACGGGTCGAGCGCGGCCTTCTCTCCCAGGTACGCCGCACGGACGCGCTTCTGCTGCATCTCGACGTGCTCGGCGTAGGCACCCATCGCCATCCCGATGATCGGGGTGGTGATGGTGCCGGTGAAGATCGAGTGGAACGGCAGCTTGTAGAGGTCGGAGGTGTTCTGCTCCTGACCCGGGCCGAAGCAGCGGCCGGTGTCGCCCATCGAGAGCGTGAACGCCTCGGGGACGAAGACCTCGTCGACGACGATGTCGTTGGAGCCGGTGCCCCGCAGTCCCACGACGTTCCAGACGTCGTTGATGGTGTACGACTCCCGCGGGACCAGGAAGGTCCGGAAGTCGACGACCTGCCCGTCGGCGTTGAACACCAGCCCACCGAGCAGCACCCAGGCACAGTGGTCGCAGCCCGAGGAGAAGCTCCACTTGCCGGAGAGGGTGAAGCCGCCCTCGGTCAGGACCGCCTTGCCGGTCGGGGCGTACGACGAGCTCAGCCGGGTGGAGGTGTCGGAGCCCCACACCGCCTGCTGGGCCTCGTCGGAGAAGAGCGCCACCTGCCAGGGGTGCACGCCGACCACGCTGGAGACCCAGCCGGTCGAGCCGCACGCGCCGGCGATGTCACGCACCGCGGTGTAGAAGTCGATCGGGTCGGCCTCGAGTCCGTCGAACCGCTTCGGCTGGAGGAGACGGAAGAACCCGACCTCGTCCAGCTCCTTGATCGAGGCCTCCGGGACGACGCGCAGGCGCTCCGCCTCGTCGGCCCGCTCCCGGATGGAGGGCAGCAGGTCACGGACCCCGTCGAGCACAGCCTTGGACATCGACTTCTCCTGTCATGTACGGACTCGTGAATACTAGAACACGTTCTCGTTTTGGTCGAGTACCCCGACAGATCCACGCTCAGCGCGCGGCTCGGCGGGGCCCGGACTACGAGTTCGCGGCTTCCTTGTCCGCCTCGGCCCGGAGCATCAGGGCGATGTCGATCAGCTGGTCCTCCTGGCCGCCGATCAGCTTGCGACGGCCGGCCTCGAGCAGGATCTTGGCGCCGGAGACGCCGTACCGGTCCGCGGCGTTGCCCGCGTGCTTGAGGAAGGAGGAGTAGACGCCGGCGTAGCCCATCATCAGCGTCATCCGGTCCAGCTGGCACTCCTCCGGCATCACCGGCTTGATGACGTCCTCGGAGGCGTCCACGATCTGCAGGAAGTCCACCCCGGTCCGCCAGCCGAGCTTGTCGCAGACCCCGATGAAGGCCTCCAGCGGCGTGTTGCCCGCCCCGGCGCCGAAGCGGCGTACCGACCCGTCGATCTGGGTGGCCCCCGCGCGGGCGGCGATCACGGTGTTCGCGACGCCGAGGCCGAGGTTCTCGTGGCCGTGGAACCCGACCGTGGCCTCGTGGCCGATCTCGGCGACGACGGCCGCGACCCGGTCGGCGGTCTGCTCCATTACCAGAGCGCCGGCGGAGTCCACGACGTAGACGCACTGACAGCCGGCGTCGACCATGATCCGGGCCTGCTGGGCCAGCACCTCGGGCGACTGGGTGTGGCTCATCATCAGGAAGCCGACGGTCTCCAGACCCAGCTCACGAGCCAGCGCGAAGTGCTGGCGCGAGGTGTCGGCCTCGGTGCAGTGGGTGGCGATCCGGCAGATCTGGCCGCCGTTGTCCTGAGCGGCCCGGATGTCGTCCTTGGTGCCCACGCCGGGCAGCATCAGGAAGGCGATCTTCGCGCGCTTCGCGGTCTCGGCCGCGATCCTGATCAGCTCCTGCTCCGGGGTCCGCGAGAAGCCGTAGTTGAAGCTGGAGCCGCCCAGGCCGTCGCCGTGGGTGACCTCGATGACCGGGATGCCGGAGGCGTCGAGCGCCTCGACGATGTCGTGCACCTCCTGACCGGTGAACTGGTGCCGCTTGTGGTGCGAGCCGTCGCGCAGGCAGGTGTCGGTCAGCCGCAGGTCCAGGTCGCCGCCGTGGGTCTGCGACCAGGTGCGGGAGAGAGCGTCGCGCTCGTGCATGTCAGGACTCCTTGCCGAGGATCGAGCGGGCGATGTTCTGCCCCACCTGGGTGGCGGCGGCGGTCATGATGTCGAGGTTCCCGGCGTACGGCGGCAGGAAGTCGCCGGCGCCTTCGACCTCCACGAAGATGCTGACCTTGGTCTGCCCCTGGGTGGCCGGGGACGGGTCGTCGATCTGCGGCTCCTGGAGCAGCCGGTAGCCGGGCACGTACTCCTGGACCGCCTTCTCCATCGCGAAGACGCTGGCGACGATCGCGTCGCGGTCGGCGTCCGGCGCCACCGCGCAGAAGATCGTGTCGCGCATGATCATCGGCGGCTCGGCGGGGTTGAGGATGATGATCGCCTTGCCCCGCTCGGCTCCCCCGATGGTGGTGACCCCGGCCGAGGTGGTCCGGGTGAACTCGTCGATGTTGGCGCGCGTGCCCGGGCCGGCCGAGCGGCTGGAGACCGAGGCGACGATCTCGGCGTACGACACCGCGGCGGCGCGGGAGACCGCGGCCACCATCGGGATCGTGGCCTGGCCGCCGCAGGTGATCATGTTGACGTTCATCGCGTCCACGTGCTCCTCGCCGTTGACCGGCGGGATCACCGCGGGTCCGACCGCGGCGGGGGTCAGGTCGATCGCCCGGATGCCCGCCTCCTCGTAGCGAGGCGCGTACTCGCGGTGCACGTACGCCGAGGTGGCCTCGAAGATCAGGTCCGGCAGCTCGTCCTGCTTCAGCAGCCAGTCGACCCCCTCGTGGGACGCCACGAGACCACGGTCGGCGGCCAGCTTCAGGCCCTCGCTGGTGGGGTCGACCCCGATCATCCAGCGGGGTTCGATCACGTCGGAGCGGAGCAGCTTGTAGAGCAGGTCCGTGCCGATGTTGCCGGGGCCGACGATGGCCGCGGTGAGCTTGCTGCGGGACATGGGGTTCCTCTCAGTCCGTGAAGGACAGTTGGACAGTGCCGAGCCCGTCGAAGACGGCCTCGAAGTCGTCGCCGGGTCGGGCGTCGATGGCGCGGTGGACGCTGCCGGGAAGGATCACGTGGCCGGCCTCCAGGGTGACGCCGAACGAGGCGACCTTGCGGGCGAGCCAGGCGACCGCGGTCACCGGGTTGCCCAGGACGGCGTCCGAGCGGCCCTCGGCCACCTGCTCGCCGTTGCAGATCAGCCGGGCGTCGATGGTGCGCAGGTCCAGGTCGGTGGGACGCACCCGCGCCTCGCCGAGGACGTAGCCGGCCGAGCTGGCGTTGTCGGCGATGGTGTCGCCGATCCGGATGTTCCAGTCGGCGATCCGGCTGTCGATCAGCTCGATCGCGGGGGCGACGTACTCGGTGGCCTCGATGACGTCGTCCTCGGTGCAGTCCTCGCCGGGCAGCGTGGCACCGAGGATGAACGCGACCTCCACCTCCACCCGGGGGTAGCAGTAGTGACCCGTGCTGACCGGACGCTCGGAGAAGAGCGCCATGTCGGAGAGCAGGTGGCCGTAGTCGGGCTCGTCGACGCCCATCATCTCCTGCATCGCCTTCGACGACAGGCCCACCTTGTGGCCGTGCACCGTGGCCCCGACCGCCAGCCGGTGCCGGATGTTGATCAGCTGGATCTCGTAGGCGTCCACCACGTCGAGGTCGGGATAGGTCTCGCGCAGGGGCGCGATCGGGCGCTGGTGGCACTCGGCGTCAGCCAGCGCGGCAGCCGCCTCGCGGCGAAGGTCGTCGGAGAGCATGGACCCCATGCTAGAACCTGTTACAGTTTTGCGCCATGAGCAGCCCCCACTCCGGCGGTCAGCCGGACTCGTCGCCGGACTCTGTGCCGGACTCGTTGCCGGGCACCGTGGACGTGATCGTGGTCGGTGCCGGCGGCGCCGGGATGACCGCCGCCCTCGCCGCCTCGGCCCGCGGTCTCGACACCGTCCTGCTGGAGAAGAGCGCCTACTTCGGCGGCTCCACGGCCCGCAGCGGCGGTGGCGTCTGGATCCCGGGGAACTACGCGCTGCGCGAGGCCGGACAGGCTGACGCCCCCGAGGAGTCCAAGCGTTACCTCGCCTCGATCGTGGGCGACGTCGTGCCCCAGGTCCGCCGCGACACCTACATCGACCGCGGACCCGAGGTGATGGACTTCCTCAAGGCTCGTACGCCGGTCCGGTTCGCCTGGGTGCCGGACTACTCCGACTACCACCCCGAGGCCCCCGGCGGCCGCTCGGCCGGCCGGAGCGTGGAGCCGGTCCCGCTGGACGCCCGTTCGTTGGGCGACGAGCTCGACCGCCTGCACCCGCCGTACAGCAAGGCGCCGGCCAACCTGATCGTCACCCAGGCCGACTTCCGCAAGATCAGCCTCGGGCTGCGCACCCTCCGCGGCCCGCTGACCATGGTGAAGGTGCTGCTGCGCCGGCTGGTCAGCCTCGCGCTCGGCCGCAAGATGTACGCGATGGGCAGTGCGCTGGCGATCGGGCTGCGCCAGGGGCTGATCGACGCCGGTGTGCCGGTGCACTACGAGACCGAGCTGACCGATCTGGTGATCGAGGACGGCCGGGTGGTCGGGGTGCGCGTCCTGCGCGGCGGCGAGACGCACGTCGTCCGGGCCCGGAGCGGCGTCATCCTGGGCAGCGGCGGATTCGAGCGGAACCTCGAGCTCCGGGAGAAGCACCAGCCCTCCCCCGCCTCGATCGACTGGACCACCGGGTCCGAGTTCAACACCGGCGCCGGCCTGCTGGCCGGGGTGGCCGCAGGGGCGGGCACCGACCTGCTCGACGACGCCTGGTGGGGTCCGACGATCCCGCTGCCGTCCGGACCGTGGTTCTGCCTGGCCGAGCGGAACCTGCCCGGCTCGATCATCGTGAACTCCGCCGGACAGCGCTACATGAACGAGGCGCTGCCGTACGTCGAGGCCGTGCACGAGATCCACAAGGGCGAGGCCACCGGCGTCCCGCACGTGCCGAGCTGGATGATCATCGACCAGCGCTATCGCAACCGGTACCTGTTCGCCGGTCTCTCCCCGCGCCAGCCCTTCCCGGGGCGCTGGTACAAGTACGGGACGGTCAAGAAGGCCGCCTCGCTGGCCGAGCTCGCCGACCAGATCGACGTACCGGCCGACGCACTCGCGCAGACCGTGGAGCGGTTCAACGGCTTCGCCGAGACCGGCGTCGACGCCGACTTCCACCGCGGCGAGAGCGCCTACGACCAGTACTACTCCGACCCCACGGTGTCGCCGAACCCGTCGTTGCACCGGATCGACCAGGGACCGTTCTACGCGGTCAAGATCGTCCCCGGCGACCTCGGCACCAAGGGCGGGCTGGTCACCGACGAGCGGGCCCGAGTGCTCCGCCCGGACGGCGAGGTCATCCCCGGCCTGTACGCCGCCGGCAACGTGTCGTCCGCCGTGATGGGCCACACCTATGCCGGGCCGGGCGCCACGATCGGGCCGGCCCTGACCTTCGGGTACCTGGCCGCGGAGGACATCGCCGCCTCGGCCACGACCACCGCCACCGGCGCGCCGACCCAGCAGGAGAGCTGACATGCCGATCGATCCGTCCGTCGCCATCGGCGCCGACCTCGGCGACCGTGAGTTCTCCTGGAACTCCAGCGACGTCCTGCTCTACCACCTCGGCATCGGCGCCGGTGCGGCTCCGGGCGACAATCTCTCCCCCGTGGCGCTCAGCTACACCGTCGAGGGACCGGCACTGCAGGTGCTGCCGTCGTTCGGCATCGTCGCGCCCACGTTCCACGAGACCGACCCGCCCCCGCTGGACCTGCCCGGGTGCGACATCAACCTGAGCCAGGTCGTGCACGGCAGTCAGTCGATCAGCGTCACCGGCCCACTGCCGACCTCGGGCACCGCGACGGTGAACACCCGGATCATCGACGTCTGGGACAAGGGCAAGGCCGCCGTCATCTGGCAGGAGGGGGTCGCCACGTCGCCCACCGGCGAGGTGCTGTGGACCACGCTGTCGTCGATCTTCGTGCGTGGCGAGGGCGGCTGGGGTGGCGAGCGTGGTGAGTCCACCAGCGTGGCCGTGCCCGACCGCGAGCCCGACGCCGACGCGACGTACGACGTGACGCCGCAGCAGGCCCTGCTCTACCGACTCTGCGGCGACCGCAACCCGCTGCACGCCGACCCGG
>NZ_JBFIKK010000108.1:0-11449 GCF_041600255.1 Nocardioides sp. | reverse complement strand
CGTCGGAGGTCTTGGTGCGGCCCCACATCCGGTGTGCCTCGACCAGGAAGATCACGCCCAAGACCCCGGCCACGATCGGGTAGAAGATCCCGGTGCCGGCCACCGGCCACAGCAGCAGCGAGGTGGCCACCATCACGTAGCTGTAGATCACGATCTGCCGGCCGACCTCGTGGGCCGGCGCCACCACCGGCAGCATCGGCACGTCGACGTTGGCGTAGTCCTCGCGGTAGCGCAGCGCCAGGGCCCAGGTGTGCGGCGGCGTCCAGAAGAAGACCACCGCGAACAGGATCACGGGCACCCAGGACAACGAGTTCGTGACGGCCGTCCAGCCGATCAGGGCGGGGAAGCAGCCGGCGAGACCGCCCCAGACGATGTTCTGGGTGGTCCGCCGCTTCAGCACCATCGTGTAGATCAGCACGTAGAAGGCCTCGGCCAGCAGGGCCAGCCCGGCGGACAGCAGGTTCACCCAGACGACCAGCACCACCAGGGAGAGCACCCCCAGGACCAGCCCGAAGACCAGCGCGGCCCGGGCGGTCACGATGTGCCGCGGCAGCGCCCGACGCCGGGTACGGCGCATCTGCTCGTCGATGTCCCGGTCGTAGACGCAGTTCAGCACCGAGGCCGAGCCCGCGGAGAGCGTGCCGCCGACCACGGTCGCCGCCACCAGGCCCAGCGGCGGGATACCGCGGGCTGCGAAGAACATCACCGGGACGGTCGTCAGCAGCAGCAGTTCGATCACGCGCGGCTTGGTCAGCCCGACGTACGCCGCCACGACGTCTCGTACGGTCGCCGGGGCCTGCTCCGTCGAGGCGGAGGCAGGGGCCGACTGGCCGACATGGGTCACGGAGGATCCTTGCGAAGGGTGGGGTCCCGAAGGGCGGGTTGCTGGTTTCCAGTCTATCGCCTCGGGTGAGTAGGCTCGGCGGTGCCTGAGAAGTCCCCGTCCGACCGGCCGGGGCCCCCGACTCCCAGGCGCACCGACTGGAGAGGAAACCTGTGAGCAACGCCGCTGGACTTGAGTGGACCGAGGTCGACCAGAAGGCCGTCGACACCGCGCGCGTGCTGGCGATGGATGCCGTGCAGAAGGTCGGCAACGGCCACCCCGGCACCGCCATGAGCCTCGCCCCCGCCGCGTACCTGCTCTTCCAGAAGGTGATGCGCCACAACCCCGCCGACCCGCAGTGGCCTGGCCGGGACCGCTTCGTGCTCTCCTGCGGGCACAGCTCCATCACGCTCTACACGCAGCTCTACCTCGGCGGCTGGGGCCTCGAGCTGGAGGACCTGCAGGCCCTGCGCACCTGGGGCAGCAAGACCCCCGGGCACCCCGAGTTCGGCCACACCGCCGGCGTCGAGACCACGACCGGCCCGCTCGGCCAGGGCGTCGCGAACGCCGTGGGCATGGCGATGGCCGCCCGTCGCGAGCGCGGCATGCTCGACCCGAACGCCGAAGAGGGCCAGTCCCCCTTCGACCACCACGTCTACGCGATCTGCAGCGACGGTGACCTGCAGGAGGGCGTCAGCGCCGAGGCCTCCTCGATCGCCGGCACCCAGGCGCTGGGCAACCTGACCGTCATCTACGACGCCAACCAGATCTCGATCGAGGGCGACACCGACATCGCCTTCACCGAGGACGTCGCCGCTCGCTACGAGTCCTACGGCTGGCACGTGCAGACCGTCGACTGGACCCAGAACGGCTCCACGTACGCCGAGGACGTCCCCGCCCTGTACGACGCGATCAAGCGCGCCGAGGCCGTCACCGACCGTCCCAGCTTCATCGTGCTGCGCACGATCATCGCCTGGCCCGCCCCGAACGCCCAGGGCACCGGCGCCTCGCACGGCTCGGCGCTCGGCGCCGAGGAGGTTGCGGCCACCAAGAAGATCCTCGGCTTCGACCCGGAGAAGACCTTCGAGGTCTCCGACGAGGTGATCTCCCACACCCGTCTCGCCGTCGAGCGTGGCCAGCAGGCCCAGGCCGAGTGGGACAAGGCCTTCCAGCACTGGACCACCAAGCCGTCGGCGGACGTCGCGCTCTACGAGCGCCTGCAGACCCGCGCCCTGCCGCAGGGCTGGGACGCCGACCTGCCCACCTTCGAGGCCAGCGAGAAGGGCGTCGCCACCCGCAGCGCCTCCGGCGCGGTCATCAACGCGATCGCCGACGCCCTGCCCGAGCTGTGGGGCGGCTCCTCCGACCTCGCCGGGTCGAACAACACCACGATCAAGTCGGCTCCGTCGTTCGTTCCCGCCGCCCGCAGCACCAGCGAGTGGAAGGGCGACCCGTACGCCGGTCGCGTCCTGCACTTCGGCATCCGCGAGCACGCCATGGGCGCGATCATGAACGGCATCGCCCTGCACGGTGGCACCCGTGTCTTCGGCGGCACGTTCCTGACGTTCTCCGACTACATGCGCGGCGCCGTCCGTCTGGCTGCCCTCATGCAGCTGCCGGTGACCTACGTGTGGACCCACGACTCGATCGGGCTCGGCGAGGACGGGCCCACCCACCAGCCGATCGAGCACCTCGCCGCCCTGCGGGCCATCCCCGGCCTCGACATCGTCCGCCCGGCCGACGCCAACGAGGTGTCGGCCGCCTGGCAGGCCGTGCTCGAGCGCACCGACCGGCCTTCCGGGCTGATCCTGACCCGTCAGAACGTGCCGGTCTTCCCGCGTGGGGAGGACGGCTTCGCCGACACCTCCGGGGTCCGGCGCGGCGGCTACGTGCTGCTCGACGTCGACGGTGGTCTCCCGGACGTCGTCCTGGTCGCCACCGGCTCCGAGGTCCAGCTCGCCGTCGAGGCACGCGCGGTCCTGGCCGAGGAGGGAGTGCGCGCCCGCGTCGTCTCCATGCCGTGCCGCGAGTGGTTCGACGAGCAGGACACGGCGTACCGCGAGAGCGTCATCCCGCCCACCGTCAAGGCGCGGGTCTCCGTCGAGGCGGGCATCGCCCAGGGCTGGCGCGAGATCGTCGGCGACCACGGCCGGATGGTCTCGATCGAGCACTACGGCGGCTCCGCGAACTTCGAGCGCCTCTTCGAGGAGTACGGCATCACCACCGAGGCGGTCGTCAACGCCGCCCGGGACAGCCTCCGGGTCTCGGGCGACTAGTCGTCGGCCTCGCGGGTACATCTCCGACCAGCAACCGCAGCAACGGGAGGAACCAATGAGTGACCGTCTGAAGACCCTGGCCGAGGCCGGGGTGTCGATCTGGCTCGACGACCTGTCCCGGGAGCGGATCGAGGCCGGCAACCTCGCCCAGCTCGTCAAGGAGAGGTCCGTGGTCGGGGTGACCACCAACCCGACGATCTTCGCCGGGGCGATCGCCGACGGCGCCCGCTACGACGACCAGGTCCGCAAGCTCGTCGAGCAGGGCGAGTCGGTCGACCGGGTGATCTTCGAACTGACCACCCAGGACGTCCGCGAGGCCTGCGACATCCTCGCTCCCGTGTACGACGGCAGCCCGTCCGACGGACGTGTCTCCATCGAGGTCGAGCCGGACCTCGCCAACGACACCGAGGCAACCATCGCCTCGGCGCAGGCCCTCTGGGCCGCGGTCGACCGTCCGAACGCGCTGATCAAGATCCCCGCCACCCAGGAGGGACTGCCGGCCATCACCGCCGCGATCGCGCAGGGCATCAGCGTGAACGTGACGCTGATCTTCTCCACCGATCGCTACCGCGCGGTGATGGACGCCTACCTCAGTGGTCTCGAGCAGGCCCGCGACGCAGGCCTGGACCTGGCCCGGATCCACTCGGTGGCCTCGTTCTTCGTCTCCCGGGTGGACTCGGAGGTCGACAAGCGGCTCGACGCGATCGGCACCGACGACGCCGCCGCCCTCAAGGGCAGGGCAGCGATCGCCAACGCCCGGCTCGCCTACGGCGCCTTCCAGGAGGTGCACGACTCGAAGCGCTGGCAGGTGCTCGCCGAGGCCGGCGCGAACGCCCAGCGTCCGCTGTGGGCCTCCACCGGCGTGAAGGACCCGGCGTACCCGGACACGCTGTACGTGAGCGAGCTCGTGGTCGCCGACACCGTGAACACGATGCCCGAGAAGACCATGGAGGCGTTCGCCGACCACGGCGAGGTCCACGGCGACCGCGTCAGCGGCCGGGTGGACGAGGCCCGTGAGGTCTTCGACCGGCTCGCCGACGTCGGGGTCGACTTCGCCGACGTCCTGCTCGTGCTCGAGCAGGAGGGCGTGGACAAGTTCAAGAAGTCCTGGACCGAACTGGTCGAGACCGTCTCGGGCCAGATGGACAAGGCGGGGCAGGACCAGGGATGACCGACACAGCTTGGAACACCGTCAGCGGGACCACCACCGGAGCGGCGTTCAAGCTGTTCCTGGGCTGTCCCGAGCAGAGCGACCTCGCTGCGGCGGTCGACACGCTGGTCGCCGACCGGGTCGCCAGCCGGATCGCGTCGCAGGACCCCACCCTGTGGGGGCCGGCAGCCGAGGAGGAGGCCGGCAAGCGCCTCGCCTGGGTCGACCTGCCCGAGCGGTCACGGTCGCTCGTCGACGAGATCGCCCTGCTCCAGGTGGAGCACCGCGAACGCGGGCTCTCCCGGGTCGCCCTGTGCGGGATGGGCGGCTCCTCGCTGGCGCCCGAGGTGATCTGCTCCTCCGCGGGGGTGGAGCTGGACGTCGTGGACTCCACCGACCCCGACTACGTCCGGCGGGCGGTGGAGAAGCACCTCGCCGAGACGGTCGTCGTGGTCTCCAGCAAGTCCGGCGGGACCGTGGAGACCGACAGCCAGCGTCGCGCGTTCGAGAAGGCCTTCACCGACGCCGGCATCGACCCCGCCGAGCGGATCATCGTGGTCACCGATCCCGGCTCCCCGCTCGAGGAGCAGGCGCGGGCAGCGGGCTACCGGGTCTTCCTGGCCGATCCCGCGGTCGGCGGTCGCTACAGCGCACTCACCGCGTTCGGCCTGGTGCCGAGCGGCCTGGCGGGCGCGGACATCGCTGGGCTGCTGGACGCTGCCGAGGCGCTGCGCCCGGCACTCGAGTCCGACGACGCCGACAACCCGGGGCTGCAGCTCGGGGCACTGCTGGGCGTCGCGAACGCCGCCGACGTCGACAAGCTCGTGATCGCGGACGCCGCGTCGGCGTACCCGGGCTTCGGCGACTGGGTCGAGCAGCTCGTCGCGGAGTCGACCGGCAAGGAGGGCAAGGGGATCCTGCCCGTCGTCGTCGAGTCCACCGGAGCCACCAACTTCAAGCGCACCACCCGCGACGCCCTGCTCGCGTCCGTGGGGAGCGAGTTCGTGCTCGAGGGTGTCACCTCGAAGTCCGGGTTCGGCGTCCACGTCGACGCCCCGCTCGGGGCCCAGATGCTGCTGTGGGAGTACGCCACCGCGATCGCCGGCCGGATGATCGGGATCAACCCCTTCGACCAGCCCGACGTGGAGAGCGCCAAGGCTGCCGCCCGGGAGATGCTCGAGGGTGGAGCAGCCAGCCCCACGCCGGTCTTCGTCGACGGTCCGGTGACGGTCTACGCCTCCGGCGACTGGCTGCCGGAGGGAACCAGCAGCGTGCCCGAGGCCGTCGAGGTGCTCCTGGAGCAGCTCGACGACCGCCAGGGGTACCTCGCGGTGCAGGCCTACCTCGACCGGGACCGGGACGCGGAGTTCGCCGAGGTGCGCGAGGACCTCGCCTGGCGGATCCGCCGACCCGTCACTTTCGGTTGGGGCCCCCGCTTCCTGCACTCCACCGGGCAGTACCACAAGGGCGGGCCGGCGACCGGGGTCTTCCTGCAGGTGACGACCCAGCCGGTGGCCGACCTCGCCGTACCCGACCGTCCGTTCACGTTCCACGAGTTCCTGACCGCCCAGGCCGTCGGCGACGCCGCGGTGCTAGCCGACCACGGACGGCCCGTACTGCGCCTGCACGTCAACGGCCCCGCCGACCTGGCCTCGATCAGGCAGGCGTTCGCGTGACCCACCACAACCCGCTGCGCGACCCGCGGGACCGGCGACTCCCCCGGATCGCCGGCCCGTGCGGCCTGGTCCTCTTCGGGGTGACCGGTGACCTGTCGCGCAAGAAGGTGATGCCGGCGATCTACGACCTGGCGAACCGTGGGTTGTTGCCGCCCGGCTTCAGCCTGGTCGGCTTCGCGCGCCGGGACTGGGCCGACCAGGACTTCGCGCAGATCGTCCACGACTCCGTCAAGGAGCACGCCCGCACGGAGTTCCGCGAGGAGGTCTGGGGCCAGTTGGCCGAGGGCTTCCGGTTCGTCTCCGGCGAGTTCGACGACGACGAGGCCTTCCGCAAGCTCCGGCGCACCATCGAGGAGCTCGACGAGGTGCGCGGCACCGCCGGGAACCAGGCGTTCTACCTGGCGATCCCGCCCGGGCTGTTCGGCACGGTCGTCGGCCAGTTGAAGGAGCACGGGCTCGCCGAGCCCGACGAGGAGTCCTGGCGCCGGGTGGTCGTGGAGAAGCCGTTCGGTCACGACCTGGAGTCCGCGCGCGAGCTCAACGCCGTACTGGCCGATGTCTTCCCGTCGGGGTCGATCTTCCGGATCGACCACTACCTGGGCAAGGAGACGGTGCAGAACATCCTCGCGATGCGGTTCGCGAACACGATGTTCGAGCCGCTGTGGAACTCCCACTACGTTGACCACGTCCAGATCACCATGGCCGAGGACATGGGCATCGGTGGCCGAGCCGGCTACTACGACGGCATCGGCGCTGCCCGCGACGTCATCCAGAACCATCTGCTGCAGCTGATGGCGCTCGTCGCGATGGAGGAGCCGACGTCGTTCGACCCGGCCAGCCTCCGGCTGGAGAAGCAGAAGGTGCTGCAGAGCGTCACGCTGCCCAACCGGCTCGACCTGACCACCGCGCGCGGGCAGTACGCCGCCGGCTGGGCCGGCGGGGAGAAGGTGGCCGGCTTCCTCGAGGAGGAAGGCATCGACCCGCACTCGACCACCGAGACGTACGCCGCCGTCACGCTGCACGTGGACAGCCGGCGCTGGGCCGGGGTGCCGTTCTACCTGCGGACCGGCAAGCGACTCGGCCGGCGGGTGACCGAGGTGGCCGTGGTTTTCAAGCGGGCGCCGCACCTGCCCTTCATGGCGTCCTCGACCGAGGAGCTGACCCACAACGCCCTGGTGATCCGGGTCCAGCCCGACGAGGGGATGACGATCCGGTTCGGGTCCAAGGTCCCCGGGACGGCGATGGAGATCCGCGACGTGAACATGGACTTCGCCTACGGGGGGTCGTTCACCGAGGCGAGCCCCGAGGCGTACGAGCGCCTCATCCTCGACGTCCTGCTGGGCGACCCGCCGCTCTTCCCGCGGCACGAGGAGGTCGAGCTCTCCTGGAAGATCCTCGACCCGATCCTCGAGCACTGGGCCCGGCAGGACGAGAAGCGCAAGGGCGGGCCAGACCCCTACGCCTCGGGCACCTGGGGCCCCGAGTCCGCCGACGCGATGCTGGCCCGTGACGGCCGAGCCTGGAGACGCCCATGATCGAGCTCATCGACACCAACTCCTCCGAGATCGCCGCGCAGTTCGTCAAGGCGCGGACCAAGGCCGGGTCGCCGGCGATGGGCATGGTGATGACCTTGATCATCGTGGTTGACGAGGACGAGGCCGACGAGGCGATGACCGCGGCCCGGCTCGCCTCGCACGAGCACCCGGCCCGGGTGCTCGGGGTGATCCTCGGCGACGGCCGCGGACACGGCGTGGTCAACGCCCAGGTCGGCATCGGCTCCGGGTGGACCGGCGAGACGGCCCTGATCCGCCTCAAGGGCGAGGTGGTCAAGCATGCCGACTCGGTGGTCCTGCCCCTGCTCCTCCCGGACTCCCCCGTGGCCATCTGGTGGCCGGCCGACCCGCCACTGGACCCCGCCGCCGACCCGCTCGGGGCCCTGGCGCAGCGGCGGATCACCGACGCAGCCGCGGCGACCACGGCCCGGACCAAGGCCATCCAGCGACAGTGCGCGACGTACGCCCCGGGGAACACGGACCTGGCCTGGACCCGGATCACGCCGTGGCGAGCCCTGCTCGCCGCAGCGCTGGACCAGCACCCGGTGAAGGTCACCGGGGCGTCGGTGACCTCCGAGAAGGTCAGCCCGAGCGCGGATCTGCTCGCCGCCTGGCTCACCGACCGGCTGAAGATCGACGTGGCGCGCGAGGTCGCCGCCGGTCCGGGCATCACGGAGGTCAGCCTCGAGACCGCCGCCGGGCCCATCTGCATCTCGCGCCCGGACGGCAAGCTCGCCACGCTCTCCTCGCCCGGACAACCGGACCGGCCGATCGCGCTGACCCGGCGGGGGCTGTCCGCCCTCCTCGGCGAGGAGCTGCGTCGGCTCGACGAGGACGAGGTGTACGCCGCCACCACCAAGCGGCTGGCCGCGATGCAGGCCGCCTCGTGAGCAGCCCGCTGGTCGAGGTGCATCCCGACCCGCAGGCGCTGGCGTCCGTGGTCGCCGGGGAGCTGATCGAGCGCCTGCGCGACGTGCAGTCGCGCGGTGAGGTACCGGCCGTCGTACTGACCGGCGGGACCATCGCGGACGCCGTGCATCGCGAGATCGCCGGTCGCGCCGATGCCGACGAGGTGGACTGGACGCGGGTCGACCTGTGGTGGGGTGATGAACGCTTCGTCGGGCCCGAGGACCACGAACGCAACGCCCTGCAGGCGCGCCGTGCGTTCCTCGACGCGGTGGATGTCGACCCCGAGCGGGTCCACGAGATCCCGTCGACGGCCGACGTCGAGGACCTGGGTGAGGCGGTGGCGTCGTACGAGGAGGCACTGTCCTCCCGGGGCGGGCGACCGTTCGACGTGGTGATGCTGGGGATGGGGCCCGACGGCCACGTCGCCTCTCTCTTCCCCGGGCATCCGGCCCTCGCGGTCGACGACCGGGCCGCGGTCGCGGTGCCCAACTCCCCCAAGCCACCGGCCGCCCGCGTCAGCATGACGCTGCCGACCCTGCGGGCTGCGCGGTCGGTGTGGTTCCTGGTCAGCGGAGAAGCCAAGGCCGAGGCCGTGGAGCGGGCCCTGGCCGGTGGGGCCGAGGCGGCGACCGTCGACGAGATCCCCGCCGTGGGGGTGGAGGGCGAGGAGACCGTCTGGTTCCTCGACCGGGCGGCCGCGGCCCTGCTCTGACCTGCCAGTTCTGGTTGGCCTCAGGCCGCTGACCTGCCAGTTGTGGTTGGCCTCAGGGTGTCCATGGTGCGTGTCCCAGACGAGCGCGCGCTCGTCGCAGACCGTCCCTCAGGCGTGGCGCCGGGTCCGAGAAGGGCCGGAAGAGGTCGTCGTTCACGAAGACCTCGACCGTCCAACCCGCGTGTTCGTCGAGCCATCGACGCCGGTGGAGATCGTGCTCACGCTGCTCGGTCGAGGAGTGGAACTCCGCACCGTCGTACTCGGCCGCGAAACGTACGTCGGGCAGCGCCAGATCCAGCCGGTAGCGCTCGATCCCGCGCTCGTCCTGCACCCAGGACTGAGGCTCAGGCGGCGGCAGCCCGGCGTCGTACCAGTGCAGCCGCAGGACCGACTCGGCCACCGACTCGGCTCGGCCGTCTGCCAGCGGCACCAGGGCACGCGCCTGGACGACACCTCGGTAGCCGCGGAACCGGTCCAGCTCCGTGAGCAGCTCCTCGATGCGTACGCCGGAGCGGACGAACTGGTCCAGCGCAGCGAGCGCGTCGAAGCGCCACACCAACCGACTCAGGTCGAGCGCGGTACGCACCGGCGACGTGGCTCGAACCGTCCCGACCCGGACGACGTCGCGTGGCAGGAGAGCGCGTTCCCCGCTGGCCACACCGGTACGACGGGCGCGGCGCCCGGGCGGTCGAAAGACCTGGAGGGGTGGAGTCGTCTCTCGCGAGCTCCGTGGGAGCAGGTCGACGCCGTGCAGCCAGGCCGCCGTGCGATCCGTGGCCACGGCATCGGCAGGAAGGACACGTGCGAGGGCTGCGGCACGGAAGAACACGTCGTCCGGTGCCTGAGCCGCGGCATAGACGCCCCGGACCACGCGCCGGACGGAGTGAGCCGCGAGGAGGCTGCGCAACTGTTGCCGTGAGACGCCGAGTGCTTGGGCGTCGTTCAGGGTGAACGGGGCGTCGAGCGGGAGTAGGCCGTCACTGGTGAGGAGTGTGCGTGCGGGCCGGGGTGGGCGATCCATGCCCGGCAGCCTGCCGAGGACGCGGGATGACTGCGTGACTCATCCACAGGCAACCCGAAGTGGCAGGTCAGCGGCTGTGGAGCAACCACAAGTGGCAGGTCAGCGTCAGAAGATGATGTCGCCGGACTTGCGGCGCGAGCGGAGCAGCTGGAGCGCCTCGTTCAGGATGTCCTGGGCCTCCTTGTCGGAGCGCCGCTCCTTCACGTAGGCCAGGTGGGTCTTGTACGGCTCGATCTTGGTCGCCGGCGGCGCGTTGTCCGAGTCGCGACCAGCGGGCAGTCCGCACTTGGGGCAGTCCCACGAGTCCGGGACGTTCGCCTCGACGGAGAACGTGACCACCGAGCTGTGCGCGTGCGAACAGAAGTACGTCACCGCCTGACGCGGAGCGGCCTCACCCCGCTCGGCCTCGCCCATCGGGCCAGCACCGACACGGCTACCGCGAATTGCGCTTCCTCCACCACCAGCCACGTCAGGAGTCCCTTCTCAGTTCTGGTAAGCGAGCACGAGGCCGAGAGCGATGACACAGGCGAACCAGATGCCGCCGATGCCGACAGTCAGCCGGTCGAGGTTCCGCTCGGCGACCGACGAGCCGCCCAAGGAGCTGGACACGCCGCCACCGAACATGTCGGACATGCCGCCGCCCCGGCCCTTGTGGAGCAGGACCAGCAGGATCATCAGACAGCTGGAGATCAGGAGCACGATGGTGAGGAGGAGAGTCACGGTCGTAGAGCCTACGTCACTCGGGTCCGGTCACAGGACAGGCATGTCATAGAAACGGCAGATACCGCCGAACTCGTCGACCTGGAGGCTCGCTCCGCCGACCAGGCAGCCGTCGACGTCGTCCTTGGCCATGATCCCGCCGACGTTCGCGGCCTTGACCGAGCCGCCGTACAGGATGCGTACGGCGTCTGCCGCAGCGTCACCGTGCAGCTCACGGATCCGGGCCCTGATCGCACCGCAGACCTCCTGGGCGTCCTCGGGCGTGGCCACCTCGCCGGTGCCGATCGCCCAGACCGGCTCGTAGGCCACCACGAGGCCACCGACCTGCTCGGCGCTGAACCCGGCCAGGGACCCCTCCACCTGCGCCAGCGTGTAGGGCACCTGCTCGCCGGCCTGACGGACGTCGAGGCCCTCCCCCACGCAGACGATCGGCGTCATCGCGGCGGCGAGCGCCTTGTGCGCCTTGGCGTTGACGACCTCGTCGGTCTCGGCGTGGTACTCGCGCCGCTCCGAGTGACCGACCACGACGTAGCTGCAGCCGAGCTTGGCCAGCATGCCGGCCGAGATCTCACCGGTGTAGGCGCCGCTGTCGTGCATCGACACGTCCTG
>NZ_JBFIKK010000107.1:0-11564 GCF_041600255.1 Nocardioides sp. | reverse complement strand
GCCTCCGCTCGCTCACGCTCGCTTCGGATGCTCCCTCCGTGTGGCTCGTCGCTGGCGCTTCGCTCGCCACCTTCCGATCACACGGGTCGTGTGTCTACCTGGTTGTTCCTGTCGTGATCTCGTGTGTCGGACTCGCGCACTAGCGCGCGGCGCGCTCGCGTGCGCGACGCTCGTCGTCTTCGTCGGTGCCACGCTCGGGGCGGGAGATGTCGATGCCGAGCTCCTCGGCGGCACGGAAGACGTCCTCCTCCGCGTCGCGCATCTCGATGGCCGTGCCGTCCTGGGACAGCACCTCCACGTTGAGGCAGAGCGACTGCATCTCCTTGACGAGCACCTTGAACGACTCCGGGATGCCGGAGTCGGGGATGTTCTCACCCTTGACGATGGCCTCGTAGACCTTGACGCGACCGGGCACGTCGTCGGACTTGATCGTGAGCAGCTCCTGCAGGGCGTAGGCGGCGCCGTACGCCTCCATCGCCCAGACCTCCATCTCGCCGAACCGCTGGCCACCGAACTGGGCCTTACCGCCCAGGGGCTGCTGCGTGATCATCGAGTAGGGGCCGGTGCTACGCGCGTGGATCTTGTCGTCCACGAGGTGGTGCAGCTTCAGGATGTACATGTAGCCGACCGAGACCGGAGCGGGGAACGGCTCACCGGAGCGACCGTCGAACAGGCTCGCCTTGCCGGTGGAGTCGATCATCCGGACGCCGTCGCGGTTGAGCGGCGTCGAGCCGAGCAGACCGATGATCTCGTCCTCGCGCGCACCGTCGAACACCGGCGTCGCCACCTTGGAGTTCGGCTCCGCCTTCTCCGCGTGGATCTTGATCAGGCGCTGCTTCCAGTCCGCGTTGTCCGGGTCCTCGCTGAGGTTGAGGTCCCAACCCTGCTTCGCGAGCCACCCGAGGTGGAGCTCGAGGATCTGGCCGATGTTCATCCGTCGCGGGACACCCAGCGGGTTCAGGACCACGTCGACCGGGGTGCCGTCCTCCATGAAAGGCATGTCCTCGATCGGCAGGATCTTCGCGATGACGCCCTTGTTGCCGTGACGGCCGGCGAGCTTGTCACCCACGGAGATCTTGCGCTTCTGGGCCACGTAGACGCGGACCAGCTGGTTGACGCCCGGGGGCAGCTCGTCGCCCTCTTCGCGGTCGAAGACGCGAACGCCGATGACCGTGCCGGACTCACCGTGCGGGACCTTCATCGAGGTGTCGCGCACCTCGCGCGCCTTCTCACCGAAGATCGCGCGGAGCAGGCGCTCCTCCGGGGTCAGCTCGGTCTCGCCCTTGGGCGTGACCTTGCCGACGAGGATGTCACCGGTGGTGACCTCGGCGCCGATGCGGATGATCCCGCGCTCGTCGAGGTCGGCCAGCATCTCCTCGGAGACGTTCGGGATGTCCCGGGTGATCTCCTCCGGACCCAGCTTGGTGTCGCGGGCGTCGACCTCGTGCTCCTCGATGTGGATCGAGGTGAGGACGTCCTCCTGCACCAGGCGCTGGCTGAGGATGATGGCGTCCTCGTAGTTGTGGCCCTGCCAGGGCATGAACGCCACGAGCAGGTTGGTGCCGAGAGCCATCTCCGCGTCGTCGGTGCAGGGACCGTCGGCGATCGGCGTACCGACCTCGAGCCGGTCACCCTCACTGACCAGCGGGCGCTGGTTGATGCAGGTGCCCTGGTTGGAGCGCTTGAACTTCTGCAGCTTGTACGTCTGGTACGTGCCGTCGTCGTTCATCGTCTCGACGAGGTCGGCGGAGACGTCCTTGACGACACCGGCCTTCTCGGCGACGACGACGTCACCGGCGTCCACAGCGGCGCGGTACTCCATGCCGGTGCCGACGTACGGCGAGTCGCTGACGATGAGCGGAACAGCCTGACGCTGCATGTTCGCGCCCATGAGCGCGCGGTTGGCGTCGTCGTGCTCGAGGAACGGGATCAGGGCCGTCGCGACCGACACCATCTGGCGCGGCGAGACGTCCATGTAGTCCACCTCGTCGGCCAGGATCGCGTCGACCTCGCCGCGCTTCTGGCGAACCAGGACGCGCTCCTCGGTGAAGCGGTTCTTGTCGTCGAGCTTGGCGTTGGCCTGCGCGATGACGAAACGGTCCTCGTCGTCGGCGGTGAGGTAGTGGATCTCGTCGGTGACCTTGCCGTTCTTGACCTTGCGGTACGGCGTCTCGACGAAGCCGAACGGGTTGATCCGACCGTACGACGCGAGCGAGCCGATCAGACCGATGTTCGGGCCTTCCGGGGTCTCGATCGGGCACATCCGGCCGTAGTGCGACGGGTGGACGTCACGGACCTCCATGCCGGCACGGTCACGGGACAGACCACCCGGCCCGAGCGCGGACAGGCGACGCTTGTGCGTCAGGCCGGCGATCGGGTTGGTCTGGTCCATGAACTGGCTGAGCTGCGAGGTGCCGAAGAACTCCTTCAGCGCCGCGACCACGGGACGGATGTTGATCAGGGACTGAGGCGTGATGGCCTCGACGTCCTGGGTCGTCATCCGCTCGCGGACCACCCGCTCCATCCGGGCGAGGCCGGTGCGGAGCTGGTTCTGGATCAGCTCGCCCACCGTGCGCATGCGCCGGTTGCCGAAGTGGTCGATGTCGTCGGCGGAGATGTCGAGCGTGCCCTGGGGCGACTCGAGCTGCTCCTGGCCGTCGTGCAGCGCGACGATGTAGCGGATCGCGGCGACGATGTCGTCGATCGTCAGCGTCTGCTGGTCGAAGGCCTCGGTCAGACCGAGCTTCTTGTTGATCTTGTACCGACCGACCTTGGCGAGGTCGTACCGCTTCGGGTTGAAGTAGTAGTTGTTCAGCAGCGTCTGGGCGGCCTCGCGCGTGGGCGGTTCGCCGGGACGGAGCTTGCGGTAGATGTCGAGCAGCGCGTCGTCCTGGGCCTGGGTGTTGTCCTTCTCCAGGGTCAGCATCATCGACTCGTACTGGCCGAACTCTTCGCGGATCTGCTCGTTGGTCCAACCGAGGGCCTTGAGCAGGACCGTGACGTTCTGCTTGCGCTTGCGGTCGAGGCGGACGCCGACCATGTCGCGCTTGTCGATCTCGAACTCGAGCCAGGCGCCACGCGAGGGGATGACCTTCGCGGTGTAGATGTCCTTGTCGGACGTCTTGTCGGCGGAACGCTCGAAGTAGACGCCGGGCGAACGCACCAGCTGCGAGACGACGACCCGCTCGGTGCCGTTGATGACGAAGGTGCCCTTGGGCGTCATGAGCGGGAAGTCGCCCATGAAGACCGTCTGGCCCTTGATCTCACCGGTGTCGTTGTTGGTGAACTCGGCCGACACGTAGAGCGGCGCGGAGTAGGTGAAGTCCTTGTCCTTGCACTCGTCCACGGTGTACTTCGGGTCGTAGAACACCGGGTTCTCGAACGACAGGGACATCGTCTCGGAGAAGTCCTCGATCGGAGAGATCTCCTCGAAGATCTCCTGCAGACCGGACTTCCTCGAGACGTCCTCGCCCTCGGCGATCCGGCGCTCGACGGCGGTCTGCCAGGCGTCGTTGCCGACCAGCCAGTCGAAACTGGTGGTCTGGAGGGAGAGGAGTTGCGGAACCTCGAGTGATTCCTTGATCTTTGCGAAAGAGATGCGGCGGTTGTTACCTGTGGTGGTGCGCGCGGCCAAGAGAGGTCCTTCGACGGGTTCGCTCTTTGTGTAAGGCGCCAGCCGACCACTCAGTCAGCCACCGGGTAGGCGATGAGCATTTGAGGGCAGGCGCAACGCGCAACGATAGCCGATGCGAGGGCACGTCGCAATACCGGTGGCGCGCCCGTTCGTGACCGTGAGGATGATGATGACCCTCGCCGACGGGCAGGTCAAGCACCCGTCCGGCGCGGGCAGCTACTTGCAGACGCCGTTGGGGGTGGTCAGCAGGCAGTCGACGAGCCACTCGTCGCCGACCTTCTCCATCTGCACCCGGACCTGGTTCTTGTAGACCTGGGGCTCGGTGACCTGCTTGTTCGTGGTCGGCTGGTCCACGAAGAGCAGCACCTCGACCCGCTGGTCCCCCGACCGAACGATGCCCGAGGCCAGCACCCGCGTCGTCACGACCGTCTCGGTGTTGGGGGCGTTCTCCCGGATCACGCCGAAGACCTTGTCGTACTGCTCGCGGTAGGACTCGGTCATGTACGTCTGCGCGGCCTGCTGGTCCTCGTCGAGGGTGGCGGCGTCGTACGACAGGATCGGCACGATCGCGCGCTCCGCGGCACTCTGCGCAGCGCGGGTGGAGTCCTGGATGCTCGCGTCCGAGGGCTTGGACCACATCCAGGCACTCGCCGCCACGGCCACGGCGGTCAGCACGGCGACGGCGGTGAGCAGCCAGCCGGGCACCGAGCGGCCGGCGATCATCCCGGCGCGGTCGGTGGTCGCACGCGTCGAGCTGCTCGCAGACGTGGTGGCTGCTGCCGCGGAGGTCGAGGCCCCGCCGTCGTCGGCCGCATCGTCGTCGGCCGCGTCGTCGGCCCGCTGCTTCTGGTCCTGGACGGCGAGCTCGGCGTCGTGCTCGGCGCGCCTGACCGGGTCCAGCAGGACCTCGGCGGCCTGGTTGTAGACGCGGAAACGACGATCGGTCGGGTCGAGCTCGGCGATCGCGTTCTTCCACGCCGCCTTGATCTCGGCCTCGCTGGCGTCGGGGGCGACGTCGAGGAGGTCGTAGAGGCTCGGGGTCATCGGTTCGCTCCCGTCACCGGCGTGAAGTTGTCCACGAGCCACTCGTCGTCGACCTTGACCAGGTCGACCTCGACGCGGAAGGGCGCTGCGGCGTCCTGGATCCGCTCGTCCTTCTTGCCCGGGTAGGAGTTGACGAAGGAGCCGGCCACGAGCACCGACGCCGAGTCGGCGTCGATCGAGGAGACCCCGGTCGCGAAGATCTCGGCGGTGCGGCCGACCCCGGCCTGGGCCACGGTCTGCTCGGCGGCGGTCACCCCGTCCGCGAACGAGGTCTGGAACTTCGGGGTGATGATCGACTCGACGAGGTCGCGGTACTCCGGCATCGTGCCGTCGTCCGCGAGCAGGTCGGGGCCGTAGGTGTTGACCCGCAGCATGAACTGCGAGGCCTGGGTCATCACGGTCTCGCGCTCGCGCTGGACGTCGTCGGCCTCACCGGTGCGACCGGCGACGAGCCAGATCAGGATGCCGGTCGAGGCGAGCAGGGCCACGACGAGCACGCCCAGCAGGGCGACGCGGAACGTCGACGAGCTGGTTCGGTCGGAGACCGTGGTGTCCGGGTGGTCGCTGCGTGTCAGTCCCGAGTCGTGGTCAGGGGCTGGAGGAACAACCACTTCCAGGACTCCTCTCCGAGGGTGGTGGGTGCGGGCGACCCGGCGGGTGCCAGGTTCGCGTCCACCTTGCCACCCCAGGTCAGCCGGCCCGTCTCCGGGTCGTACGACGCGACCACGGGAGCGCGGTAGTTCGCACCCGCCCGGGGAGCGTGCTGGGCGCCGCGGGCGTTACTGACCGCCGCGGGCTCCTCACACCGAGCGTCCATGTTCATCTTGCGGTTGCTGCCGTCCTGGGGCGGGCGCGTGTCCGTGCCCTCGTAGCCCTTGTGGCAGACGTGGTGCTCCTGGGTGATCAGCCCGAAGTGCGCGTTGTACAGCCCGGTGTCCGACGACTTGGAGACGACCGTGAAACCACCCTCCACCACGTAGGGGTAGATCACCAGGATCTGCTCGACACCGTCGAGGTGCTTGACCACGACCTCGCCGGTGGTGACCAGGTTGTTCACCAGCTGCCCGAGATCGACCTCGTTGTCCTCGAGGAAGCGGCGCAGCTGCGCGGCGGTCGCCGACCCGCGGTTGATCACGTTGCGCAGGTCCTGGTCCGAGCCGGCCAGGCTGCTGCTGAAGAGCGACAGCTCGCTGGCGAAGGTCCGGATGGCGCTGGTCGAGGCGATCTGCCCCTGCAGGACGGTGTTGCTGTCCCGGATCAGGGCGGTGGTCACGTCGAAGTTGTCGTTGGCCGCCTCGATGAACGAGTCGCCCGAGTCGATCAGACGCTGCAGGTCCTCACCGGTGCCGCCGAAGGCCTTGCCCATCTCGCGGACCGTCGTCTTCAGCGCCTTCTGGTCCACCGACTGCACCGTGTTGGACAGGTTGGTGAGCAGCTGCTTGGTCTGGATCGGGGTCCGGGTGTCCTTGACGTCGATCTCGGAGTTGTTCGACAAGTACGGCTTGGTGTCCACCTGGGGCTGCAGCTCGACGTACTGCTCGCCGACGGCAGAGCGGTTGCCGACCACGGCCAGGGTGTCGGCCGGAATCGTGTCGTAGCGGTTGTCGACGTCGAGGTAGACGTCGACACCGTCGTCGGTCAGGACGAGCTTCTCGACCTGCCCGACACGCACGCCCCGGTAGGAGACCTCGGCGCCGGCGAAGATGCCGCCGGACTGGGAGTAGTGCGCGACCACGGTGTAGGCGTCGTCGCGGATCAGCCGGTCCAGGCGCGCGTAACGCGCTCCGACGTAGCTGACCCCCACGAGCGTGATGATCACGAAGACCATCAGCTGGACCTTGGTACGCCGGGTGATCATCGGATCACCATCCCGGGCACGAGCAGGGTCACCAGGGCGGGATCGAACAGCTTCATCATCTGACCCATCGTCGGACCGTGGGTCTCCCACTTGTCGGTCGGGCCGAACCCCGCGCGCGGGAGCGGGAGGGGGAGGCCCGGCAGGCGGTTGTTGCCGTTCTTGCCGTTGGTGAGCGAGAACGGCAGGTCGGGGAGCTGGTTGAGCTCCTCGCACACGGCCTTGTTCTTGTTCTTCGGCTTCTTGCACTCCTGCTTCAGCTGCGCCAGGTCCTCGGCGTTGGTGAGGACCTTCTTGCACGCTGCGGAGTCCAGGCTGCCGCTCTGGAGGCACTTGGCCACGTTGTCGAGGACGATCGTCGGGTCGAGGATCGTCGGCAGGGTGGGCAGCGGCGGCTCGGAGCCACCGCCACCACCGCCGCCGTCACCGGTGGCGTCGATGATCATCGTGACCGAGAGGTTGGTGTAGTCACCCATGTGCAGGTTGCGGGCGACCTGCGGGTCACGACCGACGACCTCGTCCACGAAGGGGTAGGTCAGGAACACGTTGAAGGACTTGGCGAAGTCGTCCCCGGTCGCGGCGAGCTCGGAGAGCACCGGCTGCAGCTGGCGGAACGTCTCGATCGTGGCGTCCTTCGACTCCCGGATCACCCGGGTGCCGACACCGCTGAGGTCGTTGAGCGCGCGCAGCATCTTCACCAGGTCGGCACGCTGCTTGTCGATGGAGACCAGCGCGCTGGGCAGCTCCTCGAGAGCGGCGTCGATCGTGCCCTGCTGGGTCTGCACCGCGATCGCCAGGCGGTTCAGCGAGTCGATCGCGTCGACGATGTCGGCCTTGCCCTCGTCGAGCTGGGTGACGAAGATCCGGATCTGGTTGAGCACCGACTTCGCGGAGTCCTCACGGCCCTCGAGGGCGATGTTGAGCTCCTGCGCGATCGTCTTGAGCTGGGCGACACCGCCACCGTTGAGGAGCAGGCTCAGCGCACCGAGCACCTCCTCGACCTCGGGGTTGCGCCCGGTCGCGGAGACGGGGATGACGTCGCCGTCGGCGAGCTCGCCGGTGGCGCCGGAGGCCGGGGCGCTCAGCGAGACGAACTTCTCGCCGAGGAGGCTGGTCTGGCGGATCTCGGCCACGGCGTTGTCCGGGAGCTCGGTGTCCGCGCGCAGCTCCAGGGTGACGTCGGCGATGTAGCCGTCGAGGGAGATGTCGGTGACCTGACCGACGCTGACGTCGTTGACCTTGACCGTGGACTTCGGGACCAGGTCCATCACGTCACGGAACTCGACCTGGATCGTGATCGGGTTGCTGCCGACGTCCGGCCCACCCGGCAGGGGGAGCTTGTAGACGTCGAACTCGCAGCCGCTGAGCAGCAGCGACGAGGCAGCGACGGCCAGGACGGTCTTGAACCGCTTCATCGCTGCACCTCCACGAGGCCGCCGAGCGTCGGATCGAACATGTCGAGCATGCGGGTGCGAGCTCCCTTGCCGAAGGTGGCGCTGCGGGGGAAGGCATCCTGGATGGCGTCGCAGGCGGCCCCGGACTTGTCGGCCTGGTTCACGAACCCGCAGAGCAGCGTCGCGGGGTCGTTCTCGAGCTGGTTGAACAGTTCGCCGGTGTTCGACGAGGTGTCGAGCGTGCCCGCCTGCGGGTTGTAGGTCAGGTAGAGGTTGTTCAGGGCCAACGGCGCGGTGTTCAGGATCTCGTCGAGCGCCTTGCGCTGCTTGACCAGCACCTTGCTGACCCGGTTGAGGCCGGAGATGTTGCGCCCCAGGACCGCCTCGTTCTCCTCGACGAACGACGAGACCTGCCCCATCGCCTCTGCCAGGTTGCGCAGGGCCGCGGAGAGCTCCTCACGCTCACCCGCGAGCATCTCGGAGGCACCGGCGAGCGACTGGTTGAAGTCACGCACCGTCTTGTCGTTGCGGGCGAGGGTGCCGATGAAGCCCTGCAGCTCGGCGGCGGAGCCGAACAGCTCGTCCTTGTTGTTGTCGAGGGTCTGGCTGAGCTTGCTGAAGTCCTCGATGGTGCGGTGGAAGCGAGCACCCTGGCCGCCGAAGTTCTCCGCGGTGACCTCGAGGAGGTCGGTGAGGGCGCCGTTCTTGTTGGCACCGTTCGGGCCGAGGGCCACGTTCAGCTTGTCCAGCCCGGCGTAGATCTCGTCGAGCTCGAGCGGGACGGCCGTGCGGTCCTCGTCGAGGACGACGCCGTCGGCCAGCACCGCTCCCCCGTCGTACACCGGGGTGAGCTGGACGAAGCGGTCACCCACGATCGAGGGCGCGATGATCGCGGCCTTCGCGTCGTCGGGGATCTTGACGTCTGCGTCGTACGACATCGTGACCACGACCTTGGTGCCCGAGGGAGTCACCTTGTCGACGGTGCCGACGGGGACACCCAGGACCCGGACGTCGCTGCCCTCGTAGATCGAGATCGCCCGCGGGAAGTTCGCGGTGAGGGTCTTGCGGTCGCCGTCGCGGAACATCACGAAGCCGGCACCGGCCAGCAGCACGACGATCAGACCGGGGATCAGGAACTTCTGCAGTGCGGCCATGTCAGCCCACCTCCGGAGCGGGGGGCATGTTCTGGATGTAGGTGTCGAACCACGGCCCGTTGCCGAGCGTGTTGGCGAAGACCCGGTAGAAGGGCGCCATCAGTCGCAGGCTGTTGTCGAGGTTGTCCTCGTTCTTGTTCAGGACCTGGACGACGTTGTCGAGGTGGGTCAGCGCCGGCTTGAGGTCTGCGCGGCTCTGCTTGACCAACGCGGTCAGCTCCTGGGAGAGGGTCGAGGTCGAGACCAGCAGGTTGTGCACGGCCTGACGTCGGGCGATGAGCGCACGGAACAGGACGTCGGAGTCCTTCATCAGCGCGATGATGTCGTCGTCCCGCTCGTTCAGCACCCCCGAGACCCGCTTGAGGTTCTTCAGCAGCGAGTTGATCTGCTCGTCGCGCGCCGCGATGTTCGAGGAGAGGGCCGAGACGCCCTTGAGCGCGCTGCGGAACTCCTCCGGCGTGTTGCGGGTCAGGTCGGCGAGCGTGGTGAGCGACTGCGCGAGCTGGTCGGTGTCGATCTCCTGGGAGGTCTCGGCCAGCCCGGAGAACGCGTCGATCACGTCGTACGGCGAGGTCGTGCGCTCCAGGGGGATCTCGCTGTCGGCCGCGAGCTGGCCGTCGCCGGCCGGCTCGAGGGCGAGGTACATGGCGCCGAGCAGGGTCTTGACCTTGATCGCCGCGTGCGTCTCGGTGCCGAAGTCGGAGTCGGTCTTGACCCGGAAGGTGACCTTGACGTGGTCGCCGTCCAGCTCGACCGACTCCACCTTGCCGACCCGGACGCCGGCGATGCGCACCTCGTCGTTGGCGCGCAGCCCGCCGGCCTCGTCGAAGGCGGCGTAGTAGGTGTCGCCACCGCCGATCAGCGGCAGGTCCTGGGCCCTGAAGGCGGACATGATCAGGGCCGCGATCACGGCGAGGCTGATGGCCCCGATGATCACGGGGTTGCGTTCACGGAACGGGACGCTCATCCGAGGTCACACCTCGCGCTTCCGGTCTCGTAGGCAACGGGCAGCGTGGCGCCTCCGGGCAGCTTCACCTTGCCGTCGAAGTGACAGAGGTAGAAGTTGAACCAGGATCCGTAGATGGCGGTCCGGCCGACCTTGGTGAGCTTGATCGGCAGCACCTTGAGCACCCGGTCGATCTCGCTCTTGTTCTTGTCCAGGTTGCCGGCGAAGGAGCGCAGCGCCTTGACGTCGGCGACGAAGGGCTTCCGGATGCCGGAGACCAGGCCGGCTGTCTGCACCGAGAGGTCGGAGATCTCGTCCAACGAGCCGAGGATCGCCTCGCGGTCCTTCTTCAGCCCGGCCACGAACTGACGGAAGGTCACGATCAGCTCGCTGAGCTGGTCCTCACGGTCGCCGATGTGCTCGAGCACGTCGTTCAGGTTGACGATCAGGTCGCCGACCAGCTCGTCGCGGTTGGCCAGGGTGTTGGTGACCGAGGCGGTGTGCGAGAGCAGCCCCTCGAGGGTGCCGCCCTCGCCCTGGAAGACCTGGACGATCTCGTAGGAGAGCTTGTTGATGTCGGCCGGCGACAGCGCCTGGAACAGCGGCTTGAAGCCGTTGAACAGGACGGTCAGGTCGAGGGCCGGGGAGGTCTGGGAGACCGGGATCGTGTCGCCCGGCTCGAGGGGGCTGCTGTCGCCCACCTTCTGGCTCAGGGAGATGTAGCGCTGACCGACGAGGTTCCGGTAGCGGATCGAGGCGTGCATCGACTTGGTGAGCTGCGTGTCGTCACGGACGTCGAAGGTGACCATGGCGTGGGTGCGGTCGTGGATCTCGATGCTGCTGACCGTGCCGACCTTCACCCCCGCGATCCGGACGTCGTCGCCCTTGACCACGCCGGTGGCGTCGACGAACTCGGCCTTGTAGTCCTTGCTGCCGGCGAACGTGACGTTGCCGATCACGGCGACCAGGACCCCGGTCGCCAACGTGGTGACCAGGATGAAGATCAGCAGCTTGACCAGGTCGCCGCTGGTGCGCTTGTCCAGCATCTTCATCGCAGGGACACCTCCGCGCCGCGGGCCATCGGGCCGAGCAGCAGCACACCGAGATCAGGAACGTCGGCGCTGGCGACGCCGAGGCTGGGACCGAGCAGGGACTTCAACAACAAGGACTCCTGGGCACTGCCGACCATGCCAGCGCCTGAGTAGTAGTTCGGAGCGACGCGACTGGTGCCCTTGCCGGTGGGCTCGTCGACGCCGTCGTTCATGTTCGGCTGGCTGGGCAGGGGGTTCTCCTGCGACCAGGGCGGGTTGGGCAGGTGCAGGCACGAGGGCCCACGCTTCTCGCCGTAGCGGGGCTTGTCCTGCGGGGTGTAGTGACGCGGCTGGTTCGGGAGCGGCTCGAGCACGATGTGCAGCTCGAACCCGCGGAACGCCTCGGCCTGCAGCTTGCCGGCGTTCACGATGCCTCGGGTGAGGCACTGGAACTCGGGTGCGTACTTGGCGAAGACCTTCAGCTGGGCGGCGCTGACGTCGCTGAG
>NZ_JBFIKK010000106.1:0-11672 GCF_041600255.1 Nocardioides sp. | reverse complement strand
GGTGTCACGAAGCCGACGCGGCCGACGGTGTCGGTGGTGAGCAGGTCCCGGCACTCGGCCGCAGTCAGTTCAACGAGGGTGTCCACGTCTCGATCCTGGCGCCGGGGCAGGCGCGGGGACAGGGTCCGTGGACCCGGGCGGGAGGGGCGACGGTCACACGAGGGTCGGGGTGAGTCGACCGAGTCGTGGTGCAGGTGTGACGCCTGGGTCGCGCACGAAATCTGGGTTCCCATGCTCAACCCGCGCTTCCCATGCTCTGCACACCATGGGAACCGCAGGTTCGGCTGCATACCGTGATGAACCCACACGATCAGCGCCCGAACAGGCGCACGGAACGCATGACCAGCCACCTCCCGACGCTCAGTGCAGCCGTCGCGCCGGCCCAGTCGCGCGCGAAACCTGGGTTCCCATGCCCAACCCGCGCTTCCCATGCTCTGCACACCATGGGAACCGCAGGTTCGGCTGCATACCGTGATGAACCTGCACCCTCCGGACAAGAAATCACTGTGATTCGGCCGGATCAGGCATCGACAGTTACGCTTGACCCAAGATTGTCAGACAATTCTCCCCGAGCGAAGGAGGCGAGCCATGACGGCACCCTTGACCGAGAACCGCACCCCCGGATTCGTTGCGCAGGCCGAGGAGCGGACGGCGCACAACTACCACCCGCTGCCCGTCGTCGTCTCCCACGCCGAGGGTGCCTGGATGACCGATGTCGACGGCAAGCGCTACCTCGACCTCCTCGCCGGCTACTCGGCCCTCAACTTCGGCCACGGCCACCCCGCCCTCCTCCGCGCCGCCCACGAGCAGCTCGACAAGGTCACGCTGACCAGCCGCGCCTTCGTGCACGACCAGTTCGGTGACTTCTGCGCCGCCCTGGGCGACCTGTGCGGCAAGGAGCTCGTGCTGCCGATGAACACCGGCGCCGAGGCCGTCGAGACCGCGATCAAGGTCTCCCGCAAGTGGGGCTACGACGTCAAGGGCGTCCCGGCCGACCAGGCCAACATCGTCGTCGCGGCCGGCAACTTCCACGGCCGCACCACCACCATCGTCGGCTTCTCCGACGACTCCGACGCCCGCGACGGCTTCGGCCCGTTCGCGCCCGGCTTCACCCGGGTGGCGTACGGCGACCTGGCCGCCCTCGAGGCTGCCATCGACGACAACACCGTCGCCGTCCTGATCGAGCCGATCCAGGGTGAGGGTGGCGTCGTCATCCCGCCGGAGGGCTACCTGCGTGGGGTGCGCGAGATCTGCACCCGCGAGAACGTCCTCTTCGCCGCCGACGAGATCCAGTCCGGCCTCGGCCGCACCGGCAAGACCTTCGCCTGCGACCACGAGGGCGTCGTCCCCGACCTGTACATCCTGGGCAAGGCGCTCGGCGGCGGGATCGTCCCGATCTCGGCCGTGGTCGCCGACCGCGACGTCCTCGGCGTGCTGCAGCCCGGCCAGCACGGCTCCACCTTCGGCGGCAACCCGCTCGCCTGCGCGGTCGCCACCGAGGTGGTCGGCATGCTCGCCACCGGCGAGTACCAGGACCGGGCAGCCCGACTGGAGAAGGTCCTGCGTGACCGCCTCGAGGCGCTGGTCGGCAAGGGCCTGGTCGGCGTCCGCGTCCGCGGCCTGTGGGCCGGCCTGGACATCGACCCGGCCATCGGCACCGGCCGCGCGATCTGTGAGGCACTGATGGCGCGCGGCGTCCTGGCCAAGGACACCCACGGCTCCACGATCCGGCTCGCGCCGCCGCTCGTCATCGACGAGGCCGACCTGCTCTGGGGTCTCGACCAGCTCGAGGCCGTGCTCGGCTGACGCAGCATCGCCTGATCACCGAACAGGAGCCCGGGTCGACGACCCGGGCTCCTGCTCATTTCTCCGGCAGCAGCTCGACCAGCGCCGGCAGGGCGCCGGTGACCACCGCGAGCAGCTCGTCACGGGTCATCGCCTCGGGCTCGACGGCCCAGCTCAGCACGAACTCCTCGGCCATCGCGGCCCAGGCCCGCACCAGCAGCCGGGTGGCCGGGGTGTCGGCGATGATCTGCCCCTGGGCGTCCTCGCGGAAGACCCGGTCGGTCAGCGCGGCGTGCGCCTCGTCGTAGATCTTGCGGATCGTCTCGTTGCCGCCGGCTGCCCCGCGCACCAGCGACAGGTAGCCCTGGTGGTTGGCGACCACGTAGTCCACGTAGGCCGTCATCGAGGTCAGCAACCGCTCGAGCGGCTCCCCCTCGGCCGGCGGCGCGGTCTTCTCGATCAGGTCGTCGGCCGCCCGTCGTACGACGGCCTCGTGGAAGGCATGCTTGTTGCCGAAGTAGTGGTAGAGCAGCCCGCGCGAGATGCCGGCCTCCTCGGCCAGCAGGTCGATGGAGAGCTCGTCGATCGACCGCGTCGCCAGCAGGCGTACGCCGAGGTCGAGCAGCTGCGATCGCCGCTCGTCGGGGGTCAGCCGCACCCGGCCCGTGTCAGTCGTCACGAGACGATCTTATTGACAACCGTTCAATAACGCCAATACCGTCGGCCCATGACTCTTGCCACTCCCCTGCCCACCTCGGTCCAGCACCTGGTGGTCGGCGCCGGGTTCGCCGGCCTGTGCACCGCGATCCGCCTGCAGGAGGACGGCGAGACGGACTTCCTGGTGATCGAGAAGGGCGCCGACGTCGGCGGCACGTGGCGCGACAACACCTACCCGGGCGCCGCCTGCGACGTACCGAGCCAGCTCTACTCGTTCTCGTTCGCGCCCAACCCGGACTGGTCGATGTCGTTCTCGCCGCAGCCCGAGATCCAGGCCTACATCCGCCGGACGGCCGAGGAGTCCGGCACCCTGGACCGCTTCGCCTTCCACACCGCCCTGGAGTCGGCGCGCTGGGACGACGAGGCCCAGCACTGGGAGATCGACGTGACCGGCCCCGAAGGCCCGCACCGGATCACCTCGACCACGCTGGTCCTCGGCGCCGGCGGCCTCTCCGAGCCCAAGCTGCCCCAGATCGAGGGGATCGAGGAGTTCGGCGGCGAGCTCTTCCACTCCGCCCGCTGGAACCACGACGTCGACCTGACCGGCAAGCGGGTCGCGATCATCGGCACCGGCGCCTCGGCGATCCAGATCGTGCCCGAGGTGCAGAAGGTCGCGGGCCGCCTCGACGTCTACCAGCGCACCGCGCCGTACGTGCTGCCGCGCAACGACCGGACGTACTCGCGTCTCGAGAAGCTGGCCCTGCGGCACGTGCCCGGCCTGCAGAAGCTCTACCGCCAGGCGATCTACTGGGGCCGCGAGACCTACGTCCCCGGCTTCACGCTGCAGCCCAAGCTGGCCTGGCCGGCCAAGCAGCTCGCGTTGCGCAACCTGGCCAAGGGCGTCCCGGACCCGCAGCTGCGCGCCAAGCTGACCCCGACCTTCGAGATCGGGTGCAAGCGCATCCTGATCTCCAACACCTACTACCCCGCGCTCAGTTCCGAGAACGTCGAGGTCGTCACCGACCCCATCGCGAAGGTCACCGCCGATGCGATCGTCACCGCCGACGGCGTCGAGCGCCCGATCGACGTGCTGGTCGTGGCGACCGGCTTCTTCACCACCGAGCTGCCGATCACCGAGCACATCACGGGTCGCACCGGCCGGACCCTGGCCGAGACCTGGCGCGAGAGCGGGATGGCCGCCTACAAGGGCACCACGGTCCCGAACTTCCCGAACCTGTTCATGATCGTCGGCCCCAACACCGGGCTCGGGCACTCGAGCATGGTCTTCATCATCGAGTCCCAGGTGGAGTACCTCCGGGCCGCGCTGCGCACGATGAGGCACCAGGGTCTCGCCGCCGTCGAGCCCACCCCCGAGGCGACCCGCACCTGGAACGACGACCTGCAGCGACGGATGGGCCGCACGGTCTGGAACTCCGGCGGCTGCTCCAGTTGGTACCTCGACGAGCACGGTCGCAACACCGTGCTCTGGCCGCGCACCACGTTCACGTTCCGCTCGCTGCTCTCCGACTTCGACCAGGCGGCGTACGACGTGCAGGCCCGCCGTGCCGCAGCCACGGGACGACCCGCGGGACAGCCCACGGGAGAGCCCACCGCCGACCGACAGGACGTGACCGCATGAAGACCCTCCACGACAAGGTCGTCGTGATCACCGGCGCCGGCTCCGGCATCGGTCGCGCCCTCGCGCTGAACCTCGCCGCCCGCGGCTCGCTGCTCGCGCTCTCCGACGTCGACGAGGTCGGCCTGGCCGCGACCGTCGCGCAGGCCGAGGCCGCGGGTGCCACCCGGGTGCACAGCGCCCGCCTCGACGTGGCCGACCGGGCAGCCTTCACGACGTACGCCGCCGAGGTCGCCGAGCACTTCGGCCGGGTCAACGTGGTGATCAACAACGCCGGCGTCGCGCTGGCCGCGGACTTCGCCGACGTCACCTACGAGGACATGGACTGGGTCGTCGGGATCAACTTCTGGGGCGTCGTGCACGGCACCAAGGAGTTCCTGCCGCACCTGATCGCCTCCGGCGACGGCCACGTCGTCAACCTCTCCTCGCTCTTCGGGCTGATCGCGATGCCCGGCCAGAGTGCCTACAACGCCACCAAGTTCGCCGTCCGCGGGATGACCGAGGCGCTGCGCGAGGAGATGCTGATCGGCAGCCACCCGGTCGGCGTCACGTCGGTGCACCCCGGCGGGATCAAGACCGCCATCGCCCGCAACTGCCGGGTCTCCTCGGTCGAGGACAAGGAGGCGACCGCCAGGCTCTTCGACGAGAAGCTCGCGAAGATGACGCCCACCCGCGCCGCCGAGGTCATCGTCAAGGGGATCCTGCACAACAAGGCCCGGGTGCTGGTTGGTCTCGACGCGCATGCCCTGCACCACCTGGCCAAGCTGACCGGCTCGCGCTACCAGGATCTGATCGCGATGGGCGCGAAGCGGATCATCCCGGCGAAGGTGAAGATCGTCTGACCCACCTGGTCGGATTCGCCCCCCGGACCGTGTAGGAAGGTCGCGTGACTCCGGCCCCCGGTGACGCCGTGCGCGTCGAGATGACCAAGTGGGGCGAGCGTCCGCACTGGGAGTACGACGCCGTCCTGCTGGGCTCCGACCAGCACGGCGACTGGATCGGGGTGCCGGCAGGAACCCCGATGACCCGGCCCGGGGCGTCGTACGTCGCCCAGGTCGACCAGGTCACCCTCGCACCGGCCGAGACCCTCGAGCAGCGCGGCTGGGTGGCGACCTTCCACGGCGCCGGCGGGCACTCCTGGGAGCGCCTGGGCAGCCCGGTCGACGTGTACGTCGACATCACCTCGCCCGCGCACTGGGCCGGAGCCGTGCTGCGAGCGACCGACCTGGACCTCGACGTGATCCGTGGCGTCACCGGCCGGGTCTGGGTCGACGACGAGGACGAGTTCGCCGACCACCGGGTCCGCTTCGGCTATCCCGACGAGGTGATCGCCGCAGCGCTGACGGCCTGCTCCCTCGTGCACGCGGCGCTCACCACCTCGTCCGGCCCGTTCGACGGGTCGGCGCGGGAGTGGTTGGCCCGGGTCGCCCACCTGCGCGCCTGAGCCCTAGGAGGTCGCGGCCTGCTCCGTCGTGTGCTGGTCGGACGAGCCCTCCGACTGGGCACCGGCCTTCTCGGCACGGCGCCGCCGGCGGCTGGTCCGCACCCGCAGTGGCCCGACCAGTCGAGGACCGGCCAGCCGGCTCTCGAGCTTCTGGGCCTCCCGCTTGAGCGGCTGGGCGACGTACTCCCCGAGGATGACGCCCGAGGACAGCGCCGTCGCGATGGAGGCAGCGGTGACCATGGCGAGCAGGCCGTTCGAGGTGCCGGAGCCGCCCTCGGCCATCAGGGAGAGCCCTCGGTAGATGGAGAGACCCGGGAGCATCGGTACGACGGCCGAGACCACCACGACCAGCGGTGGCACCTGGAAGCGGCCGGCCACCGTGTAGCTGATCAGACCGACGAGGAAGGCGGCGATCGCGGTCGGCCAGAACCGGCCCAGCCCCTCGACCACGAAGGACTGCGAGACCAGGATCGCCCCCGCGGCGATCAGCCCGATCGGCGCGATGATCCGCGCGGGCGCGTAGGAGGAGAAGGCGAACGCCGCCGCCGCGATCCCGGCCCCGACTGCCAGCGTGGTGAAGTCCTCCCAGCCACCGGAGCGGGGCGCGATCCGGCCCACGTCGACACCGGTCACGTCGGCGAGCGCGAGACCACCCGAGACGCCGCCGATGATGCCGGCGGTGGCGAGCAGCGCCTCGGTGAGTCGGGCACCGGCGGTCACGTAGAAGCCGGACAGGGCGTCCTGCAGGGCGCCCATGAAACCGATGCCCGCCAGGAGCATGACGATGTTGGCGGTCACCACGAGCGACGGGTTGCCGACCAGGCCGACGCCCGCGGCTGCCACCGCGATGATCGTGGCGATCGCACCGCCAGCGACCTGCTGGTAGAAGAACGGGAGGCGCCGGCGTGCCATCGCCATCTGCATCCGGTCGATGATGACCGAGGCGATGAACGCCAGCGCCACGACGGTGGGCCCACCACCGAGCAGGATGCCGATGCCGGCGCACATGATGCCCCAGCCCAACGAGATGGCCCACCGGGGCGTGCTGTGGCCCGAGGAGACGATCCGGGCGAGGCGGCTGCGCGCCTCCACCAGGTCGACCCGGTCGGCGATCACGTCCCGCACGAGGTGGTCGACCAGGGTGAGGTCCTCGTAGTCGATCTCGCGCTGCTTGACCTGGCGGATCTGGATGAGCGGCGGGTCCTCGGGGTCGGGCTGGTAGGTCATCGACAACGAGGTGAAGGTGACGTCGATGTCGGGGTGCCGGACGCCGAGGTGCCAGGCGACCGACTGCATGGTGGCGGTGACGTCCGCGGCGCCTGCGCCGGAGGAGAGCAGCAGCTCTCCGACCCGCAGACAGAAGTCCAGGGTGAGATTCAGTGCGCGGGCCTCCAGCATGGGCTCCATGCTGCCAGCGCTGGGCGACCGGCTCCGATTCTTCGCCGGATGGGCTTGGTCACACTGGCGGCGCCGTGCCGACAGGGCGTTCAGCGAGGTGGTGGCGGCAGGGCGTCGGTCGACTCGATCTGGTCGAGGCCGGTGAGCATCAGCAGGTCGACCACGACCGAACGCAGCTGGGCCAGGACCACCTCGGCGGTGAGCAGCTCGGTCCGTTCGACCTGGCCGGTGGCGTTGCCGACCGCCAGGAGGGCGGAGCGTGCCGCCACGGCCATCCGGTCGGCAGCGAGCTCCTCGGCGGCCAGGTCGACCGCCTCGGCGAGGTCGATCGCCAGCTGGGAGTAGGAGTTCGGCACCGGCCGCCGGTGGTACGCCGCGACCGCCGTCTGTCGGACCAGCACCCGGGTGCTGCGCAGGGCACGATCCAGGGGGTCGACCAGTTCGACCATCCGCCGGAGGTTGCCCTTGTGCCGGATCCGGAACGGCGAGGAGGCCACCACCGAGAGCCCCTCGGCGGCCGCGTCCTGCAGCTCACGGATCAGGTAGTCGGTCGAGCGGGCGTCGGCGAGCAGCTCGAGGGCCTGGTCCACCTCGCCGTCGACCATGACCTCTCCGGCCGCCCGCAGCAGGGTGGCGATCTTGCGCATCACGACCGCCGCCTGCTCCCGCGGTCGACGCAGCGGCGCCGCCGGCACCACGGTGGCCGCGACCAGGGCGACCGCTCCCCCGATCAGCGCGTCGGTCCAGCGCGTCAGCCCCTGCGACGGGTCGGGGAGCAGGGTGCTGACCACGATCGACTGGACGGCCGCCTGGGTCACGAACAGCTGGCCGCCGTCCAGCAGGAAGGCCGTCGACATGGCCAGCGCGACGATCAGGGTGAGCTGCCAGGCGCCGGTGCCGACCTGGGCCACGATCAGGTCCGCCAGCAGCACGCCGATGGCCACACCGAGCGTCACCTCGACGACCCGGCGGAGCCGCTGGCCGTACGACGTACCGAGGCTCACCACTGCCGCGATCGGGGCGAAGAACGGCGTCTGGTGTCCGAACACGTCGGAAGCGAGGTACCAGGCGACCCCGGCGGCGAGCGCGCACTGACCGATCTGCCAGCTCTTCGACCGCAGCCGGGCCACCCGGAACCGGGCAGAGGTCCGGCCCCGGCTGAACATCCGGTCGAGCGGGCGGGTCTCCATGGTCGGATCCTGCCAGAGCCGAGCAGTCCTGACCGGTCGCCGCCGGGGCATCACCGCCCGCAGTTCAGTCCTGGTGACGGGCCCAGGCCAGCGCCTGCTGCAGGTCCTCCAGGTCGCGGAACCAGACCCGCACGCCCGTGCGGCACCGCACGCGCGCCACCCGGGTGTCGTACTCGCCGCACTCGGCGCGTGACTCCGACCAGGTGGGCGGCCAGAGCTTCGAGCCGTCGTAGTGGTGGATGCCGAAGCCGTTGTCGCGGTCGCCGGTGACGTCCACGATCGTGTCGGGTGCGGGCGGGTGGCTCCGGGGCGTCGACCCGGTGGCGCTGGTGGTCAGGGCCCCGAGCCCGGCGACGAGCAGGGCGACGGTCGTGGTGGCGACGCTGGTCCGAACGGTCATGATGCCTCCGAGATGAGTGGAGCACCGGCGAGATCCGGTGCGCCACGAACGCTAGGAGCGCCCGGCGACCGTCCCGGGCCCACGACCGTTGCCTGGGGAGATGCGACGGCCCGACGGCCGCTGTGCAGACAACGGGGCCGCCGGGCGCCGTTCAGCGCGCGAGCGTGACCGTGATGGTGGTGTCGGAGCACCCCGAGGACAACGAGGCCAGTGCGCTCTTCTCGGCGCTGTCCACCGTCAACAGCCAGCGGTGCTTCACGGCCACCCACTCGCGCAGGTAGCGGCACTTGTCATAGGTCGGCATCCACTGGTTCGGGTCCTTGTCGCCCTTGGACTGGTTGACCGAGTCGGTCACCCCGACCAGCGAGCGGTAGTCGCCCAGGTCGTTGGCGTAGGCCTGCCGGGTGGCCGTCGACCAGGTCCGGGCACCGGAGTCCCAGGCCTCGGCCAACGGGACCATGTGGTCGATGTCAATCCGGCCGGGGTCGGTCCAGGAGATCCGGTCGTAGTACGAGAACCAGCGACCTCCGGTGAGCGAGCACCCGCTGCCCACGCTCACCGGGTCGTCGGCCTCGGCGATGAGGACCTCGTAGCGGGTGTTGCAGCCGTCACCGTCGGCGTCGATCCAGTGCGGGAAGAGCGAGCGGGAGTAGCCGGTGCGCACCTCGGCGGCCACCGGCAGGTCCGAGATGGCCTGGGTGAACGGGGCCGAGTAGCTGTCGGCGTGGGCTGCGGCCGGAACCGCGACGAAGCCGCCGCTGATGAGGACCCCGAGCAGGAGCAGGAGGAGACGACGTGGCACGAGAACTCCCGAGAGATGGCGCCGCACAGGCGCAGCCGTGGTGGGATGCGAGCGTTGCGCCACCGGTGCCCCGAGCGCAAGGGCCTCCTGCGACACTTCACGAGCCCGACCCGAGTGGTGCCCGGGACCGTCACCTCGCGGTCACTCGGCGGATGCCACTTGTGGCGACCGCCGCCCACAGGGGATCATCGGCCCTCCGACGAAAGGCATCTCGTGGTCTCTCCGATCGACCCCACCGCAGCGGCATTCCTCCTGGCCGAGAACCGGAACATGCCCATGCACGTCGGAGGTCTCCAACTCTTCGAGAAGCCCGAAGGCGCCGGACGCAACTACACCCGCGAGATGTACGAGGCGATGCGCGACGTCGAGGAGATCTCCCCGCTCTTCCTCAAGCATCCGCACCGCTCCCTCGGCACCGCCGGCCAACTGGTCTGGCAGCCGGACGAGGCGTTCGACATCGAGCACCACGTGCGCCACAGCGCCCTGCCCAAGCCGGGTCGGATCCGTGAGCTGCTCGAGCTCTGCTCGCGCCTGCACGGCACCCGGCTGGCCTGGGAGCGGCCGCTGTGGGAGGCCCACATCATCGAGGGCCTGCGCGACGGCCGGGTCGCGATGTACACCAAGACCCACCACGCCCTGGTCGACGGCGTCTCCGCGATGCGTCTGCTGCAGAGCGTGCTGACCACCGACCCGGACAAGCGCAACATGCCGGCGCCCTGGGGCTACCGGGCCCAACGCCCGGCCACCGACAAGTCCTCCGACCGCTCGCTGGCGGAGATCCCCACCGCCGCGCTGCGCAGCGCACTCGGCATCACCGCCGAGGCGGCCGGGATGCCGGGCGCCCTGGTCAAGACGATCAGCAAGGGCCTGCGCAACGAGACCTCCGCGCTGTCGCTCTACGCTCCCCGCACGATCCTCAACCAGTCGATCACCGGCTCGCGTCGGTTCGCCGCCCAGGACTGGCCGATCGAGCGCCTGCGGGCGATCGGCAAGGTCACCGGCACCACGCTGAACGACGTCGTCCTCGCCATGTGCGCGGGCGCGATGCGGACCTACCTGCTCGAGCTCGACGCCCTCCCCGAGGCACCGCTGGTCGCGATGGTGCCCGTCGGGCTGAACGCCAAGCAGTCCCAGCTGGCGTCGGCCGACGGCGGCAACGCGGTCGGCTCGGTGATGGTGCAGCTCGCCACGGACCTGCACGACCCCGCCGACCGGCTGCGCAAGATCCACCGTTCGATGAAGGACGGCAAGGAAGCGCTCTCCTCGATGACGCCGGTGCAGATCATGGCGATGAGTGCGCTGGGCCAGGCCCCGGCGATCCTCGCGCCGATCCTGCGGATGCAGGGGATCGTTCGGCCGCCGTACAACCTGATCATCTCCAACGTGCCCGGTCCCAAGACCACGCACTACTGGAACGGCGCCAAGCTGACCGGCACCTACCCGCTCTCCATCCCGATCAACGGGATGGCGCTGAACATCACCTGCACGTCGTACGACGGGAAGATGGCGTTCGGGCTGACCGGCTGCCGGCGTACGGTGCCGCACCTGCAGCGACTGCTCAGCCACCTCGACGACGAGGTGGCGGCGCTGGAGAAGGCCGCCGGTCTCTGAGCCGGGCTCAGGCCTCGACCAGACCGCCGCCGACGTGCGCGGCGACCGCCCGGAGCCGGGCCCGGGTGATGTCGGCGACCGTCGCGTAGCCCGCGAGCTGCGCGTTGGAGCCGACGCGGGTCGGCTCGGCGACGTTCACCGAGACGCAGTGCCGAGTGCCGCCGTCGGCGGCGTTCTGCAGCGCCACCGCGTGCCCGGTGGTGCCGCTGCCGGCGAAGAAGTCGAGCACGCGGGCGTCGTCGGGCATCGTGGAGAGGATCCGTCGGACCAGGCCGGTGGGCTTCGGTGACTCGAAGACGTGGCCGAGGATCTCCTTGAGCTCGGCGACCGCGGTGTCGGTGGAGCCGATCTCCTCGGCCAACCAGATCGTGCGCAGCTTCTTGCGGCGGTCGACGTGCAGCCAGTCCTTCTGGAAGACGTCGACCCGCTCCCCCAGCCGACCCTTGACGACCCGGCAGACCAGGTCGGCGGGGCGCTCGTCGATCAGCGGTCGGCTCCACCGCCATACCGCGGGTCGCCCGTCCCCGAAGACGGGGCCGATCTCCTGGGCGCCCTCGAAGGGAGTGGTGCGGACCTGCCCGGTAACCGGGTCTCCCCACAGCGTGAAGTGCAGGGTCCGTGCGGTGGTCGGGTTGAACTTCTTGTTCGTGTTGCGCAGCGGGAGGTGTCGGAAGCGACGGCCGTCCGGGTCGGTCTGCGGGAAGTCGGCCTCGTTGACCGTCTCGGTGCTGGTGGCGTCGAGGACGCTG
>NZ_JBFIKK010000105.1:0-12089 GCF_041600255.1 Nocardioides sp. | reverse complement strand
TGGGCGAGCTCGCGCAGCTCGGCGCCGAGCAGCGCCTGCGGGCCGTCGCACAGGGCCGACTCCGGGTCGGGGTGGACGTCGACGATGATGCCGTCGGCGCCCACGGCGATCGCGGCCCGGGAGAGCGGTACGACGAGGTCCTTGCGGCCGGCGGCGTGCGAGGGGTCCACGATGATCGGCAGGTGGCTGGTCGCCTGGACGACCGGGACCGCAGAGATGTCCAGGGTGTTGCGGGTCGAGGGCTCGAAGGTGCGGATGCCCCGCTCGCACAGGACGACGTCGAGGTTGCCGCGCTGGGCGATGTACTCGGCCGCCATCAGCCACTCCTCGATGGTGGCGGTCATCCCGCGCTTGAGCAGCACCGGCTTGCCCGAGCCGCCGACGGCCTGGAGGAGGCCGAAGTTGGCCATGTTCCGGGTGCCGACCTGGAGCATGTCGACGTGCTCGGCCACCATCGGGACGTCCCGGGCATCGACCACCTCGGTCACGGTCGGCAGCCCGGTCGCAGCGCCCACGTCGGCCAGGATCTCGAGGCCCGCCAGGCCCAGGCCCTGGAAGGCGTACGGCGAGGTCCGCGGCTTGAACGCCCCGCCGCGCAGGATCGTGGCCCCGGCGGACTTGGCCATCCGGGCGGCGCCCAGCGTCTGCTCGGGGGTCTCCACGGCGCACGGCCCGGCGATGAACGTGAACGAGTCGGGGCCGATCGGCACCTGGTGGCCGGGCCTGCCGACCCACACCGTCGAACGCTCGGCGTGGTGCTGGCGGCTGACCAGCTTGTAGGGGTCCGAGATCCGGTGCACGTCGGCCACGCCGCGCAGGGTGCGCAGGTTGAGGTGGTGGAAGGACTCGATGTCCCCGACCAGTCCGATGATGGTGCGGACCACGCCCTTGGAGACGAAGGCCTCGCCGCCGACTCCCTCGACGCGGGCGACGACGTTCGCGACGTCCTCGTCCGTGGCATCGGGCGACATGACGACGACCATGGTGTGTCCTTCGAGTGGTGGGTGACCGGCGGTGGAACGCTAGTCGACCGGCCGCCGGTGGCCCTCCCGCTGCCAGCATGTGAGCCGGCGGCAGGGCCTCACACGGCGATGTGCTGGACCTCGGCCTCGATCTTGCGACGCGGAACCAGTTCGACCACCAGCATCGCCACCAGCACCATCGCGCCGCCGGTCAGCATCCGGGCGGTCAGCGACTCGCCGCCGAGCAGCACGGCGAAGAAGGCCGCGAAGACCGGCTCCATGCTCATGATGATCGCGGCCCGGGTGGGGGTCAGGTGGGCCTGCGCCCAGGTCTGCCCGACCAGGGCCAGGGCGCCCGCGAAGAGGGCCATGTAGACCACGGAGAGCCAGTCGGCGCCGGTGTTCGGCAGGACCAGCCCGTCGGGCGCGGTGGCGACCAGGCAGACCACCGCGATCACGGTGATCTGCACGATCGTCATGCCCAGCGCGTCGCGTGCGCTCGCCCAGGCGCCCAGGCCCACGATGTGCAGCGCGTAGAGCACGGCTGCGACCAGGGTGATCGACTCGCCGTACCCGATGCTGAGGCCGTCCAGGGTCAGGACGCCGAGGCCGGCGGTGGCCAGCAGGACCGCGACCCAGGTCATCGGGGTGATCCGGGTGCGCAGCAGCGGGGCGGCGAGCAGCGGGGTGCAGATCACGTACATCCCGGTGATGAAGCCGGAGACGCTGGCGGGCGTGTGCGCCAACCCGGCGGTCTGCAGGATCTGGGCGACCCCGTAGAGCAGGCCGAGGACGACCGCGCGCCGCCGCAACTCGGGAGAGAGCCGCTGGACGGTGCGGGGTGCGATCGCCAGCATCACCGCGGCGGCGATCGCGAAGCGCACGGCCAGGAAGTCCAGGGTGGGCACCCGGTCGAGCAGGTCCTTGATCAGGAAGAACGTCGATCCCCAGCAGGCCGTCATGGCCAGCAGGGCGAGCGTGGCGAGCAGCCCGGTGCGTCGATCGGTGGGGAGCGGCGGCGTGAGGGGCGTGGAGGTGGCGCTCACCCGAGGGACTCGGCTCGCAGCCGCTTGAGCAGCGGGATGTCCACGTTGTCGGCGTTCCGGGAGTCCGGGGTCTCCAGGATGAACGGCACGCCGGCGGTGGCGGGGTGGGCGAAGAGCTCGCTGAAGGCGGCGGTGCCGATGTGGCCCTGGCCGATCTTCTGGTGGCGGTCCTTGAACGCACCGCGCACGTCCATCGAGTCGTTCGCGTGGATCAGGCGCAGCCGTCCCTCGCCGCCGATCTCGACGATCCGGTCGACCGTGGCGGTCGCGCCGCCCGGCTCGTCGAGCGGGGCGCCGGCAGCGAAGACGTGGCAGGTGTCCAGGCAGATGCCGGCCTTGGGGTGCAGGTCGAGCGCGCGCAGATAGGGATCGAGGTCCTCGACCCCGGCGCACAGGGAGCGGCCCTGACCGGCGGTCGGCTCCAGGAGCAACCAGGGAGCGGTCTGGTCACCGAGGCCTTCGAGCAGCGGCAGCAGCCCGTCGCGGACCTGGCGCATCGCGGCGGCGTACCGCTGCTCGCTCTCGGCCGGGTCGGCGGAGGGATCGACGAAGGAGCCGGTGTGCACCACGACGCCCTCGGCACCGATCTGCGCGGCACGCAGCAGGTTGTGCGCGACGACCGCCACCGACTTCTCGTACGTCGCCGGGGTGGGGGAGCCCAGGTTCACCAGGTACGGCGCGTGGATGAACGCGCGCAGGCCGCGGGTCTCGAGGGCGGTGCGGAAGGCGGCGTCCTCGGCCGGGTTGCCGGCCGAGAGGGCCCACCCGCGGGGGTTGCCCACGAAGATCTGCAGGGTTTCGCAGCCGAGCTCGTCGGCCGACGTGAGAGCGCCGGAGGCCAAGCCCTTACCCACCTGCACGTGGGTTCCGACGGGGTTGCGGAGGGCGGCGTCGAGCATGGCGGAACGCTAGTCGGGGGCGGGGATCCGACCACAATCGACACCGTCGAACCGGTCGCGGTCGAACGGGGTCAGATCAGGTAGAGCGTGATCGTGCTGCCCTTGGGCACCATCGAGCCCGACTTCGGGTCGACCCGGAAGACGTAGCCGATCCCGATGTAGTTGCGGTCGCGCTCCACGTTCACCACGAAGCCGAGGGCTTCCAGCCGCGAGGTCGCGTCCTTGACCCCTGAGGCGATCAGACCGCTGGGCACCTCGACGAGCTGGGGCCCCTTGGAGACGACGAGCCGCACGGTGTCACCGCGGAAGAGCGTGCCGCTGCGGGGGGACTGGGCGACGACGTGGCCCTCGGGCACGGTGTCGCTGAACTCCGCGGCGCCGCGCTCGACCTCGAGGCCCTTGCCGGTCAGCTTGCGCTCGGCGAGGTCGGCGTCCTTGCCGGTGAAGTCGCGCACCGTGATCGGGCGCGGACCCTGGCTGACCACGAGGTCGACGGCCGTGTCCGGGCGCAGCGTGGTGCCCTTCTTCGGGTTGCTGCCGAGCACGGTGCCCGCGGGCACCTTCTCGGAGTAGCGCTCGACGGTCTTACCGAAGCCCAGGTTGGTCGCGGTGAGGGCGTCCTGCGCCTCGTCGACGCTCATCCCGCGCATCGCGGGCACGTCGTAGCGCTCCTTGCCCAGCGAGATCACCAGGGTGACGCTCGCGCCGCCGAGGATCCGGACGCCGGGGTCGGGGTCGGTGTCCAGCACCCGCCCGGCCGGCACGGTCTCGGAGTACGCCGGCTCGCCGAGCTCCGCCGCCAGGCCCGCGGCCTCGATCTTCTCCACGGCGGCCGCCCGAGCCAGGCCGATGACCGCCGGGGTCGAGGTGTAGCGGCCGTAACCGAACCACCAGGCTCCGAGACCGGCACTGATCGCCAGCAGCAGGGCGACCAGCAGCAGCGCGAGGCCACGGCGAGAACGCCCGGGTCGGCGCGGTCGGCGTGGGCGTCGCGTACGTCGCGGCGCGCGGGCCGGGGCAGGTGGGACCGCGAGCGCCTGCTCGATCTCGCTCGGGTGGCCCGAGAGTCGGGCGGTGGCGCGCAGGTCGTCGAGGTCGGCGCGGTCGAACGGCTCGGGCGCGGTGTCGGTCCGGACCCCGCGCTCGTCGAGCGGCGTGCCGGAGTCGGGGTGCAGCAGCAGCGGGGCCAGGTCGGCGGTCAGCTCCGGGTCGTCGGGCACGCCGTCGGCCACCGCCGAGGCCACCCGGTGCAGCTGGTGGAGCAGGACGCTCGCGTCGGCGGGCCGCTGGCTGCGATCCCGGGCGGTGGCGCGCGCGACGAGCGCATCGACGTACGCCGGGAGCTCGGGCACCAGTCGGGACGGAGGCGGCACGTCCTCGTGCACGTGCTTGTAGGCGACCTGGATCGGGGACTCGCCCTCGTGCGGCTTCTCGCCGGTGAGCATCTCGTAGAGCACGACGCCGGCGGCGTACACGTCCGCGCGGGGGTCGGCGCGACCGTCGACGACCAGCTCAGGGGCCAGGTAGGAGACCGTGCCGATCAGCACGCCGCCGGTGGCGGTGTGCTGGGTGTCGGCGCTGACGGCCTTGGCCAGCCCGAAGTCGGCCACCTTGATCCGACCGTCGTCCGCGATCAGCACGTTCTCCGGCTTGATGTCACGGTGGATCAGGCCGGCCCGGTGCGCGGCGGCGAGGGCGGCCACCACCGGTTCGAGCAGGGCCAGCGCCTTGCCGGGCGCCATCGGGCTCTCCTTGCGGATGACGTCGCGCAGGGTGTGGCCCTCGATCAGCTCCATCGCCAGGTAGACCGTGCCGTGCTCGTCGCCCTGGTCGTAGACCGCGACCACGTGGGGGTGGGAGAGGCGGGCGGCCGCGCGCGCCTCGCGCACGAAACGGGCCGCGAACTCGTCGTCGTCGCCGAGGCCGGGGTGCATCACCTTCACCGCGACGGTGCGGTCGAGCCGGATGTCGGTGGCCTCGTAGACGCTGGCCATGCCGCCGCGGGCGATCCGCGGGCCGATCCGGTAGCGACCGTCCAGCAGGCGGCCGGTGATGGGGTCGCTGATGGCAGCGTCGCCGCCCTTGCGGGCGTGCTGATCTGACTGCACGGCGAGCCTCCTGCGACCGGACGGGGAAGGATCCGGGACCCCAATCGTACGGATCCGCGAGCCCGGAGCGGCGCTCAGGCACCCCGGGCGTGGCGTGCGAGGGTTTCTCTGCGCGTGCCGCAGGTGGAAGAGTTGCCCCCATGAGTGAATCTGGTGCACACGACATCGACCTCGGCGCACTGGTCCCCGACTGGATCGACTGGGCGGCAGCCGCCGCCGAGCTGGGGGTCACCGTCGCCAAGGTGCGCACGATGATCCGCGAGCACGAGCTCGCCGCCGCCGTCCCGCGGCCCGGCGCCGGCCAGCAGATCCCGGCCGACTTCATCCAGGACGGCCTCGTCGTCAAGGGCCTGCCCGGCCTGCTCACCATGTTGCACGACGGTCACTACGACGACCGCGAGTGCATCGCGTGGCTCTTCACCGACCTCGACCTGCCGGGGCGTCCGATCGACGCACTGCGCGAGAACCGCGGCTCCGAGGTCAAGCGCCGCGCCCAGGCGATGGCGCTCTGAGCAACGCGATGACCGACCGGCGGCGTCTGGTCACCCTGCTGGTCGCGGCCCTGGCCGGGGCCGTCTTCTGGTGGCTCCAGGCCGACGACCCGACGGGACCGACCACCGCCCAGCCGACCGCGACGAGCAGCCCGACCGCGACGAGCAGCCCGACGGGCTCGAGCACGCCAGGCGCCTCCGAACAGGTCGACCCGGTCAGCGGGCTGCCCTGGATCGACGAGGCCGACCTGCCGCCCCAGGCGTGGGACACCCTGGACCGGATCGACGACGGCGGGCCGTACCCCTACGACCAGGACGACGGGATCTTCGGCAACTTCGAGCAGATCCTGCCCGACCGGCAGCGGGGTCACTACCGTGAGTACACCGTCGACACCCCCGGTCTCTCGCACCGCGGGGCCCGTCGGATCGTGACCGGGCTGGCCGGCGAGTTCTACTGGACGGCCGACCACTACGAGTCCTTCGAGCGGATCCGACGGTGAGCGGGCTCGCCGCGCTGCTGGCCGGGCGGGTCTCCCCGGGTCTCTACCGGTGGCGGGCGCACTTCGACGTCGCCGACGTACGCCGCACGGTCGAGCACGCCGGTTGGCGTTTCGCGCACCTGGACGGCTGGACCACCGAGACCAAGGCCGAGGTCCTCGAGGCGATCGGGGCGGCGCTGCAGTTCCCCGAGCACTACGGCCGCAACTTCGACGCGCTGGCCGACTGCCTGACCGACGTCGCTGCTGACGACTCCGAGGGCACGGTCCTGCTCTGGGACGGCTGGGGTCCGTTCGCCCGTGCCGAGGAGCGGGCGTTCTCCGTGGCCCTGACCGTGCTGGGCACGCGGGTCAACGCCGAGCGCGGAGGCGCCTTCGCCGTCCTGCTCCGCGGCGACGGCCCGGAGCCGATCGGTGTGCCCGAGCTCGACTGAGCCGCTCTCACGGGTGTGCTCCCATTGGGCGAAGCGCGCCGATCCGGCATGGATCCGGCCATCACGACGCGAGCACTTCTGGAGGCCCTGACATGAGGACGGCACCACGCGACTGGACGGGGCTGGTGTTCATCGCCACCAGCGTCGACGGATACATCGCCCAACCCGACGGTGGCCTCGACTGGCTCACCGACCCACCCGCCGAATCCCGCCACGCGGCGGCACATGCAGGCGAGGACGCACCCCCCGACTACGACGCCTTCACTGAAGGGGTGTCCCATCTGGTGATGGGCCGGGCCACGTACGAGAAGGTGCTCACCTTCGGCTTCTGGCCGTACGAGCACTTCCGGACCGTGGTCATCAGCACCACGCTGACCCCGGGTCGTGACGAGCGGATCACGGTGGTCGCCTCCGTCGACGACGCCTGCGCCCTCCTCGACGAGGAGCACGCCACCCAGGTCTACGTCGACGGGGGCCAGGTCGTGACCGAGTTCCTCGGGCGAGGTCTGATCGACGAGCTCGTCATCTCCCGCGCCCCGGTCATCCTGGGCGACGGCCTGCCGCTCTTCCACCGGATGCCGGCCGAGACCCGACTGATCCACCTCGGGACCTCCACCACCGACTCCGGCATGACCACCACCCGCTACCGGCTCGCCGCTCGTTGACCGGCCTCCGCCTGGCAAGCGGCCGTGCGGTCAGACCAGGCGCTGGGTGGCGGCCGAGGCCAGGTCGCGGAGTACGCCGCTGGCGTGGTCGTCGAGGTCGCTGCGCTCCAGTGCCACCAGGGCCCGGTCCGCCAGGTGCCCGATGACCTCCTCCACCTGGGCGTGGGCGCCCGATGAGTCGATGATCGCCCGCAACTGCTGGACGCGGGTCTCGTCGAGCGGCGTCCCGAGTGAGCGGTCGAGCAGCGCGGCGTCCTCACGGTTCGCCGCGTCCAGGGCGAGTGCGACCAGCACCGTGCGCTTGCCCTCGATCAGGTCGTCGCCGGCGGGCTTGCCGGTGGTCTCCGGGTCGCCGAAGACGCCGAGCAGGTCGTCGCGCAGCTGGAAGGCCTCGCCGAGCGGAAGGCCGAACCCGGAGAGCGCACGGATCGTCTCGGGCGAGCCGCCGGCCAGGGCGGCGCCCACGTGCAGCGGACGCTCGATCGAGTACTTGGCCGACTTGTAGCGCAGCACCGTCATCGCGGTGTCGACGTCCGCGTGGCCGCGCGCCTGCACCGAGACGTCGAGGAACTGCCCGGCGATGACCTCCGAGCGGCACAGGTCGAAGAGGTCGAGTGCGGCGGAGACCTGCTCGTGCGGCAGGCCACAGCGACGGAGCAGCTCGTCGGCCCAGCTCAGCAGCAGGTCGCCGAGCAGGATCGCGGCCGCGGCGCCGTACTGTTCCGGACTGCCGCGCCAGCGGGCAGCCCGGTGGTCGGCATCGAACTGGCGGTGCGTGGCGGGGCGACCGCGGCGGGTGTCGGAGGCGTCCATCAGGTCGTCGTGCACCAGGGCGCTGGCGTGCAGCAGCTCGAGCGCCGCGCAGGCCCGGATCAGCGCGTCCTCGTCGACGACCTCGGGGTTCACCGCCCGGTAGCCCCAGTAGCAGAACGCCGCTCGGAAACGCTTGCCGCCGGAGACCGACGTGCGGGCCTCGTCGAGCAGCCGGGAGGCGTCGTCGCCGAGCGGAGCGAGCCGCGTGGTCTGCTCGGTGAGGAACGTGTCGAGCGCGGCCTGGACGCGGTCACGGAACTCGGAGCTGTCCCACTCGCCACTGCTCGTCACGGACCCGAGCGTAGTCAGGTACGGAATCTGGACGTTCCCCGGGCCGGTGGGGAGCGGAACCTAGACTTCCGCCATGGCAGAGGACCGCACACGGGGGATCGGGCAGCTGATCCGCGACGGAGAGCGTTCCTTCTCCTTCGAGTTCTTCCCACCGAAGGACGAGGCGGGGGAGGAGCAGCTCTGGCGCGCCATCCGGGCGCTCGAGCCCTACCGGCCCACCTTCGTCTCGGTGACGTACGGCGCCGGCGGCTCCACGCGCGACACCACGGTCCGGGTGACCGGGCGGATCGCGCACGAGACCACGCTGACCCCGATGGGGCACCTGACCTGTGTCGGCCACACCCGCGAGGAGCTGCGAGGCATCCTCGCCTCGTACGACGCCGCCGGCGTGCACAACGTGCTCGCCCTGCGCGGCGACCCCGCCGGTGGTCCCGGGACCCCGTGGACCGCCACCGAGGGAGGGCTGACCTACGCCGACGAACTGGTCGCGCTGGCCCGTGAGGTCGGCGGCTTCAGCGTGGGCGTCGCGGCCTTCCCCGAGGGGCACCGTGAGGCGACCTCGTTGGAGCACGACGTCCAGGTGCTGCTCAACAAGCAGCGCGCCGGCGCCGAGTTCGCGATCACCGAGATGTTCTTCCGGGCCTCGGACTACTTCGGTCTCGTCGAGCGCGGGCGGGCTGCCGGGGTCGAGATCCCGATCCTGCCGGGGATCATGCCGATCACGAACCTCAACCAGATCAAGCGGATGGCCGAGCTCTCCGGTCGGGAGGTGCCGACCGAGGTGGTGGCCCGGGTGGCCGCGCACGAGGACGACCCGGTCGCGCTGCGCGCCGAGGGCATCGCCGTGGCGGCGGAGCTCTGCGAGGCATTGCTGGCCGGGGGAGCGCCGGGCCTGCACTTCTACACGCTGAACCGGTCCAAGGCGACGCTGGAGATCTTCGCGGCACTGCAGATCACCGTCTGAGGCCGATCAGGCCTCGCCGACCGCCTGGGCGACCAGCGCGGCCGACAGTCCGACGAACGGCAGTCCGGCGCCGGGCGTGGCGTGCGCACCGGCGGCGTAGACCCCGGGGATCGGGGTGTCCGGACCCAGCCGACGACGGGTGGTGACCCGGCCCTGCCAGAGCACGCCGAGCGGAGAGCCGCCCCAGCGCTCGACCAGGTCGCGAGGCGAGCGGTCGATCCGGACCACCACATTCTTGCGGACGTCGATCCGGTGCCGGGCCAGCGCCCGCAGGATGTCCTCGGCCAGCCGACCCCGCCCGTGCACGGTCCAGGCCTGTGCGCCGTCGGGTGCCTGTCCACCGGTGCGGACGACGATGCTCGGGTCGCCGTGCAGCACGAGCTCGTGCGGTAGGTCGGGCAGGTCGCCGTCGAGCCCGAGGTGGCTGACCACCGGTGGGATCGCCGGCATCGTGCGACGTACGTGGTGGGCCAGGGCCGGAAGTCGGCGCGGGTCGATGGCGCAGACCACGACGTCGGCGTCGAACTCGCCGCCGGAGGACGTCACGGCCACGGCCCGTCCTTCGCGGAGCACCAGGTCGAAGGCCTCGGTCTCGGTGTGCACGTCGACCTTGCGGGTCGCCATCCGGTCCGCCAGGGCGGTCCCGAGGGTGGCCATCCCGCCGGGCACCGTCCAGGCGCCGAAGCGCTGCTCGACGTACGACGTCACCCCGAGCCAGGCGGGCACGTTGCGCAGGTCGTGGCCCTCGGCGACGAACGGGTGCCCGGCCACGAGCTGGAGCCGCTCGTCGGAGAAGGCCCGCCGCAGCGAGCGGTGCAGGGTCTGGCGGCTGTTGAGCAGTCGGGCCAGCTCGCGGGGCAGGTGGTCGCGGTCCCACGGTGTCTCGAGGTAGTTGCGGCGCAGCACCTCCCACTGCTCACCGAAGCCGGCGACGTGGTCGACCCAGCGCTGCCCGAGCCCGGGCCCCAGCTCGTCGAAGGCAGCGATCTGGGCGCTCCGGGAGCCGCCGGGCACGGCGACCGAGGTGCCGTCCTCGAAGCGGTGCTCCCGGATGACGTCGAGGGGGACCAGGTCCAGCTCACGCTCGACGGGGCGGCCGGACTTGCGGAAGAGGTCCCGGATCACGGCCGGCAGCATCGTCCAGCTCGGACCGGCGTCCCAGGTGAACCCGCCCTCGGACTCGAAGGAAAGGGCGCCCCCCAGGCTCGCCGAGCGCTCCAGGAGGGTGACCTGGTGTCCGAGCTTGGCGAGCCGGGCCGCCGAGGCGAGGCCCGCGTACCCGCCACCGATGACCACCACGCGCGACATGCCCGCACCCTACGGCGAAGCGATCCCAGGCAGACAGCGGGGCGCGGCCCGTCCGTGCCGGGGCGCCTCAGCGCTCCGCGGCGACGATGCGGGCCACGGACTCCGGGTCCCGACCGACGACAGTGGTGCCGTCGCCGGCGGTGATGATCGGTCGCTGCAGGGCTCGCGGGTGCGCCACGAGCGCCTCGAGCCATGCCTCGCGGTGGTCGGGCTCCCGGGGCAGGTCGATGCCGGCCTCGCGGGCCTCCTTGTCCCGCGCCACGTCCCACGGCTCGAGCCCGAGCCGCTCGACGACCTCGGCGAGCTCCTCGACGCTGGGCGGGTCGTCGAGGTAGCGGCGCACGGTGTGGGCGACGCCCGCGGCCTCGAGGTCGGCCACCGCGGTGCGGCACTTGGAGCAGGCGGGGTTGAGCCAGACCTCCACGCCGGCCATCAGTCGACCTCGATCTCGGTCGCGCCGGTCATCGCCACCAGCTCGTCGTACGTCGTGGAGAAGACGGCGGCAGGGTGGCCGGCGGCCGCCCACACGACGTCGTGGCGACGCAGCCAGGAGTCGAGGTAGGTGGGCACCGTGTCCGGGTGGCCGATCGGGGAGACGCCCCCGATCACCTGTCCGGTGTGCTCGCGGACGAACTCGGGCGTCGCGCGGCGCAGGGCGTCGACGCCGATCCGGGCCGCGACCTTGGCCGTGTCGACCCGGTGCGCTCCCGAGGTGAGGATCAGGACGGGGGTACCGCCGGCGTCGAAGAGGAGGCTGTTGGCGATGGCGCCGACCTCACAGCCGAGGGCCGCGGCGGCGAGTGCAGCGGTGTGCACCGCATCGGGCAGAATGACCACGTCACCCGTGCCGCCGCGGCGCTCGTGCTCGTCGCGGAACCGGGTGATCGTCGGGTGTTCGGTCGTCATGGGCCGACCCTAACCAGCGCCCGACCCGTGCAGGCTCAAGGCTGAGGAGTTTCGAGATGGGTCGACAGCGACCACGTTCGGTCACCTGGGTGGTCGGTGCCCTGTGGGGGATCGTGGCGTTGAGCGGGCTGAACGCCTTGCTGACGGTGGTCCTGCACGAGGATCTGGTTCGCTCGTGGGAGTCCGGGCACCCGTCCATCACCGAGACCGTGCAGCCGCCGGCGTTCGTGCCGGTCGCGATCGTCCTCTTCCTCACCTTCGCCGCCCTGATCTGGGTGCTGATCGCGTTCCTGCTGACCGGGCACAACTGGGCCCGGCTCTCGCTCGGGGTCCTGGTGGTCTTCGTGGCCCTGGGGTCCTTGTCGGGCCTGCGGACCGACCTGCCGGTCGCCTTCGAGGTCCTGCTGTGGGTCTCGCTGGTCCTCGACGTGGTGGTGCTGGTCCTGCTGTGGCACCGCGACACGAGTGCCTACCTGCGCGGCGTCGAGCCGGCCGCCCGCCCGACCGCCTGAGGTCGCGGCTCCTCCCTCCCTCCCTCCCTCCCTCCCTCCCTCTTCCTCCGCGCCACCCCGGGCCCTGTCGCGCTCCGGCAGGTGAGCCGCCGGTGGTTCCGGGGTGAGTTCGCGAGGGGTTCTGCGCCGTTCTCGATGCGTTCCTTGACGTCCTGTCCGTGGCGGGGTGTAGCGTGGTGCTTGTTCGAACAGG
>NZ_JBFIKK010000104.1:0-12144 GCF_041600255.1 Nocardioides sp. | reverse complement strand
GCCGAGACCCTGGCTGACCAGCCGCGTCGTCCGGCGGGCTCGGCGCTCCTCTGCCTCGACCGGTCGACGCTCATGGTCCTCGTCCCGGTCCGGGGCCACCACGTCCAGGATGCGTCGGCCCAGCACCCGCAGCTCGTGTGGAGCGAAGTGCCGTGCCTGCTCGACCAGGTGGATCTCCGCGCGTGAGCGTGTCTCGGCGGGCACGTCGTCCGGGAGCTCGTCGAGCGCCCGGGCGATCACCTCGACCTGGTCGATGTTGAGACTGCCCGCCGCCAGGGCATCGGCGAGGTGCCGCCAGCGCGACGAGAGCGAGTGCGCCAGCCGTTGCGCACGCCGACTGCTCCCACGGTCGGCACGCGTGTGGACGGCCAGCCAGGCGGCGACGTCGCGAGCCCCCTCGACGGCGGCGACGTCGTCGGCGACCGCGACCAACCGCAGGCGCAGGCTCTCCAGCCGGGCCGCGGCCCGGTCGACGACGAGCAGCGCCTCCCGTCTCCGCCGTTGCCAGGAACTCCACCGGCAGGTCGGCCAGGTCGGCCAGCAGGTCAGTGAGGGCACCAGCGGTGGCCAGCACGGGATGACGGTCCACGCGGCACCTCCTACATCTCGACACGGCAGAACCAACGGGTTCTCACGGTGTCGATGCAGGGCGCCTGTGAGGAGGCGACCGCACCTCGAGGGTGCGGTCGGGGACCAGACCATCAGCATCGACGGCTATTGCCTGGAACCTGACGCTTATCGTACACCTGTTCGAATAGCGGCACAACCCTGATCGGGTAGACGTCGAGGTAGCCCACCCTCCGCCCCTCCATGAGGGGCGGGGGACCTGGACCGGTGGTTCAGCGTCGGGTTCGACGGCGCCGTGGCCGGCAAGGCCGGCGCGTCCGAGGCCTGGCAGCCGTGGAACGGCGAGTGCATCGACGGCCGCACCGGGCAGTGAGTCGACCTCCGTAGACTGACCCCACCATGACTTCTTCTGCCTGGGGCTACGGCCTGACCTCCCTCGACTCCTCCGACACCGTCCTCGACGTCTGGTTCCCCTCGCCGGCGCTTGGCTCCGCCGACGGAGCCGACGCCCCGGACGAGCTGACCGCGCTCGAGGGCACCGACGACGTCCGCGGCGTACGGCGCGAGGTGCGCCTGGTCGAGATCGCCGACCTCTCCGCCGCCCCCTCCTCCACCGAGGACGCCTGGCTGCGCCTGCACCTACTCTCGAGCCGGCTCTGCGTCCCGCAGTCGATCTCGATGGAGGGCGTCTTCGGCCTGCTCACCAACGTCGTGTGGACCTCCGCCGGCCCGTGTGCGATCGAGGGCTTCGAGCTGACCCGCGCCCGGCTGCGCGCCGCCGGTCAGCACGTCACCGTCTTCGGCGTCGACAAGTTCCCCCGGATGGTCGACTACGTCATCCCCTCCGGCGTCCGGATCGCCGACGCCGACCGGGTCCGCCTCGGCGCCCACCTGGCCGAGGGCACGACGGTCATGCACGAGGGCTTCGTGAACTTCAACGCCGGCACGCTCGGCGCCTCCATGGTCGAGGGTCGGATCTCGGCCGGAGTCCTGGTCGGCGACGGCTCGGACGTCGGCGGCGGCGCCTCGATCATGGGCACGCTGTCGGGCGGCGGCAAGGAGGTCATCTCGATCGGCGAGCGCTGCCTGCTGGGCGCCAACGCCGGGATCGGGATCTCGCTCGGCAACGACTGCGTGGTCGAGGCCGGCTGCTACGTCACCGCCGGCACGAAGGTGACCATCAGCGACATGGACGGCAAGCCCAAGGTCGTCAAGGCCGCCACCCTCTCGGGCGCCAACAACGTGCTCTTCCGGCGCAACTCGGTCACCGGGACCATCGAGGCCACTCCGTGGCAGGGCGAGGGCATCGAGCTCAACGCCGACCTGCACCAGAACTGACCCGGGCCCCTGATGTCCCCCCGCACGATGACGCACCGGCCGTGAAGGACCACCCGTGAAGCGTGGCGGCGTACTGCTGGCGCTCGCCGCCCTGGGCGTCGTCGCGGCGGTCGGGTACGGCGTGCTGCGCGAGCGCACGCCCTACTTCGGGGGCGATCGGTGCACGGCGACCGTCGAGGGTCGCACGGTCAGCCTCGCCGTCGAACAGGCCGAGAACGCCGCCCTGATCACCGCGATCGCGGTACGCCGCGGGATGCCGGCCAGGGCGGTCTCGATCGCGCTGGCGACGGCGTACCAGGAGTCGAAGATCTACAACCTCGACAGCGGCGACCGCGACTCGCTCGGGATCTTCCAGCAGCGGCCCTCGCAGGGCTGGGGCACCCGCGAGCAGATCCTGAACCCCTACTACGCGACCAACGCCTTCTACGACGCCCTGGCGAAGGTGGACGGCTACGAGTCGATGCGGATCACCGTGGCCGCCCAGGCCGTGCAGCGCTCGGGATTCCCGGAGGCGTACGCCGATCACGAGGCGGATGCACGAGTGCTCGCCTCCGCGCTGACCGGGAACTCGCCGCACGCCTTCGCCTGCCGCCTCTCCGGCGACGTCGAGCCGGGCCCGGACCGCCTCGACGAGGCCGGGCTGACCCCGAGGGCGGCGAAGGTCCGCGGGGCGGTCGAGGCAGCCTTCGGGGATCTCGCCCTGGGCGGGTTCGCGCCGGGCGGCGTGAGCAGCGGGCACATGCCGGGGTCGACGCATTACGAGGGTCGCGCGATCGACATCTTCCTGCGCCCGGTCAACCCGGACAACAATCGTCGCGGGTGGGCGATCGCGCAGTACCTCGTCGCCCAGGCGGACCGCCTCGACATCCAGACCGTGATCTTCGACGGCCGGATCTGGAAGGCGGGGCGCGACGACCGGTGGCGGGCCTACGACCCACCGGAGAGTCCAGGCGACCGCGCGGTCCTCGAGCATCGCGACCACGTCCACGTGGACGTCTTCGACTGACGGCCGGAGGGTGGCCCGCGACGCTGCGTCCCCCCGACATGACGTACGTCGACGCAGCGGCACGGGCCACCTCACGGTGTCGGCCCGGGAGGGGGCCGAGTACCCCCACGCCGCTCCCCCGAGCAGCGTGGCCGGGGAGAATGTAGGCCGGGCCGCCCGGCGATCCCGATGTTGTTGCACCGATCGCCGTCCGTGCAACAATTCCGCGGTGTCCCGACTCCCGGCCGTCCTGCAGGACTCCACCCCGCTCGACGGCCCCCGCATCGACCTGCCCGCCCGGATCGGGTGGCTGCTGCGCACCTCACGCATCGCGCACGGCGTCGACCTGCGCGCCATGGCCGCCGGCCTGAGCCGCCGCGGAACGCCGATCTCCGCGGCATCGGTCAGCCGCCTGGAGACCAGCGGCCTGCGCGACGGCTCCCTGATCGACGGCTACGAGCAGCTCCTCGGCCTCGAGGACGGCCAACTGCGCGGGGTCGTCGATGTTCTCTGCCGCACCTTCGACTACGCGCCGGTCGATCGTGGCCCCGAGCCCGCGCCGCTGGACCTCGCCCGGTTCAGCAACCTGGTCGACGCGGTCTGCGGGGCGAGCCCGAGCGGCGGCGACTGGCTGCGCTTCGCCCGTCAGCACGTCGTACCCCGCGGGTTCGGCCTGCCGATCTCCCAGATGACGCCGCTGGTCCGGCGCCTGGCCAGCGAGCTCGGTCGCAGTCACGGGACCGCGTACGTGACCCGCTACGAGGCCCTGGCGCTGCTGCGCTGCAGCCCGTACGCCGATGTCGTGGCCGCGGTCGTCCGGGAGAGGGTGATGGCGCCCGACGCCCAGGAGGTCCTGGACCTCGCGAGCGTCGTCTCCGAGCTCCCCACCCCGAGCCTGCTGACCTGGGCCGGCGAGCTGCTGAACCACGACTCGACCTCCCTGGTCCGGGCCGGCGAGGTGATGGTGCAGAACATGCGCAGTGTGGGCGGGCTCGACCCCGACGACTGGTGGGCCCTCGAACAGCCCTTCCTGTCCGCCTTCGAGCGCGCCGACGCCGACCCCGATCGCCGCGCCCTGCTCACCCAGCTCTTCCGGACGCTGCCGCCGGCCCTGCGCACCTCCCTGCGTCCCCGTCTGGCGGGCCAGTTGCAGGCAGCGCCGGGACCGCGCGACTGGACCACCACGCGGCGCAACGTCCACCACGCCCTCGCCGCTCGGCTGGCTGCCGCCTCCGCGGACACCGCCGGGCTCGGCGAGGAGCCGATGCTGACCCGGCTGCTGTTCGAGGCACTGTTCGACTTCCGCGGGCCACGGATCTCCCTGGCCTGCATGCTGATCCGCTCCTCGCCCTACGCCGCCGGGGTCTCCGTCGAGCTGCTCGAGGTGGCCCTGTGCGACAGCATCGAGGCCACCATCCGGGAGAGCGCCCGGTCCCGGGTGCCGATGCTGGGGGTCCCGGCCGAGCATGCCGACCCGGCCCGGTGGCTCGCCTCGTCCGACCCCTGGCAGGTCAGGACCGGCTACCTGCTGGCCGCGCGGCAGGGGCACCGCCTGAGGACGACCAGCTGAACGCGGGGTTGGCCGGCGACGCCACCCAGCAGCAGCTCGTCATGCGGGCCGTCGGGATGGCCCAGGACCCACGGCTGCACGAGATCGGTCGTGACCCGCGGCACTCGCTGGCCGTGCAGGGAGCGGCGTCGTACTGGTTGCGCGAAGGGGGCGCCGTTCACCGCTGAGGGGTGGAGGGCGCTCAGCGCTCGCCGCGGTAGCCCTGCCGGAAGGAGCGACCGGTGCGGAACATCAAGGGCGCCCAGAAGGCCACGAACAGCAGGGCGTAGAGCCCGATCAGCACCGGGGTCGAGACCGGGACGAAGGCCAGGAAGATCGCCAGGCCCACGAACCACCAGATCGAGCGGGCGCGGAAGCGCTCCAGCATCAGCGGCCCGGGCGGGCGTTCGCGGCCAGGCGCTCGGCCGCCGCAGCCACCCGCTCGTCGGTCGCGGTGAACGCGACCCGGACATGGCGCTGACCGGCGACGCCGTAGAAGCTGCCGGGCGCGACCAGGATGCCGAGGTCCGCCAGGTCCGAGACCGTCGTCCAGCAGTCCTCGCCGCGGGTCGCCCACAGGTAGAGCGACGCCTCGGAGTGATCGATCCGGAACCCGGCCCCTTCGAGCGCGGTGCGCAGCACCGAACGCCGTACGGCGTAGCGCGCGTGCTGCTCCTCGACGTGGTCGTCGTCGTCGAGCGCGGCCGCCATCGCCACCTGCTGGGGGCCGGGCATCTGCAGTCCGAGGTTCTTGCGGACCGCGAGGAGCTCGCCGACCAGGGCGGGGTCGCCCGCCACGAAGGCGCACCGGTAGCCGGCCAGGTTGGAGCGCTTCGAGAGCGAGTGCACGGCGAGGATGCCCTCGTGCGAGCCGCCACTGACGGCCGGGTGCAGGACCGAGACCGGCTCGACGTCCCAGGCGCACTCGAGGTAGCACTCGTCGGAGACCAGGATGGTGCCGCGCTCCCGGCACCAGTCGACGACCTTCTTGAGGTGCTCGACGGGGAGCACCCGGCCGGACGGGTTCGCGGGCGAGTTGAGCCAGAGCAGCGCGGGGGTCTCGGGCCCGAGCGCCGTGAGCGAGTCGGCGGCCCGCGACCGGGCACCGGCCAGGGCCGCGCCGACCTCGTACGTCGGGTAGGCGAGCTCGGGGAAGACGATCAGGTCGTCGGCGCCGAGACCCAGATGGCCCGGCATCGAGGCGATCAGCTCCTTGGAGCCGATCACCGGCAGTACGCCGTCCAGGCCGAGGCCGGTGACGCCGTGGCGGCGGGACAGCCAGTCGATGCAGGCCTGGCGGGTCTCGACGCGGCCGATCGTCGTGGGGTACCCGGGCGAGTCCGCGGCCCGCACCAGCGCAGCCTGGACGACAGCGGGAGTCGGGTCGACCGGGGTGCCGACCGAGAGGTCGACGATCCCGTCAGCGTGGCTGCGGGCGCGCTCGGCGTACGCCGTGAGGTGGTCCCAGGGGAAGTCCGGCAGTCGCCCCGAGACGACCCCCACCGGACGCACCGGGGTCACTCGTCGTGCGACTGGGGCGGCATCGCCGCGACGACCGGGTGGTCCTTGTCGATCTCGCCCATCTTGGCGGCACCACCGGGGGAGCCGAGGTCGTCGAAGAACTCGACGTTCGCCTTGTAGAAGTCCTTCCACTGCTCCGGGGTGTCGTCCTCGTAGAAGATCGCCTCGACGGGGCAGACCGGCTCGCAGGCACCGCAGTCGACGCACTCGTCGGGGTGGATGTAGAGCATCCGCTTGCCCTCGTAGATGCAGTCGACGGGGCATTCGTCGACGCACGCGCGGTCCTTGAGGTCGACGCACGGCTGGGCGATGACGTAGGTCACCAGTTCCTCCTGGAGGTCACGCTGGGGCAAGCGAATTCGGTCGGGGCACAGCCTAGTATCCCGAGGCGCCCGGTCCCCGAGAAGCCCACGGTCTGGGCGCTCCGGCGATCGCCCCGACGGGCTCGTGGGCGAAGCCGGCGGAGTCGCCATCGCTGCCTTCACGACAGAGCGGCTCGCTGCCAGACTCGGGAGATGGCCCAGACCACCGCCGCCCACTCGCCCGTCGCCCCGGCCTCACCCGCGGCCAGCGCCCACGACCTGACCAAGGTCTACGGCGTCGACGAGGCCCAGGTACGCGCACTCGACGGGGTCAGCGTCGACCTGCAACGCGGCGAGTTCACCGCCATCATGGGCCCCTCGGGCTCGGGCAAGTCGACGCTCATGCACTGCTTGGCCGCGCTCGACACCCCGAGCAGCGGCGCGGTCGCCGTCGACGGCACGCCCCTGCAGGGGCTGAACGACACGCGGCTCACGGCACTGCGCCGCGAGAAGATCGGCTTCGTCTTCCAGGCCTTCAACCTGATCCCGACCCTGACCGCGCAGGAGAACATCCTGCTCCCCCTCGACCTGGCCGGCCGCAAGCCCGAGCAGACCTGGTTCGACACGGTCGTCGACGCGGTCGGACTGCGCCCCCGCCTGGGACACCGTCCCAGCGAGCTCTCGGGTGGCCAGCAGCAACGGGTGGCGTGCGCCCGAGCCCTGGTCAGCCGACCCGCGATCGTCTTCGCCGACGAGCCGACCGGCAACCTCGACTCGACCAGCTCCGCGGAGGTGATGGCGTTCCTGCGACGCAGCGTCGACGACTTCGGGCAGACCATCGTGATGGTGACCCACGACCCGGTGGCTGCGGCGTACACCGACCGCATCCTCTTCCTGGCCGACGGACGGATCGTCGACGAGCTGCGCGACCCCGACCGCGACACGGTGCTGGAGCGGATGCGGCGCCTGCAGCCGGCGCCCGTGCCGCCGCCGGCGGGCTGAGTCGTGCTCCGCCTGACCTGGCGCAGCCTGCTGGCGCGCAAGGCGCGCCTGGCGATGAGCACGCTGTCCATCGTGCTGGGCATCGGCTTCCTGACCGGGGTGCTGACCTTCAGCAGCGGCCTGTCGACCACCTTCGACGGGATCATCGACGGCTCCACCAGTGACGCCGTGGTCCGCCCCGCCGGCACCTCGTCCTTCGAGGCGGTCGGCGCCGGCAACACCCAGGTCCTCGAGCCCGACGACATCGCCGAGCTGGCCGCCCTGCCCGAGGTGGCCGCCGCCGACGGCAGCGTCGACGGGCTGGGGCTCTACGTGCTCGACCCCGACATGAAGCTGATCGGCACCGGCGGCGCCCCCACGCTCTCCTTCAACTACACCGCCACCCCCAACATGGACGGCGAGCCGATCCTGGCGCTCGAGGACGGCCGCTGGCCCGAGGCCACCGACGAGATCGCGCTCGACGGCACCGCGGCCGAGAACGCCGGCTACGAAGTGGGTGACCGGGTCACCGTCATCCCGCCCGGGGTCGACGGCAGCGGACCCGTCACCACCGAGCTCGAGCTGGTCGGCGTGGCAGGGTTCAATGCCGGTGCGGGAACCGCGGGCGCGACGCTGGTCATCTTCTCCACCGCCGGGGCACAGGAGATGTTCCTCGGCGGTGCCGACGCCTTCACCTCGGCCGCACTGACCGCCGCCGAGGGGGTCACCCAGCAGCAACTGGCCGCGGCCGCCGAGAAGGTCGTACCCGCCGGCTACGAGGCGATCGAGGGCTCGATCGCCGCCGAGGAGTCGAAGTCGGCGGTCGGCGAGTTCCTCGGCTTCATCGACATCTTCCTGGGCGCCTTCGCGGTCATCGCGGTGATCGTCGGGGGGTTCATCATCGCCAACACCTTCTCGATCCTGGTCGCCCAGCGCACCCGCGAGCTCGCACTGCTGCGCAGCCTGGGTGCCAGCCGTGCGCAAGTACGCCGTTCGGTGCTGCTCGAGGCAGCCGTCACCGCGCTGTTCGGCGCCAGTGCCGGGCTGCTGCTGGGCCTGGGGCTGGCCCGTGCCCTGGCCGTGCTGTTCACCTCCATCGGCCTGCCGATCGACGGCTCGGTGCTGAACCTGACCCCCGCCACGGTGCTGACGGCGTACGTCGTCGGGCTGGGCGTGACGCTGACCTCGGCGTACCTGCCGGCCCGGCACGCCTCGCAGGTGGCTCCGGTGGCGGCGATGCGTGACGACGCCTTGCCGAGCGCGGCCGGTCTGCGCCGCCGCACGCTGATCGGCTCGCTGCTGCTGGTCGTCGGTGCGGTGCTGGCGGCGGTCGGCCTGGCCGGCGCGCCGGGCAATGACGCGCTCTACCTCGGTGCGGGCGCGGTGGTGTGGGTGCTGACCACCGCGGCGATCAGCCCGGTGCTCGGTCGTCCGGTGCTGCTGGCCGCCCGCCGGCTCTTCGGCGCTCTCTTCGGCACGACCGGTCGGCTGGCCGGCGACAACGCGTTGCGCAATCCGCGACGTACCGGGGCCACGGCCTCCGCGCTGATGATCGGTCTCGCGCTGGTCTCGGCGGTGGGAGTGCTGGCGGCGTCGGTGAGCGCCTCGACTGACCGGCTGGTCGACGAACAGTTCGAGTCCGACTTCCTGGTGCAGTCACCGGTCTTCGGCAGCTTCCCGGTCGCGATCGGCGACCGGATGAGCCGCGTCGAGGGGGTCGAGGTGCTGGCGCGCCAGCAGGCGGTGCTGGCCACGGTCGGCGACGACGCGGACCCGACGTACCTCGTGGCCGCGGACGAGTACTTCGGCGACGTCTACGACCTGACCATGATCGAGGGACACGAGCAGCCCGGGCCCGGCGAGGTCGTGATCTCCGCGGGCACCGCCGCCGACCGCGACCTCGCGCTCGGCCAGAGCGTCGACCTGGGTTTTCCGGGCGACCGTCGGGTGCCCGTCACCGTCGCCGGCATCTTCGAGGACAGCCAGGTGGCCGGCCCGTTGAACGTCGGGTTCGACGTCCTCGAGGAGGCGGGTGTGAAGCGGGTCGACACGACGCTGAGCATCAACACCGCCGCGGATGCCGACGGCGACGCGGTCAAGGCCGACCTCGAGGCGCTCATCGCCGACCTGCCGATCGTGGCGGTGCAGGACAAGGAGGAGTTCGCCGACTCCATCACCGCGCAGATCAACCAGCTCCTCTACATCGTCTACGGCCTGCTGGCGCTGTCGGTGGTGATCGCGGTCATCGGCATCGTCAACACGCTGAGCCTCAGCGTCCTGGAGCGCACCCGTGAGATCGGCCTGCTGCGTGCCGTCGGGCTCTCGCGGCGCCGGCTGCGGCTGATGGTGACGCTGGAGTCGGTGACGATCGCGGTGATGGGTGCCGTGCTCGGTCTGGTGCTCGGGCTGCTCATCGGCGTACTGCTGCAGCGTTCGCTGCGCGAGGACCTCTCCGAGCTGGCGCTCCCGCTGTCCAGCCTGGCGGCGTTCCTGCTCGTCGCGGTCGTCTTCGGCGTGCTGGCCGCGATCGTCCCGGCCGTGCGGGCCGCACGGATGAACGTGCTCGACGCCATCGCCACCGAGTAGGGCGGCACCCGCTCGACGTCTGTGCGAGCCGTGAGCGGCCGGCACGGCGGATGTGGCCGACGACCTAGGATCCGGGGGTGCCCACTCCCCGCGAAGCCCACGGTCTGGGCGCCCATGTCATCGGCCAGCGCGTCGTCGTACGACGACTGGTGCGTGGTGAGACCGGCCCCAGCGGCGGTCCGGCGATGACCGACCTGCTCGGTGTCTGCACCGCCTGGGCCGACGGCTTCTGCGTCGTCCAGCCCGAGGTCGGCGACCCGGTCCGGATCGCGCTGGCCGACATCGTCTCCGGCAAGCCGGTGCCGCCCCGGCCACCGACCCGGCACCGGGTCGCGCCGCGGGAGGCGCAGCTGCGCGCGATGGCGCTCTTCCCGGACCTGGAGACCGAGGAGCTCGGCGAGTGGGTGCTGCGACGGTCCCCGACCGAGGGCGCCAGGCGCGCCAACTCGGTGCTGGCCTTCGGTGAGCCCGGCACGCTGGGGGCCGTCGACCTGGTCCGCGACTTCTACGCCCGCCCCCCGGGCTCGCGTCCGATCGCCGCGGTGCTGCCGGGCACGGCCGGTGAGGCTGCCTTCCTGGAGCGTGGCTGGGTGCCGGAGAGCGACGACGCCGACACCCTGTTCCAACTGGCCGGGGTTGCCCAGGTTCGGCGGCGGCTGTCGGGCAGGGCCAGCGACGCGGTGCGGCTCGAGGAGTCGACGTCGGGCGGTGCCGGGCTGGCCCGGGCGCAGCTCGCGCTCGACGGGGAGCCGGTGGCCAGCGGCGTCGCGGCGTACGAGCGGGACTGGGTGGGGTTCCGCAGCATCGAGGTCGCGCCGACCCACCGCCGTCGCGGGCTGGGCCTCGCGGTGATGGCCACGCTCCTGGAGTGGGGGGCTGAACAGGGCGCGACCACGGCGTACCTGCAGGTGCTCGGCCAGAACGACGCCGCGCTCGGCCTCTACCGAAGCCTCGGCTTTGGCACCCACCACGCCTACCGCTACCTGGCCGCCCCCGCTGAGCGCTGAGCTGCCACTTGTGGTTGCTCCTGAGGCGCCCACCTGCCAGTTGTGGTTGCTCCGCGCAACCACAACTGGCAGGTCAGCGGCCTGGCGGCAACCACAAGTGGCAGGTCAGCGTCAGTCCTCGGGCTTCTCACACTTCACGGTGTCGGAGGGCAGGTAGCGGGTGAAGAACTTCTCCTGGTGGTCCAGCTCGCTCTCGCCCGGCTTGCGGAAGTAGCGGTAGACGTTGATGTCGAAGCCGCGGTAGCCCTCGTTCGGGTAGCAGTCCTCGGTGCGCAGCGTCCGGGTCTTCGGGTCGGTGAAGTTGTAGCGCTCGCCGGTCCGGCTGGTGATGTCCCAGACCTTCGTCGACCACATGCTCACCGTCACCGAGCCCTGGGATCCGGGCGAGGCCGGGTTGACCGACGCCTTGACCAGCACCCCGTGGGGGGTGTCGTTGCGGAAGCGCAGATCCAGGAAGCCCCACGCCACGGTGGCCTCGCGACCGACCGGGTAGCGGTCGATGTAGAACGAGTGCGGCTTGTGCTCGACGTCCTCGAGGCCGGCGAAGAACATCGCGTTGAACAGCGTCGTCGCCATCTGCGAGACGCCTCCGCCGAGCTCCTCCTTGTAGACCCCGTCGCTGATGATGAAGCCCTCGGTGAAGCCGTTCTCGCGGGTCCGCTCTCCGACGGTGTCGTTGAGGGAGAACGTCTCACCGGGCTCCAGGATCGTGCCGTCCACCAGCTCGGCGGCGCGGCCGAGGTTGACGTTGCGGTACTCGGCGTACGGGAAGTAGGTGGTGAACGTCGAGACCTGCTCGGTGATGTTGAGCTTGCGAGCGTCCTTCGTGGTGAATTCCGCCTTCGCGACCGTCGCCTTGACCTTCGCCTCGCGCTTGCCCTCCTTGCGGGTCAGCACCTTCAGCAAGGCACGCTCCACGTCGGCCGGCTCGTAGTCGATGCCGGGCTTGGCCGGGACCACCCTCGGCTTGCCGTCGACGATCTCGAACGAGGCGTCGACCGGGGCGCCGTTCCCGCTGATCTGCTCGTCGACCAGGGCGGTGAGCTTCTTGAGGCGTACGTCGGGCACCAGCTCGCCGTCGACCGCCTTCATCCGCAGGACCGGACCGAAGTCGCGCGGCTGGAGCCGGATCCGTGAGGTGTCGAAGACCAGACTGACCGACGACGAGAGCGCCGGGTTGGCGAACCGGGAGACGGCGGCCTGCACGTCCGCCGCGTCGATCTCGGGCGCCACCGGCTTTAGGGTCAGCTCCACCTCGGCCTCGTCGGCCAGGTAGGCGTCCAGCACGGCCGCGCGGGCGTCGGCCAG
>NZ_JBFIKK010000103.1:0-12199 GCF_041600255.1 Nocardioides sp. | reverse complement strand
GCTTGGAAACACCCCCAGCAACCACCTGGGTGCGTGTGTTTCCGCCAGAGTTACGGCGGCCATAGCGAAAGGGAAACACCCGGTCCCATCCCGAACCCGGAAGTTAAGCCTTTCAGCGCCGATGGTACTGCACCCGAGAGGGTGTGGGAGAGTAGGACGCCGCCGGACCTACACTACGTAGAGGCCACCGCAAGGTGGCCTCTACGCTATTTACAGCCCATCTGGGGCAAGCATGTCGAGAGGTGAACAGTCGTGGCCGACGATCGTCGCAGTCAGCGTCCCGCACGGAGTGGTGACGGGCGCCCGTCGGGTCCCCGCAGGAGTGGGGAGTCCCCGTCGAGCCGCGGTGAGCGGCCGTCGCGCCAGGGCGATCGCCCGCAGCGTCAGGGAGACCGTCGCGGTCCCCGTGCCAGCGAGGAGCGGGATCGCCCCGGTCGCAAGAACGACTGGAAGCGTCCCGCCGACAAGCAGGGCCCGCGCTCGGACGACCAGGCCCGCTACGACGGTCCGGACCTCCCCGAGGAGATCACCGGCGCCGAGCTGGACCGGTCGGTGACCGGTCAGTTGCGTGGCCTTCCCGAGAAGCTGGCCGCCCGGGTCGCCCGCCACCTGGCGGCTGCCGGGATGCTCGTGGACACCGACCCCGAGACCGCCTACCAGCACACGTTGGCTGCGCGGGCTCGTGCGTCCCGCATCGCCGTGGTGCGCGAGGCGACCGGTGAGGCGGCCTACGCCGCGGGTCACTTCGCCGAGGCGCTGGCCGAGCTGCGCGCCGCGAAGCGGATGAACGGTGCCACCGACTACCTGCCGATGATGGCCGACTGCCACCGTGCCCTCGGAAACCCCGAGCAGGCGCTCAAGCTCGCCAAGAGCCCCTCGGTCGCGAACTTCTCGCCCGAGCAGAAGGCCGAGATGACGCTCGTCGAGTCCGGCGCCCGTCGGGACATGGGCCAGCTGGATGCTGCGCTGCGCACGCTCGAGCTTGCCCCGCTGATGTCGAAGAACCGGGCCCCGTGGGTCGTGCGGCTCCGCTACGCCTACGCCGACACCTTGGAGGCCGCCGGGCGACTGAACGAGGCGCTGACCTGGTTCCACCGGACCTTCGCGATCGACAGCGACGAGGCCACCGACGCGCCCGAGCGCGCTGAGAAGCTCGAGAAGATCATCGCGGAGTCCGACTCCGGCGCCTGAGGCTCACGGCGTTCAGGCGGGAGATCAGCGAGCCAGCACGCTCACGCGCAAGGGGTGCCCGGCCGGTTGCGCCGTACCCCATTGCACGTTCTCGCGATAGCTGACCTGGGGGCGGCCCACCACGACACTGCCGGGGATCTGCCCGGTGATCTGGAGCACCAGCTGGTCACCGGGTGCGAGCAGTGCGCCCGGCGCCGGGACGAGGTCCTGGCAGAACGCCAGCGGGGCGGTGGTGACGCTGAACGAGCCCCCGTGGCAGACGAGGGGCGCGATCGCGACCCCGCCCTCGGGCTCACTCACGACCTGGACGTCGGAGATGTGCAGCTCACGGGTCTCCGAGGGGAACGTACTGAAGACCTGCACGTAGATCGGGACACCGACCGGCGTCTTCACCGAGATCGGATCCGCGGAGACGTTCAGGGGGGTCGGGTGGGTCGCGAACCACGCGCCGGCGATCACGGCCGCAGCCGGCGCGAGCAGCCACAGGATGTGCCACTGACGCGACGGCCGGACCTGCAGCGCCGCTGACGCATCGTCGTCGACCTCGGCCGACGTCTCGACCGCGGCGTCGAGCGCGGTGTCGTCCGGGCTGTCGTGCGGGGTCTCGACCATGGGTCGAGGATAGGCCACCGGGCGCCGGCGACGCGTCCGTTTCGAGGCCCTCTGCAGGGGGCAGGCTCCGCGTGTCGGCTCGGCCGACGCCTGTCCGGTCTCGGGGCAGCCAGCCGCTGCCCGGCATGTTGAGGAGTGCGTGATGTTGAGGTTCTCGGGATCCGGCGTCAGCGACGTCGGGTGCGTCCGCACCACCAATGAGGACTCTGGCTTCGTCGGTCCCTACCTGGCCCTGGTCGCCGATGGGGTCGGGGGAGCTCCGTCGGGTGAGGTCGCCTCCGCCACCGCGACCCAGGTGCTGGTGGAGTCGATGCTCGACCGCCTCGACGAGCAGTTGGAGTTGCTGGTCCGCTCCGGCGTGGAGAGCGCCCGCGCCGCTCTTCACGACGAGGTCGACAGGCGGCCCACGCAGGCAGGGATGGCCACCACCTTGTCACTCGTCGCCAGCGACGGCCACCGCGTGCTGGTGGGCCAGCTGGGGGACTCCCGGGTCTACGTCATGGCCGGCGGTGCGCTGCGCCAGGCCACCCGCGACCACAGTTACGTGCAGGACCTGGTCCATGACGGCGCCCTGTCCCCGGAACGGGCCGACGCCCACCCGTGGCGCCACGTCGTCACCCGCACCGTGGACTCGCACGGCGGGCCGGCCCGCCGTCAGCCCGACCTGCTCGAACTGGCGCTCGATCCGGGGGACCGGATCCTGCTCTGCACCGACGGCCTCAGCGACGTGGTGCCCGAGGAACGACTGCGCCGACTCCTGATGCTGCCCGAGCCGGAGGTCGCCGCCGCTGCCCTGACCCAGGAGGCGCTGGGTGCCGGTGGCCCGGACAACGTCACCTGCGTCGTGCTGGACGTGGTCGAGGGCCCACTCAGCGCCGGGCGGGGGCAGTGGTTGGGTGCCGCAGCCGAGCGAGCCGGCGCCGTCCACGCGCGCGCCGTACCCGGGTGAGGCGCCCCGCGGCGACGCGTGGCGTGGACCACGTCCCGCTCGACGACCGAGCAATGGGAGAATCCAACCCATGAGTACCGTGAAGCGCCCCGCCCTCGAGGGCTCCGTCGCTGTCCGTGACGACCGCCGCCTCAGTTTCGCCGAGTACGGCGCGACGCGGGGGCCCGCACTGGTCTGGATGCACGGGACGCCCGGGGCGCGTCGGCAGATCCCACTCGAGGCTCGCACCTACGCCGACCGGCACGGCCTGCGCATCATCGGCATCGACCGCCCGGGGATCGGGTCCTCGACGCCGCACCTCTACCCGAACATCCTCGACTGGACCCGCGACCTGGAGATCCTGCTCGACACCCTCGGCATCGACACCGTGCGGCTGATCGGGCTCTCCGGCGGTGGCCCCTACGCCCTCGCCGCCGGCGCGGGCCTTCCCGACCGCGTGCACGGGATCGGCGTCCTGGGGGGCGTGGCGCCCACGCAAGGTGTCGACGCCGTCGACGGCGGCATCATCCAGCTCGCGGTCAGGCTTGCGCCGCTGCTGGGGGCGACCCGGGTCCCGCTGGGGGTCGCCCTGACCCAGGGCATCCGCCTGGTCCGCCCGCTGGCGGGCCCCGCGCTCGACCTCTACGCGGCCGTCCAGCCGCCCGGCGACAAGCACCTGCTCTCCCGGCCGGAGTTCAAGGCGATGTTCCTCGACGACCTGCTCAACGGCAGCCGCTTCCAGACCTCGGCTCCGCTCAACGACCTGCTGCTCTTCACCCAGGAGTGGGGCTTCACCGCGGCCGACGTGACGGTGCCGGTGCGCTGGTGGCACGGCGACGACGACCACATCGTGCCGTTCCGCCATGGTCAGCACATGGTCGACCGGCTTCCGGACGCCACCCTGAGCACCATCGACGGGGAGAGCCACCTCGGTGGCCTGGGCATCGCCGAGACGGTGATCAGCACGCTGATGGACCTGGGGCCGCGGCGCACCGGAGCGGCCACCGCCAACGGCTGACACGCCGGAGCGGGAATGGCCCGAACCGCTGGTGTTCAGGCGCCACATGCGTCACAATGACGCTACAACTTACATACGTGTCACTCACGACCACCATCACCTCCATCGAGACCGCTGGGGAAGGCGTATCTCGCGCCGGAGATGAAGGAGGTCACGGTGACCGCACGCACTGCTACCCGCCCCGCCACGCGTGGGGCGACGAGGGGCGTACTCTACGTCCACTCTGCGCCGTCCGCGCTGTGCCCACACGTCGAGTGGGCCGTGGGCGGCGTGCTCGGTGTTGCCGTGAGCCTCGACTGGACACCGCAGCCCGCGCAGGCGGGGACCTACCGCGCTGAGCTCTCCTGGAGCGGCGACGTCGGGTCCGCCGCCTCTGTGGCGTCGGCCCTGCGCGGCTGGAACCACCTGCGTTTCGAGATCACCGAGGAGCCCACGGCGTCCTCGGAGGGCGCCCGCTACTCCTTCACCCCGGAGCTCGGGGTCTTCCATGCCGTCACCGGCCTGCACGGCGACATCATGATCCCCGAGGACCGCCTCAAGGCGGCCGTGGTGAAGTCCGCCCTCGGGGACACGACCGTGCTCAACGAGATCGACAAGCTGCTCGGCAAGCCCTGGGACGACGAACTGGAGACCTTCCGGCACGCCGGCGACGGCGCCCCCGTGCGCTGGCTGCACCAGGTCGTCTGACCGCGACCGCCCGGGCGCGCGTCGACCTCAGCGTGGGCGCTTCAGGCGGAAGTAGGAGGGTTTCATCCAGGCGATCTGCTTCTCGCCGTCCTCCCACCACGTCAGCTTCGCCCTGATCTTGAACCTGCCGGGACGGGTGACGTTGCGGCAGAAACGGAAGATCTTGCGGTCCTGCTTCGCGTCGACCGGCGCTCCGAACGCCCCCGAGGCGATCATCTGCCGGTCCGGGTCGACCAGGAACGTCTCGATCATCCAGCCGTCGTCCGGGATGTTCTTGATGACCCAGTGGTAGCGGTAGTTGTGGCAACCCGGTTTGAGTACGCCGCTGCGCGCGTCGGTGTGGCCGTAGCGCGCGGTGGTCGCGAAGCCCGGAGACGTGCTCAGGACCAACGCGAGGACGACGGGGACCAGCATCTTGCGCAGCATCGGAGCTCCAGGCGGTGTGACGGCTGTCACTCGGCTCAACGCAGCACTCCGAGGAGGGTTACGGAGGCCTAGAGCGGGATGTTGCCGTGGGCTCCCCGGCGCACCCCGCCCGACTGGACGGCGTCGGTGATGGCGCGCGCGATCGCCGAGCGGGTCGCCGAGGGCTCCACCACCTCGTCCACGACGCCGATCTCGACGGCCTTGTCCACGCCGCCGGCGATGCGTTCGTGCTCGGCGGCGAGCTCGGCCTCGACCTGCGGTCGGATCTCCGGAGAGACCTCGGCCAGCTTGCGCCGGTGCAGGATCCGGATGGCGGCGACCGCGCCCATCACGGCCACCTCGGCGCCGGGCCAGGCGAAGACCCGGGTCGCGCCCAGGGACCGGGCGTTCATCGCGATGTAGGCGCCGCCGTAGGTCTTGCGGGTGACCAGGGTGACCCGGGGGACGACGCACTCGCCGAAGGCGTGCAGGAGCTTCGCCCCGCGGCGTACGACCCCGTCCCACTCCTGGCCGACGCCCGGGAGGTACCCGGGCACGTCCACCAGCACGATCAGGGGAACGCCGAACGCGTCGCACATGCGCACGAAGCGGGAGGCCTTCTCGGCCGAGAGCGAGTCCAGGCAGCCGCCCAGGCGCAACGGGTTGTTCGCCACCACCCCGACGGTACGACCGCCGAACCGGCCCAGCGCCGTGACGATGTTCGGTGCCCACCGGGCGTGCAGCTCCTGGGTGGTGCCCTCGTCGAGGACCGACTCGACCAGCGGGTGGACGTCGTAGGCCCGCTTCTTGGACTCGGGGAGCAGCGCCTCGAGGTCGCGGTCCTCCACCGAGTCGACGACCAGGCTTCCCTGGGAGCCCAGCAGGTGGGCGACGGTGCGAGCGCGGTCCAGCGCCTCGCGCTCGGAGTCGGTCAGGATGTGGACGACACCGGAGCGCCGGCCGTGCGGTTCGGGACCGCCGAGCCGGAGCATGTCGACGTCCTCCCCGGTGACCGAGCGGACCACGTCCGGACCGGTGACGAAGATGCGGCCCTCCGGGCCGAGGATGACGACGTCGGTCAGCGCCGGCCCGTAGGCGGCGCCGCCGGCGGCGGGCCCGAGCACCACCGAGATCTGCGGGATCTTCCCCGAAGCCTGGGTCATGATCTGGAAGATCCGACCGACGGCGTGCAGCGAGAGCACGCCCTCGGCGAGCCGGGCACCACCGGAGTGCCACAGCCCGATGATCGGGACCCCGTCGGTCATCGCCCGGTGGTAGGCGTCCACCACGACCCGGCAACCGAGGTCGCCCATCGCGCCCCCCATCACGGTCGCGTCCGAGCAGAAGGCCACCGCGCGCGTGCCGTGCACCATCCCGATGGCCGCCAGCATCCCGGAGTCGTCGTCCGGGCTGATCTCCTCCATGGTGCCCTTGTCGAAGAGCGCCCCGAGGCGGTGGACCGGGTTGCGCGGGTCCTCCTCGCGGGGCAGCTTCATCGGACGGGCGGCGGCGGGCGCGGCGGTCATCACAGGCTCCTGAAGACGAGGGCGACGTTGTGCCCGCCGAAGCCGAAGGAGTTGTTGATGGCGGCGACGTCGCCCTGCGGCAGCGAGCGCTGCTTGTCGGCGAGGTCGAGGCCCACGTCCTCCGGGTCATCGAGGTTGATCGTCGGCGGGATGGTGCGGTGGTGCAGGGCCAGGACGGTCGCAACCGACTCCAGGGCGCCGGCCGCCCCGAGGAGGTGACCGGTCATCGACTTGGTCGAGGTGACCACGGCCCCCGAGGCGGCCGAGCCGAGGGCCTCGCGGATCGCACCCGCCTCGGCGACGTCGCCCTGGGGGGTCGACGTCGCGTGCGCGTTGATGTGGCCGATGTCGCTCCCGGTGACCTCCGCCTCGCGCATGGCGAGCTTCATCGCCCGGGTCGCGCCGAGACCGGCGGGGTCGGGCTGCGCGATGTCGTGGGAGTCCGAGGTGATGCCGGCTCCGGCGGCTTCGGCGTAGATCCGGGCCCCGCGTGCCTCGGCGTGCTCCGCCGACTCCAGGACGACGACCGCCGCCCCCTCGCCGAGCACGAAGCCGTCGCGGCCCTTGTCCCAGGGACGCGAGGCCGCCGCCGGGTCGTCGTTCCGCTTCGAGAGCGCCATCATCTGACCGAACGCGGCCATCGGCAGCGCGTGGACCGCGGCCTCGGTGCCTCCGCAGACCACGACGTCGGCCCGGCCGAGTCGGATCAGGTCGATGCCCAGGGCGATCGCCTCGTTGCCCGAGGCGCAGGCCGAGACCGGCGTGTGCACGCCGGCCTTGGCGCCGATCGCCAGCCCCACGTTGGCCGCAGGCGAGTTGGGCATCAGCATCGGGATCGCCAGCGGCGAGACCCGTCGCGGACCCTTCTGCTGCAGGGCGTCGTAGTTGGCCAGCAGCGTCTGCACCCCGCCGATGCCCGAGGCCATCGCCACCGCCAGACGCTCGGCGTCGACACCCCCCTCGGCGAGACCTGAGTCCGCCCAGGCTTCCTGAGCGGCGACCATCGCGAGCTGACCGGATCGGTCCAGTCGGCGGGCCTTGACCCGGTCGAGGACCTCGGTCGGCTCGACCGCGACCTCGGCGGCGATCCGGGTGCCCAGGGGCTCGGCCCACTCGTCGGTCAGGGCGTTCACCCCGGAGCGCCCCTCGATCAGGGCGGTCCAGGTGCTCGAGACGTCCCCGCCCACGGGGGAGGTGGCCCCCAGGCCGGTGACGACGACGCGCTTGCGTGACATGTGTGCTCCGGTCAACTCAGTGCTCGGTCGGGTCAGGGTGGTGGTGCGTCAGTTCTGGGCGCGCTCGATGAAGGCGACGGCGTCGCCGACGGTCTTGAGGTTCTTGACCTCGTCGTCCGGGATCGAGACCCCGAACTTCTCCTCCGCGGCCACGACGACCTCGACCATCGAGAGGGAGTCGACGTCCAGGTCGTCGACGAAGGACTTGTCGAGCTGTACGTCGTCGGTGTCGATGCCGGCGACCTCGTTGACGATCTCGGCGAGGTCGGAGCGGATCTCTTCAGTGGTGGCCATCTGTGTTCCTTCTTCTTCGGTTGGGTGGTGCGGTCTGGGTGGTGCGGTCTGCGGGGCCGGTCAGCGGCCGGTCAGGGGACGGTGACGACCTGGGCGGCGTACGCCAGGCCGGCGCCGAAGGCGACGAGCAGGGCGGTGTCGCCGGAGGTGGCCTCACCCTCCTCGATCATCCGGTCGAGGGCGAGCGGGATCGAGGCGGCCGAGGTGTTGCCCTGCTCGGCGATGTCGCGAGCGATCCGGACCGAGGTGGGCAGCTTCATCGAGCGCGCCATGGCGTCGATGATGCGCATGTTGGCCTGGTGCGGGACGAACACGTCGAGGTCCTCGATGGAGATGCCGGCCCGGTCGAGTGCCTGCTGGCCGATCTTGGCCATGGCGAACGACGCCCAACGGAAGACCGGGTTGCCCTGCATGACCAGGTGCGGCATCTCCGGCCTGCCGGAGGCGATCACGTCACGCCAGTCCTCGCGCTGCCGGATCAGGTCGAACTGCTCGCCGTCCGAGCCCCAGACGACCGGGCCGATGCCGGGGGTCTCGCTCGGACCGACCACGGCGGCACCCGCGCCGTCGGCGAAGATGAAGGCCGTGCCGCGGTCGCCGACGTCGGTCAGGTCCGAGAGTCGTTCGACGCCGATCACCAGCACGTGCCGGGCGCTGCCGGCCCGTACGAAGTCGGAGGCCATGGCGATCCCGTGGCAGAAGCCGGCACACGCGGCCGAGATGTCGAACGCGGCTGCCTGGTCGGTGCCGAGCTCGTGGGCGATCAGGGTGGCGACCGCCGGCGTTTGCAGCAGGTGGCTGACCGTTGCGACGACGACGCAGTCGATCTGCTTCGGATCGATGCCGGCCCGCTCGATCGCCTGACGGGAGGCGGCGACGGACATCATCAGCACCGTCTCCTCAGGAGTCGCCCAGCGACGCTGCTTGATGCCGGAGCGCTGCTGGATCCACTCGTCGCTGGAGTCGATCGCCTCGACGATCTCGGCGTTCGGGATGACCCTGGAGGGGCGGTAGGCGCCCACCCCCAGGATCGCCGAGTACGCCGCGCCGTGCGAGGACTGCAGTGCGGTCATCAGGAGACCCCCTCGGGGTGCAGACGGACCAAAGGCTGGCCGGGCGAGACGAGATCGCCGTCCTCGACGAGCCACTCGACGATCTGACCTCCGTGGCCGGCGGTCACCGGCGTCCGGTCCCGCGTGCTGGCGACGTCACCGATGGTGGCGCCGCGGACGAGCACGTCGGCGTCGCCGGCAGCGCTGTCGCGGTGGAAGGTGCCCTTGACCGGGGCCACGACCATCCGCCAGGTCGGAGAGGTGTCCATCGGGGTGTGCTCGCCGTGCTTGGCGCAGAACGCCCGGGCGTCCTCGAGCTGGTCGGGGGTCTTGAGGGCGAACGTCTCGACACCCTTGAGTGCTCGCTTGGCGATGCCGGTCAGGGTGCCGGCGGGCGGCATCTCGAGGATGCCGGTGACTCCCAGGTCGGCCATCGTCTCCAGGCACAGGTCCCAGCGGACCGGGCTGGCGATCTGACCCACCAGACGTCGGAGCACGTCGCGACCGTCGTGGACGATCTGGCCGTCGCGGTTCGAGATCAGGGCCGTGCGGGGGTCGTGGGTGCTGACCGAGCGGGCCAGGGCGGCGAGGTGGTCGACCGCCGGCACCATGTGTTCGGTGTGGAAGGCGCCTGCGACGCTCAGCGGCATCAGCCGGGCCTTGGCCGGGGGCTCGGCCGCGAAGGCGTCGAGCTGCTCGCGGGTGCCGGCGGCGACGACCTGGCCGGGCCCGTTGTCGTTGGCCGCGGTCAGGCCGTGGGCCTCGATCGCGGCGAGCACCTCCGCGCGGTCCCCGCCGAGCACCGCGGTCATCCCGGTGGGGGTCCTCTCGGCCGCGGCGGCCATGGCGTTGCCGCGTTCCCGGACCAGCACCATCGCCTGCTCGGCGGTGATGACGCGGGCGCCGACGGCGGCGGTGAGCTCACCGACGCTGTGGCCGGCCACGGCGCCGATCTGCTCGAACGCGTCCGCAGGGTGCGGGAAGAGCTCGAGGGCGGCGACCAGGCCGGTGGCGACCAGGAGCGGCTGGGCGATCCTGGTGTCGCGGATCGCGTCCGCGTCGGCCTCGGTGCCGTAGTGGGCCAGGTCGATCCCCGCCACGGTGGAGAGCCACCCGACGCGGGTGGCGAAGGTGGGGTCCTCCAGCCACGGCAGGAGGAATCCGGGAGTCTGGGCTCCCTGGCCGGGAGCGACGATGACGAGCACGAGCACCACTGTGCCGCGGATCCGCCGGGGACTCGCCTCCGACGCCCACGAATCTGGCGCCCGGCTTGTTGTGAGAACCCTACAAAAGTCGACTCAGGGCGTGACCTCGCCGCGGCCGGACTGGCGACCCAGGACGAGGGCGATCTCCAGTGTGAACGCGTCACGCGGCGTGGAGGGGGAGAACCCGGTCAGGTCGGCCACCTGACGCAGGCGGTAGCGCACTGTGTTGGGGTGCACGAACAGCGAGCGTGCGGTCGCCTCGATCGAGGTGCCGTGGTGGAAGTACGCCGCCACCGTCTCGATCAACGTGCCCCTCGCCGCCAGCAACGGCAGGTAGATGTCGTCCACCAGATGGCGGCGGGCGTGCCCGTCGCCGGCCAGCGCGCGCTCGGGCAGCAGGTCGGTGCTGCGCACCGGGCGCGGCGCGTCCGGCCAGCCGGGCGCTGCCCGGTACGCCGACAGCGCGGCACGGGCCGAGGCGTGCGCACTGGGCAGGTCGTCCGCCAACGGGCCGACCACCACCGGGCCCTCGCCGAAGAGGTCGACGACCACGCCGGCCGCGGCGCTCGTGTCGGTGACGCCGCCCAGCAGCACGACCAGCCGTTCGCCCTGGACGGCGCAGAGTGCGTCCATGCCGGCGGTGGCTGCGGCGCGTCGTACCTCGTCGAAGATGTCGGTCTCGGTGCGCTGCCGGGGTACTGCCCCCAGGACGACCGCCACCTCGCCGCGGGCGGTCCAGCCCAGGGCGCTGGCGCGGGACAGGATCGACTCGTCTGCCTCCGAGCGGAGCACGGCATCGACGATGAGCGCCTCGAGGCGTGCGTCCCAGGCGCCGCGCACCTCGGCCGCGCGGGCGTACACCTCGGCGGTGGCGAAGGCGACCTCGCGTCCGTAGCGCAGCACGGCGGCATGCGCGTGGGGCGCGTCCTCGGGGTCGACCAGCTCGTCGATGTTGCTCTCCACCACGTCGATCGAGAGCCGGACCAGGTCGACGGTCTGCTGGAGGTTGATCACCCCGGCGAGTGCACGAGGAGCCGCGCCGAAGATCGAGGCGGCGAGCGCCGTACCGTGCGCCGGCTGCTCGCCTCCCTGCCGGAACCAGTCGACGAACCCGCGGATGCCAGCCTGGACGATGAGACCGACCCAGGAACGGTCCTCGGCACTCAGTTCGGGGAACCACGCCATGTCGGTCTCCATCCGGGCCATGGCGGTGGTGCTCAGCGAGCCGGTGGACCGCTGCAGTGCGTCCGCTGCGCGGGAGCGGGGAGGTGGGACAGGACGACGGGCCACTCGTTCACGCTAGTGGACAGGGCGGCTCAGTCGCCGGATTGAGGGAATCCCAAGGAAATAAGGGGTAACAGTGCCGGGAACGGGGAACGCATCTGGTTGAATCTTTCAATGACGCCCCGATTTCGGGGCCCCCCAGGAGGCACCGTGTCCGTCCAGCCGCACGAGGTCCAGTACCTCACGCTTCACGGTCACCGGCGCGCCTTCGTGAAGGTGGGACAGGGCCCCGCGCTCCTGTTGCTCCACGGACTCGGCTGTGACCACACCACGTGGGCTCCCGTGATCGACTCGCTCGCCAAGCGGTACACCGTCATTGCGCCCGATCTGCTGGGCCATGGTGAATCCGCGAAGCCGCGAGCCGACTACAGCGTGGGCGGGTATGCCAACGGCATGCGCGACCTGCTGACCGTTCTCGGGATCGACACCGTCACGGTGATCGGTCACAGCTTCGGGGGAGGGGTGGCGATGCAGTTCGCCTACCAGTTCCCCGAGCGCACCGAGCGTCTGATGCTCGTCGCCTCCGGTGGCCTCGGACCCGAGGTGACTCCGGCGATCCGGGCGGTCACGACGCCGGGCTACCACCAGTTGATGAGCCTGCTCACCCTGCCCGGCGTACGCCATGCCGGGATGGCCGGGATGAGGGCCCTCGCCCGTACCCGGTGGAAGCTCACCCGCGACCTCGACGAGGTGGCGAAGATCTACGACTCGTTCAAGGACCCCTACGCCCGCGCCGCGATCCGGCATGTCGTCAGCGCCGTC
>NZ_JBFIKK010000102.1:0-12688 GCF_041600255.1 Nocardioides sp. | reverse complement strand
GCACCTTGGCGAAGCGGTTCTCATTCCAGTCTGCCTTGGCACGCTCAATGCGATCCGCCGAGCTGGAGACGAAGTTCCACCAGATATGCCGATCTCCATCCAGGGTCGCGCCGCCGAGGAGCATGATCCGTGCATCCACCCGTGCGTCGTCGGCGGTCGTCGTTGCGGCCCTGGTGCTGGGGCTCGTCGCGGCTCTGACGGGGTGCGACTCCGTCGCCCGGATCGCTGGACCGGACCCTGCGGAGACGGCCGAGGAGCTGGCCGCGGCCCTGACCTCGGGCAGCTTCGACGAGCTGACCTTCGTGGACAGCACCGCGGCCGAGGTCGGCGAGGAGTTCACCGCGATCGTGGCCGGCATGGGCGACGTGGAGCCGAGGGTCAGTGCCGACGACGTCGAGGAGCGCGACGGTGTGACGCAGGCCGTGCTGACCTGGAGCTGGCCGATCGGGGAGCAGACCTGGACCTACCAGAGCCGAGCGGCGCTGGCCGAGGATGCGGACACCTGGCAGGTCGACTGGGCGCCGAGCGTGGTCGAGCCGAGCCTGGGTGAGGGTGCGCGGCTGGACCTGAGCTCGATCGGGGCGAGGCGCGGGCCGATCCTGGGTGCCGGGCGGGACACCATCGTCACCGACCGACCCGTCGTCCGGTTCGGCATCGACCGCACGCAGGTCCCGGCCCGCCGGGCGGCCGCATCCGCGAAACGGCTGGCCGCCCTGGTCGACATCGCTGCGGCGCCGTACGCCGCCCGGGTGAAGGCTGCGGGGGAGAAGGCGTTCGTCGAGGCGATCGTCTTCCGCGAGGGCGAGGTGCCCTCGGAGCTGGCGGGCATCGATGCGATCCCCGGCGCACGGGGGGTGCCGGACGAGCTGCCCCTGGCTCCGACCCGCCAGTTCGCCGCGCCCCTGCTCGGCTCGGTGGGGCCGGTCACGGCCGAGATGATCGAGAAGGAGCCGGAGCGCTTCGAGGTCGGCGACGACGCCGGGCTCTCCGGGCTCCAGGCGCGCTACGACGAGCAGCTCCAGGGCACGCCCGGCGCGATCGTCGACGCCCTGGACGCCGAGGGCAACCTGACCGAGCTCTTCCGCGCCCCGGCCACCCGGGGCAAGGCGCTGCGGCTCACCCTCGACGTGGATCTCCAGCGAGCTGCCGAGGCCCAGCTCGCCGGGGTGGGCCCGGCCAGTGCGCTGGTGGCGATCCGTCCCTCGTCGGGCGCGATCCTGACGGCCGCCAACGGTCCCGGCACCAACGGCTACAACATGGCGACCTTCGGCCAGTTCGCTCCGGGCTCGACGTTCAAGGCGGTCAGCGCGCTGGCGCTGCTGCGCGCCGGACTGACCCCGGACTCACCGGTCTCGTGCCCCGCCCGGATCGTCGTCAACGGCAAGGCGTTCACGAACTACTCCGACTACCCGAGCTCCGGCATCGGCCGGATCCCGCTGCGGACCGCGGTCGCCAACTCCTGCAACACCGCCTTCATCTCCCAGGCCGACCGGATCGCGGGCAGTGCGGTCGCGGATGCGGCAGCCTCGCTGGGTCTGGGAATCGACCACGACCTCGGCTTCCCCGCGTTCCTGGGCAGCGTGCCGACCCCGGAGTCCGAGACCGAGGCGGCTGCCGGACTGATCGGGCAGGGGCGGATCCTCGCCTCACCGATGGCGATGGCGGCCGTGATCGCCTCGGTCCAGTCGGGCAGGACCGTCATCCCGCACCTGGTCTCGTCGGTCCGCAGCGCTCCGGACGGGGTCGAGCCGTTGACCCGGGCCGAGGCGACGCAGTTGGGCGCCCTCCTGCGCGGCGTGGTCACCTCGGGGAGTGGCCGCGGACTGGCCGACGTACCCGGCCCTCCGGTGATCGCCAAGACCGGCACCGCTGAGTTCGAGCGGGACGGGAAGATCCTCACCCACGCCTGGATGATCGCCGCCCAGGGCGATCTCGCCGTGGCGGCGTTCGTCGAGCAGGGCGAGTCCGGGTCACGTACCGCCGGGCCGATCCTGGAGGCGTTCCTGCGCGCGGCGCGCTAGTCGGACGGCGGGGTGGTCGAGGGGGTGGACGAGGCCGGTGACACGGGAGCGAGTGCCTCGCCCTCGCAGCAGTTCGCCTTGAACTTGCAGTGCGGGCAGAACCACCGGGTCGCGATCGGGTCGAACTCGTAGCCGCAGGCCATGCACGAGTAGTAGCCGCTCAAGGGGGGCTCCTGTCTGTCCTGGAGTGGGAGCGGAGGCTCTCAAGCCTCTCACGCAGCGGCTCTCTCGCAGCGCTCCGGAACGTGGCGAGCCCCTCGCTGCATGGGGTCAGCGAGGGGCTCCTTGCCGACTGAGGAGTGCTCCCTCCAAGGTCGACAGCACAAGAATCCCACAGTGATCGCGCCCCTGTCCGGGTTTTCTCCGAGCATCGGTGAGGCAAAGTGGCCCCATGAGCGGACTGGACCTCCTCGCCCCTGATCAGCGCGGCCTCTTCATCGGTGGAGCCTGGCGGCCCGCCGAGGACGATGAGCGGTTCCCGGTGGAGGACCCGGCGGACGGGTCGGTGATCACCCGCGTGGCGGACGCCTCGCTCGCCGACGCCGAGGCCGCCCTGGACGCGGCCGTCGCGGCGCAGGCGGACTGGGCGGCCACACCGCCGCGGGATCGTGGCGAGATCCTGCGCCGTGCCTTCGAGCTGATCACCGAGCGAGCCGACGACTTCGCCGAGCTGATGAGCCTGGAGATGGGCAAGACCCTGGCCGAGTCCCGCGGGGAGGTGACCTACGGCGCTGAGTTCTTCCGCTGGTTCTCCGAGGAGGCGGTCCGGATCCACGGGCGCTGGATGCAGGCCCCGGCCGGGGGCAGCCGGTTGCTCACGATCCGCAAGCCGGTCGGCCCGTGCCTGTTCATCACCCCCTGGAACTTCCCGCTGGCGATGGGCACCCGGAAGATCGGTCCCGCGGTCGCGGCCGGCTGCACGATGGTGGTCAAGCCGGCCGCGCAGACCCCCCTGTCGATGCTCGCTCTGGCCGCGACCCTGGCCGAGGCCGGGCTGCCCGACGGCGTGCTCAACGTGATCACCACCTCGCGCTCGAGCGAGGTCAGCGAGACGCTGCAGGCCGACGAACGCCTGCGCAAGGTCAGCTTCACCGGCTCCACCGGGGTCGGCAAGGTGCTGGTCCGCCAGTCCGCCGACCAGCTCCAGCGGCTCAGCATGGAGCTCGGCGGCAACGCGCCGTTCCTGGTCTTCGAGGACGCCGACGTCGACGCAGCCGTCGACGGGGCGATGCTGGCCAAGATGCGCAACATCGGCGAGGCCTGCACCGCGGCGAACCGCTTCCTGGTGCACGAGTCGGTCGTCGAGGAGTTCGGCCAGAAGCTGGCCGCCCGGATGGCGGCGCTCACCCTCGGGCGGGGTCAGGACGACGGCGTCGACGTGGGCCCGCTGATCGAGGAGAAGGCCGTCGAGTCGGTCGACCAGCTGGTCACCGACGCCGTGCACGACGGGGCGCGCCTGCTGTGCGGTGGCAGGGTCCCCGACCGAGCGGGCTGGTTCTACGAGCCCACGGTGCTGATCGACGTTCCGGCGGACTCGGCGATCAACTCCGAGGAGATCTTCGGCCCCGTCGCACCGATCACCAGCTTCGCCAGCGAGGAGCAGGCGATCGAGCGCGCGAACGACACCGTCTACGGCCTGGCCTCCTACGTCTACACCCGGGACCTCTCCCGCACGATCCGGCTGGCCGAGGCCTTGGAGTTCGGGATGGTCGGGGTCAACACCGGCCTGCTGTCCAACCCGGCCGCCCCGTTCGGAGGGGTGAAGGCCAGCGGCTTCGGCAGGGAGGGTGGCTTCGAGGGCATCGAGGAGTACCTCGACACGACGTACGTCTCGTTGCCGGCCGGCTGATCGGCAGCGCCATGGAGCCGTACGCCGAGACCCGGCACCAGTACGTCGAGTTCGCCGCCCACACCCGCGGGGAGTCGCCCTGCTTCACGGCGTGGGCCCAGGAGGTGGCCGAGGATCGCGAGGTGCTGGCCTGGATCGGGACCCTGCCGGGGATCAAGCAGCAGCCCAACCTGGTCTTCGCGCGGCTGGCCCGGGGGCGGCCGCTGGCGTTGCTCGAGGTCGGTGCGAGCGCCGGGCTCTGCCTGCACCCCGACGGGTTCGACTACGAGTGGGAGACGACGGCCGGGCCGGTCCGGATCGGCTCGGGCGGCCCCCGGCTGCGCTGCCGGGTCACCGGGACGCCGCCCCTGCCCGAGGCGCCACCGGAGGTGGCGTGGCGGGGAGGCATCGACCTCAACCCGCTCGACGTCGCCGACGAGGAGGCGATGGCCTGGCTGACGAACCTCGTCTGGCCCGAGCAGGACGAACGCCGGGACCGGCTCACCGCCGCGATCGAGGTCGCCCGTCGAACTCCGCCCACGCTGGTCCGCGGCGACCTGGTCGAGGAGCTGCCGGCCCTGCTCGAGCGCGCCGCTGCGCACGGCCCGGTGGTGGTCTTCCACAGCGCCGTGGTCGCCTACCTGGCGCCCGAGGAGCGATGGCGGTTCGCGGAGCTGATGACCGGGCTGGTCGCGGAGGGCGTCTGTCACTGGGTGAGCAACGAGGCGCGCCAGGTGCTGCCCTCGATCGCGTCGACCGCCCCCGAGATCCCCGAGGAGGAGGGGGCGTTCGTCCTCGGGGCCGACGGGCGGGCCGTGGCGCTGACCCACGGTCACGGCCAGGCGATGACCTGGCTGGCCGATCGCTGATCGGCCCGGTCGACGATCAGTCGGGCTCGACCAGCAGGGTCAGGCCCGCGCGGGAGCGCAGCTCGAGCTTGCGGTAGACGTGCGAGAGGTGCCACTCGACGGCCTTGACGGTGACGGTGAGGCGTTCGGCGATCTGCCGGTTGGTGAGACCGGTCGCTGCGAGCAGGGCCACCCGACGTTCCGCCTTGGTCAGCAGGGCGAGCGCCTCCTCGCGGACCCGGCTCGGGGTCTCGCCCATCAGGACCAGGAAGCGGCGTACCCGGGTCCGCAGCGGCCAGAGGTCCTGCGCGCCGGCGTACACCTCCGCCGAGCGGAGCAGTCGCAGGGCCTCCGCGGACGCGGCCGCACTCGACTGCAGCATGAGCAGGCTGGCGAGGTCGGTGTCGATCTGGGCCGCGAGGCGGCGGGCCTCGGTGTCGGCGAGGACCTCACGTGCCCGACGCAACGTGGCGATCCGGTCGCCGGTGGCGTCGGCGGCCGCCAGGGCGCGCAGCGCCTGCGCCGACTCGTACGGCGCCCCCTGCGCCAGGCGGAGCTGTTCGCGACCCAGCGCCACGGCCCCACGGCGCTGTCCCAACCGGATGGTGGCCAGGGCGGCGACTGCGCGCCAGGGGAGCAGCAGGGCCTCGGGCCCCTCGGCTGCCAGCAGCTCGCCGACCCTCATCAGGTGGCCGGCGGCGAGCTCGGGCTCACCCAGGGCCGAGGCGAGCTCACCTCGGGCGAAGTGCGCCACGGCACCCGTGACACCGGGCAGGTCGAGGAGGGGGGTCAGGTCGGTGCTGAGGGCGAGGGCGTCGCCGACGTCTCCGCGCGCCAACCGGCACTCCATGCTCAGCGCCACCAGCACGGCCCGCTCCCGGTCCGCCGCCGCGGTCGCGGACTGCGCGGCGTCGTCGAGCTGGGCGAGGGCCTCACGGATCCGACCTCGACGGACGAGGTCGTGCGCGCGGAGGAGGGTCGGGTCGGAGGTCAGGGTGGCGTGACCGGGCGCGACGACCGTCTCCAGGGGGGTTGCTGCGGAGGGATCGTCGAGGCACGGCGCAGCCTCGGGGGGAAGCATGCGTCGAAGGCTAGGAACTGCCCCGCACGCAGGGGTCGAGATGGCCCGATCTTGACCGAGTGGACCAGTCCGGTCGGGAGTATTCTGGGACAGTCCTGTTCTCGGGAACGGAGGCCAGCATGACTCGGCTGCTGTACGTGACTTCCAGTCCCCAGGCCCCCACGGTGTCCTACTCCCGCAGGGTCTCGGACGCCTTCGTCGCCGCCTACCAGCGGCACCATCCCGATGACGAGATCGACTGCCTGGACCTGTGGCAGGAGCACCTGCCGGAGTTCGGTCCGGTGGCGAGCGCCTGGAAGACCAAGGCGATGCTCGGCCGACCGCCGTCGCTGGCCGAGGAAGCCGAGCACCAGGTCGTCGAGTTGTCGATCCGCCGGTTCCTGGCCGCGGACAAGTACGTCTTCTCGGTGCCGATGTGGAACTTCGGCATCCCCTACAAGCTCAAGCACTACTTCGACGTGATCGTGCAGCCGCGGCATACCTTCGGGCTGGACCCCGAGCGCGGCATGGTCGGTCTCGTGCCGTCGACGCGACCGGTGCAGCTGATCCTGGCACGTGCCGGCGTCTACGCCCCCGACAGTGGCGCCGAGGCCATGGACCACCAGGTGCCGTACCTGCGGATGATCCTCGGCTTCATGGGCCTGAACGATGTCCGCATCCAGATCGTGGAGGGCACCGGTGCCGGTCCGAAAGCGGCCGAGCCGATGATCTGCGCCGCGATGGAGCGCGCGGCCGAAGCCGGCGCGAACTTCTGAGATCAGCCGGCGGTGCTGCTGCGCACGATCGCGAGGGCGCGCTCGGCCAGCGGCCGGACGGCCTCGCGGTCCTCAGCGACCAGGCCGACCCGGGTGCGCCGGTCGAGCAGGTCGTCGACGTCGGCCGCTCCCTCGTGGGTGATCGCGAAGATCAGCTCGGCCAGGGTGACCGGCGCATGCGCCGACGCCGGCGCGAGCAGCTCCTCGTCCGAGAGGCCGCTGATCTCGCGCGCCGTGGCCAGCACCAGGCCGGCGTCGGTGCCGAACCGGCGTACCAGTCGGGCCGGCTCCTCGAGCGCGGCGAGCTCGTCGCGGCCGGCCGCTCCGGCCAACGGCAGCCGGCGCGTCCGGCACGGTCCCGCGACGAGGCCGGACTGGGTGATCGCGCGGTCGAGGGCATCCTCGGCCATCTGGCGGTAGGTGGTCAGCTTGCCGCCGACGACGGTGACCACGCCGGAGGCGCTGGTCAGGACGGCGTGCTTGCGGGAGAGGTCGGCGGTGGACCCGTCGGCGGTGTCGAGCAGGGGCCGGAGGCCGGCGAAGGCACCGACCACGTCGCTGCGCCGCAGCTGTCGGGAGAACGCCGCGGACACCACGTCGAGCAGGAAGCCGATCTCGGGCTCGGTCGGCTCGGGCACGTCGGGGATCTCGCCCTCGACGGGTTCGTCGGTGAGCCCGACGTAGAGGGTGCCGTCCGGTTGCGGGAGCACGAGGACGAAGCGGTTCGACTCGCCCGGGACGGGCGCGAAGACCGAGACGGTCAGGTCGGGCAGGCTCTCCGGGCGCAGCACCAGGTGGCTGCCCCGGCTGGGGCGCAGGGTGACCTCCTCGACCAGGTCGCCGGCCCAGACGCCGGTGGCGTTGACGACGGCCTTCGTGGTCACGGTGTGGGTCGCGCCGGTCAGCTCGTCGCGCAGCTCGACCCGGGTGCCGGTGGCGGAGAGCACCCGGGCCCGGGTGCGCACGTGCGCGCCGTACGACGCGGCGGTGCGGGCGATGGTGGTGACGAGCCGGGCGTCGTCCTCGAGCTGTCCGTCCCAGGAGAGCAGCCCGCCGCGCAGGCCGTGCGGGCGCAACGTCGGGGCGAGCTGGAGGGTCTCGGTCACCGAGAGCCGGCGCGGACGCGGCAGCGTCTCGGGGCTGGTCCGGGCGCCGCGGCGCAGCGCGTCGCCGGCGAGCAGTCCGCTCCAGGTCAGGGCGCCCTGGGCCCGGCTCACGCTGGAGTTCAGCGGGATCAGGATCGGCATGGCGTTGCACAGGTGCGGCGCGGTGACCTCGAGCAGGAGGCCGCGCTCGACGGCGCTCTCGTGGGCCACGCCGATCTGGCCGTTGGCCAGGTAGCGCAGGCCGCCGTGGACCATCTTGGAGGACCAGCGCGAGGTGCCGAAGGCCAGGTCGTGGGCGTCCACGGCCAGCACCGTCAGGCCGCGGGTGACGGCGTCCAGGACGGCGCCGGCTCCGGTGACGCCGAGCCCGATCACGACCAGGTCGACCTCGCTGGGGGCATCGGCCAGGCCGGGGGTGATCCGGCGGGCGCCGATCGGCTCGCCGGGAGGGGTGGCGGGTGGGGTGGCGGTGGGTGCGGGGGTCATGGCAGCAGGGACCTCGTCATCAGGGTGGCGAGCTCGGCATCGAGGTCGTGACGGTCGACGCCGTCGCCGAGCATGGTGGAGGAGGAGAGGACGAAGCCCTGGGCGGCCAGCAGCAGGCCCCGGGCGATGACGACCGGGTTGCCGGCCCGGATCGAGCCGTCGGCCTGACCGGCGGCGACCTGGGCCTGGACGAGCCCGAGGATGGCGTCCTGGGAGCGACCGCGACGGTCGAGCAGGTAGGGCAGCAGCAGCTCGGGGTCCAGCTCGAGGATCCGGCCGAAGAGCTCGTTGTCGCGCAGGTTGCGCACGGTCGCGACGAGGTCGCCGATCAGCCGCTCGCGGACCGGGTCGTCGGTCGACTCGTGGGCGACGGTCGCGGCGACCACGCCGGCCCACTCCCGCGTCATCAGGTCGCCGAGCAGGTGCTGCATGTCGCCCCAGGTGCGGTAGATCGTCATTCGGGAGACGCCGGCGCGCCGGGCGACCTCGGTCAGCGTCGTACGCCGCCAGCCCACGTCGAGGATGCAGGCACGGGCGGCGTCGAGGTAGTGGTCGCGCGGGTTCTCGGTCAGTTCCACCGAACCGTTGTGACGAAGTGACGTCATGTGTCACAATGTAACACATGACCGACACGAGCAAGAGCCTCGAGATGCACCCCCAGGGCTGGGGCGACCCGGCCGCCGCCACCCCGCTCCCGGAGTCCGCACGCGGCCTGATCGAGCTGGCCTTCGGGGTGGACCGCCGCCCCGCCGTGGACCACGTGGAGCTGCCCGCCTCGGGCCTGGCGCCCGGGCTCCTCGACGGTCTGCGCGAACTGCTCGGCGACGAGCACGTCCTCGCCGACGACGCGACCCGACGCCTGCGCACCCGGGGCAAGTCGACCCCCGACCTGCTCAAGGCCCGCGCCGGCGACCTCTCCGACGCCCCCGACGCGGTCGTGCGACCCGACGGACACGACCAGGTCGCGGCGGTGCTCGCCTACGCCGTCGAACACCACCTCGCGGTCGTCCCGTTCGGTGGCGGCACCTCGGTCACCGGTGGGCTCGCCGCTCGCCGCGAGGGGTACGCCGGCCTGATCAGCCTCGACCTGATCCGGATGAAGCGGCTGCTCTCGGTCGACCAGGTCTCGATGACCGCCACCCTCGAGCCCGGCCTGCGCGGCCCCGAGGCCGAGGCGCTGCTCGCCGAGCAGGGGCTGACCCTGGGCCACTACCCGCAGTCCTTCGAGTTCGCCACGATCGGCGGCTTCGCCGCCACCCGCTCCAGCGGCCAGTCCAGTGCCGGCTACGGCCGCTTCGACGCCCTGGTGATGGGGCTGCGGGTGGCCACCCCCCGCGGCGAGATGGTGCTGGGCAGCTCGCCCGCCAACGCCGCCGGCCCGGACCTGCGCCAGCTGCTCCTGGGCTCCGAGGGCACCTTCGGTGTGATCACCGCCGTCACCGTCCGGGTGCGTCGCCTGCCGGCGGTCAAGGTCTACGAGGGGTGGCGCTGGCCGTCGTTCGTGGAGGGGGCTGCCGCCATGCGTCACCTCGCCCAGGCCGGGCTGCTGCCGACCGTGCTGCGGCTCTCCGACGAGGCCGAGACGTCGATCAACCTGGCCCGCCCCGACGCGATCGGCGGCGAGAGCGCCGGCGGCTGCATGATGATCGCCGGCTACGAGGGCGACCCCGAGATCGTCGAGGCGCGCCGCTCGGTCGTCACCGCGATCCTGACCGGCCTGGGCGGCGAGAACCTGGGCGAGGAGCCCGGGCAGTCCTGGGCCCACGGTCGCTTCAACGCGCCGTACCTGCGCGACGCGCTGCTCGACGCCGGCGTCCTCGTCGAGACCCTCGAGACGGTGACCTTCTGGTCGAACACCGACCGGTTGTACGCCGACGTGAAGGCGGCCCTCGAGGCCAGCCTGGGCGAGGGCACGATCGTGCTCTGCCACCTCAGTCACGTCTACGAGACGGGGTGCTCGCTCTACTTCACCGTCGCCGCCAAGCAGGGCGACGACCCGCTGGGCCAGTGGCTCGACGCCAAGGCCGCGGCCAGCGACGCCATCATCGACGCCGGCGCCAGCATCACCCACCACCACGCTGTCGGGACCGACCACAAGCCGTGGCTGGCCCAGGAGATCGGGCCGCTGGGCGTCTCGGTGCTCCGCGCCGTCAAGGCCGACCTCGACCCGACCGGCATCCTCAACCCCGGAGTGCTGATCCCGTGACCCGTGCCTTCACCTTCCTGGTCAACCCTGCCTCCGGCGGCGGGGCTGCCCCCGAGGCCGTGGTCCCGGTCGCGCGACTGCTGCGGGAGGCCGGAGCCGTGGTCGACGTGACCTACTCGCCGGGCCCCCGGGCGATGGGCGACCTGCTCACGGGTGCCCTGGAGCGCGGCGACGTCATCGTCTCGGTCGGCGGCGACGGCATGCTCTCCTCGCTGGCGGGCCCCGTCTCCGCCGGCGGTGGCACGCTGGCCGTCGTCCCGGCCGGGCGTGGCAACGACTTCGCGCGGATGCTCGGGCTTCCCGAGGACCCGGCGAAGCTGGCGCAGCTGCTGCTCGAGGCGCCCGCCCGCACGGTCGACCTGGTCCGCTGGACGCCACCCGGCGGTGAGGCCCGGATGGTGGCCGGCTCGGTCTACTGCGGGGTGGACGCCCGCGCCTCGGAGATCGTGGACAAGGCGCACGCCCTGCCCCGGACGCTGCAGTACCCCTATGCCGCGGTCCGGGCGCTCGCGACGTACCAGCCCGGTCGCTACCGGGTCAGCGTCGACGGCGAGTCGCACGAGTACTCGGCCGCGACGGTCGTCGTGGCCAACTCGGCGTACTACGGCAAGGGGATGAAGATCGCGCCGAGCGCGGTCGTGGACGACGGCCTGCTGGACGTGGTCGTGATCGAGGCCGGCTCCAAGATCGACCTGCTCCGCTCCCTGCCCAGCGTGTACGGCGGCTCGCACGTCGACCGCGCGGAGGTGACCGTGCTGACCGGCCGTCGGGTCGAGCTTCGCGGACGTGCGCGCAACCCGATCCCGGTCGGCGGCGACGGCGAGCCGCTCGGTGTCCTGCCCGGGCTGAACGACGAGCCCGCGGTGGTGGAGGTCGTCCCCGGCGCCCTCTCGGTGATCAGCTGACGTCGAGGCAGGATCCTCGGGTCAGGACGCGAAGGTCCACACCAGCAGCTCGGTGGGCACGGCGGCGGTCAGCTCGAGGCCCGGGTGCTCGCTGATCCGATAGGCGTCGCCCTCGCCGAGCGGCTGGGCCAGTGACGAGCGCCGGAGGGCTCCCTTGGCGACGTACACGTGCTGTCGGGGGTGCTGGGGCAGGGTGATCGTCCCGCCCTCGGGCAGGCGGGCGACCCACAGGTCCGCGCCCCGGGTGCCCACGCAGGCCACGCCGGGGAGGTCGCGGCCCGACGCGACCAGGGTCCACTCGCCCTCCGGGATCTTGACCGGGGTGCGCCGCAGCTCCGGGGGCGTGCCCGGCCGGTCCGGGGTGAGCCACATCTGCACGAAGCGGGCCGAGCCGAACTCGGCGGCCGTCTCGGTGTGGGTCACCCCGCCCCCGGCGGAGAGCACCTGCACGGTGCCGGGCCGCAGGTAGGACGGGGCGCCCTTGTCGTGGCTGTGCACGACGACACCGTCGAGCACCCAGCTGACGATCTCGACGTCGGCGTGGCTGTGCTCGACGAAGCCCCGTCCCGGGCCGAGCCAGTGGTCGTCGTGGCAGATGAGTGGCCCGAAGGCGACGTTCTCGGGGTCGTAGTGGCTCCCGAACGAGAAGGCGTGCCGGGTGAAGCGGCCGGGCTCCTTGGTCACGAAGCGGGGAGAAGCTCGGCGGATCTCGACAGTCACGGGCATCATTGTGCCGTGCTTCCCCATTTTCCCGCCGGTTTCCGGTTCGGCACGGGCTCGTCGGCCTACCAGGTCGAGGGCGCGGCGGCCGAGGACGGCCGAGGCCCCAGCATCTGGGACGTCTTCGCGGCCAAGCCCGGGCGGATCAGGGACGGCAGCACCGGAGACCGGGCCTGCGACCACTACCACCGCTATCCCGAGGACGTGGCCCTCCTCGAGCGGCTCGGGGCGGACGGCCACCGCCTGTCCCTGTCGTGGTCACGGATCCAGCCGACCGGTGCCGGGGCGGCCAACCCGGCGGGCCTGGACTTCTACGACCGGCTGATCGACGCCCTGCTGGGCGCGGGCGTGCAGCCCCTGGTGACGCTGCACCACGGCGACCTGCCCCAGGCCCTCGAGGACGACGGCGGATGGCTCAACCGCAACACCGTCGACCGGTTCGCGGAGTTCGCCGGGCTGGTGGGGGAGCGCTACGCCGACCGGGTCGAGCAGTGGGTGCCGGTCAACGAGCCGAGCGTCCTCGCCTACCGCGGTTACGTGACCGGGGAGTACGCGCCGGGGCGGCGGCTGATGCTGGACGCGCTGCCCGTCTCCCACCACCTCCTGCTCGCGCACGGCCGGGCGGCGATCGCGCGGAGGGCCGCCGGCGCGACGAGCGTCGGCTGCGCGAACAACCACGTGCCGATGTGGCCGGCCAACGACGACGCCGCCAATGTGGGCGCCACCACGCTC
>NZ_JBFIKK010000101.1:0-12912 GCF_041600255.1 Nocardioides sp. | reverse complement strand
GTGGTGCTGAACACGCACTCGTCGTAGCCCGCCTCGTACTTCTCCTCGGAGACCGGCACGACGAGGTCGAAGGTGTGGCTCGAGGTGTCGTCGTCGAAGACGAGGACGGTCGAGACGTACCCCGGCAGCACGTCGTCCAGGCTGTCTCGCTGGAGGTGGAAGGAGAGCTCGAGCACGCCGGTCCGCTTCGAGGCGACGGTGAGCCCCTCATGGACCATGCCGCCGCGCTCCGCGTCGAACACGCACTCCTGCTCGTCGGAGTCGATCGAGAAGGCGGTGATCCTGGGCAGGTCGGCCACCGCCTCGGCAGCCGGGGTGAGTGAGCCCTCAGTGTCGGTGGAGAGGGCGACGCCGAGGGCGACCAGGGCGAGCGCCACAGCGGCGCCACCGATGACCTGCACAGTCCGAGATGTCATGGTCCGCAGAGTAGGGGCATCGGACCTCCGGGCGCCGCAGGTGGACAGTCAGCTGAGGGGCGCGTCGGGCCGCTCGTGCCGCGCTCGGTGACCTATGGCCCTGCTCAACCTCCTCGCTCCGGCTGCACGATGCAGGGACAGAACTCCTGGGGAGGGGACATCGCATGAGGCACTCGATTCGTACCTGGCCAGCCAGGACGGCAGCAGCAGCCGCCGGGTTCGGTCTCGTCCTGGCAGCGGCGGCCGGCCCGCCCGTCCAGGCGCGTCCGGACAAGCCCGACGTACCGACGACGGTGATGACACGCAACATCTACGTCGGGGCCGACATCCAACGCCCGCTCCGGGCAACGACCGGGAAGACGGGACTCGATGCCCTGGTGGCCCTCGGCAACGCGAACACCGAGACACGCGCCATCGTCGACGGGACCAACTTCCCGCGACGCAGCAAGCTCCTGGCTGCCGAGATCGCGGCGGCCGGACCCGACCTGGTCGGCCTCCAGGAAGTCGCCCTGTGGCGCAGCGGACCACTGGAGCTGCCGCCGCCGCTGGGTACGACGCCACTGGGGACGACGAACGCGCAGCGGGTTGACCTCGACTACCTCCAGCTCCTGCTCCAGGACCTACGACGGCAGGGCACGCCCTACCAGGCGGTGGTGGTGCAGAACAGGATGGACCTGGAGACCCCCTCCTTCCTGGGTGACCCGAGGCTCGGCACCCTCAGCCAAGGACGCGACATCCGGCTCACGGTGCGCGACGTGATCCTGCTGCGCGCCAGCAGCAGGTTACGAGTCCTCGCGAAGGGCGGAGCGCAGTTCGACGCCCAGCTCCGGGTGGACGTGGCCGGAACGACGCTCGACATCGTCCGTGGCTACGGCTGGGTCGACGTGGCGCATGGCTCGGGGACCGCTTTCCGGCTCGTCAACACCCATCTGGAGGCGGCCAGCTCGTCCGTGGCACTCCAGCAGGCTCAGGAACTGGTCGTCGAGACCACCAGGCAGGACCGCAGCACTGTGATCGTGTGTGACTGCAACTCCGACCCGCTGGACAACTCCACCAGGCCGCCCGATCCGACACCGCACTCGGCGGCCTACCGCCTGCTCACGGGGCTGGGGGGCTTCACCGACATGTGGCTGGAGTGGCGGCCGGCCGGCCAGGGGTTGACCTTCGGACTCGGCGAGAGGGTCAACGACCCGGCACCCCGCGACTGGACGATTCGTATCGACATGATCCTCGCCCGCCCCGGCCCCGGCCACCAGCTCGCGGTGGTGGCCGGAGAGGTGACCGGCGCGGACCCGACCGCCAAGGATCCCCTCACGGGTCTGTGGCCCTCCGATCACGCCGGAGTGGTGCTGACGATCACCGGCGCCCGCGGCTGAGGACCGGCTCCGGCCTCGGCCCGCGTCGCGCAGTCGTAGGTAGCGACACCGGACACCGGACACCGGAGCCGGGGCCGAGGGCGTTGTCAGCGTTCGGTGAGCAGGAAGATCCGCAGCTCGCGTCCGGTGATCCGCTCCTGGTACTTCAGGTAGCCGCCGTAGACCTGCCGGGAGCTCTCCATCACCTGCTCGCGCTCCGCCGGCGTGGCCGGACGGGTCACCACCTCGACGCTGGTGTGGTGGTGCGTGACCGTGGCGCGCGGGTCCGCCTCCAGGTTGAACACCCACGCCGGTGTCCTCGCCTGGCCGAAGTTGGTCCCCAGCAGCGCCAGCGTGTCACCGACCGGGATCCCGATCAGGTGGGCGTCACGCGGCTGCCCGGACCTGCGACCCGTCGTGGTGAGGACCAGCACGGGAAGACCCGCGAGCAGCTGGGGCACCGTCGTACGCCCCTTGCTGAGCCTGCCCACCGCGCGGTCCATCGCCGGCAGCGTGTGGGCGAACAGACGCGCCCCGGCCGCGGTGGAGCCGAACCGTTGCACGGCTCGTTGAAAGGCGTTGGCCCTCGGTACGACATAGCCCAGGTCGGCAGCGATTCCCATGGCCGGAGGCTAGCAACGCGGAATCCCCCGCGACAGCATCAGCGCTTGAGCAGCTTGCCGACACCGTTCTTCAGCTGGACGTTGTAGAAGCCGGTGTTCCCGTCGGTGTACCAGACCGAACGACGCTTGGCGTCCCAGGCGGGCTCCGACATCGCGTAGGCGCCGGAGGGCGCCTCGCCGTTCGAGCCGGTGTCGGGCTGGTTGAAGTAGGCCGCCTCCACCGGCTTGCGCAGCCGGCGGATGTCGAAGACGCGCAGCCCGGAGGCGATCATCGAGCAGCCGGCGAGCTTGGGGTTGCGGTAGCGGGAGACCGAGCAGTAGTGGCCTGCGTACCCCTGGACGTAGCTGGCCGCGCCGGGGTCGTTCCTCTGGTCTCCGCGGCGCGCGCCCGGCTGGTGCACCTGCAGGCGCAGGTCGGAGACGATGCGCGGCCTGCGGGGGTTCGTGACGTCGATGATCCGGGCGGCACCCACGGGTGCCTCCGCCTGGTCGGCCCCACCGTCGAGGCGGTAGTTGGCGAACTCGTCGGTCTCCAGCAGGTACTTCCGCTTGCCCTTGACGAACGGCTCGGAGGCCTGGGCGATGGAGTGGCCCGGCCAGACCAGGTCGGCGAGGACCTCGACCCCGGGGTTGGCCTTGCGAGCCTGGATCTCGCTGACGTCGAGGATGCGCAGGCCCCCGGTCGAGAACGTGATCGCCCCGTCGGGGTTGCCGATGTTGGCCGCGTACAGGACGTTCCCGTCCCGCGAGAGCCGCATGCCGTGGAAGTTCACGCCGGTCTGGGTGAAGATCGGGCGCGGCTTCGTGGCGTCCGTCAGGTCGACGGCGACCAGCGTCTGGCCGAACGTGCTGGCGGCGTAGAAGGTCAGCCCGTCGTGCGACCAGCCGCTCTCGTGGCCCAGCCCGGCGGCCGGCGACGAGGAGAGCAGCTTCGGGTGCCGGCAGTCGCTGCGAACGTCGTACACGTCGAGCACGCCGGGGTAGGTCGCCGCGTTGCCCGAGACCGCCGCGATCATGCCGCGCTTCCTGTTCAGCAGCAGTGACTCGTGCGGGGTGAGCATGGCGGGCGTGGTGAGCTGGTCGGTCTGGCGGGGACGCCGGGGGTTGTCCATGTCCAGGACGACGACGCCGAGCCCGGCCTCGGCCGTGAACGGGAAGTTCTGCGGGAAGAGCAGCGTCGAGTCGTAGTAGGCGCAGGTCTGACCCTGGCGGTCGGTGTAGCGCAGCACCTTGAAGCCGCCGGTGCTGCCGAAGCGCGCGATCGGCTTCGTGTTGCAGCGGTAGCCGCGCTTCGCCCGGCCCGAGGCGTAGTCGGACTGCGGCACCCGGCCCTGGATGTCGGTCTCCGGTCGGGCGCCCTTGCCGCAGGAGGCCTCCGGTGTGGGAGCCGGGATCGCGGAGCCGGTGGCCGAGAGCGAGCCCACCACGGTGAGGGCGCCGAGGCCGAGGACGACCGAGACCGCCGAGACGGCGAGGCGGCGCAGGGCCGGCGTACGGGTGGGGCTCGGTGACATGTCACTCCTGGGGGTGAGGATCTTCCAGTGTGCCGGGCGGGCGGGCTCAGCGCCGTAGAAGCCGTCCGACCCCGTGCGTGAGGCGCACCACGTGGAAGCCGGAGTTGCCGTCGGCGTACCAGATCGAGCGTCGCTTCACGTCCCAGGCGGGCTGCGCCATCGCACTCGCCCCCTTGCTGCCCGAGGTGCTCGGCTGGTTGAAGTACGCCGCTTCGACCGGCCGACGGAGCTTGCGGATGTCGAAGACCCGCAGGCCGGACCCGATCATCGAGCAGGCCACCAACCGGGGGTTCTTCCGACGCGGCGCGGAGCAGTAGTGCGCGGTGTAGCCACCCAGCGGGGAGCTGGCGCCCGGGTCGTTCCTGGCGGCGATCCGCTCGGCCGGCTGCTGGACCTGCAGCCGCAGGTGTGAGACGACCTTCGGGTGGCGGGGGTCCTCCACGTCGATGATCCGGGCCGCACCCACCTGGGCGTGGGCCGCGTCCGGAGAGCCGCCGTTGAGTCCGTAGCGGGAGAACTCGTCCACCTCGAGCAGGTAGTGGCGGCCGCCGCGGGTGAACGGCTGGGCGACCTGCGGGATCGAGCCCTCGGGCCAGGTCAGGTCGGAGAGCACGGTGACCTCCGGATCGGGGTCGCGGTCCTGGATCTCGCTGACGTCCAGGATCCGCAGCCCCTCCCCCGGCAGCGTGCCGCCGGAGAGGTCGTTGCCGATGTTGGCGACGTACATCGTGCGGCCGTCGTTCGACAGGCGCATGCCGTGGTAGTTCACGCCGCGCTGCTGGAAGAGCCGCTTCGGGGAGGTCGGGTCGGTCAGGTCGATCGCGACGAAGGTCTGGCCGCCGCTGCTGGCGGCGTAGAACGTCTTCCCGTCCCGGCTCCAGCCGCTCTCGTGGCCGAGGATCGCCTCGGGGGTGCGCGACAGCAGCTTCGGGGCGCGGCAGTCGGCAGAGAGGTCGTAGACCTCGAGGATGCCGGCAGAGGTGTAGGCGTTGCCCATCACGGCGGCGAGCAGGCCGCGCTTCTCGTTGACCAGGAGCGACTCGTGCGGGCTCTGCATCGTGGGCGAGGTCAGCGTGGTCGCCACCGTCGGCTGCCTCGGCCTGGCCATGTCGAGCACGATGACCCCGAAGCCGCTGGACGCCTGGAACGGCACGTCGGTCGGGAAGAACCGCGTCGAGTCGTAGTAGGCGCAGGTGTGGCCGCGCGTGTCGGTGTAGCGCAGCACCTTGAAGCCACCGGTCCGGCCCTGGTGACCCACCGCCCGGGTGTTGCAGCGGTAACCCTTCGCCGCCCGGCCCGAGTCGTAGTCCGCCTGCGGGACGCGGCCCTGCACGTCGGTCTCGGGCAGGTCACCCTTGCCGCAGGTCGCGGGCGGGGTGGGCGCTGGAAACGCGCGCCCGGTGGCGGACAGACCGCCGGTGAGCAGGGTCGCCGTACCGGCCAGGGCGAGCGCGAGCGCCGCCACCCCGAGGCGACGTACGGCGGGAGCGCTGGCGTCGGAGAGCTGCATGGTCACCCAACGATCCGGATCAGGCGGAGGCTACGTCGCCCAAGCGTCGTGCGGCTTCCTCGAACTCGGCGACCAGGTCGGCCACGACGTCCGCCACCGGGCGCACCTCGTTCATCCGGCCCACGATCTGACCGATCGGCATCGCGATCACGTCCGGGTCGCCGGAGGCGTTGATCCGGTTGTGGGCATCGGCGACGAGCAGGTTCTGCAACGGCATCGGCAGGGCCGACGGTGCGTCCGGCTGCGCCCATGCCTCGGTCCACTTGGTCTTCAGCAGGCGGGCCGGCTTGCCGGTGTAGATCTTGGTGCGCACCGTGTCGCTGGAGGTGGCGCGGGTGAACGCGGTGGTCCAGCCGGCGTTGGCCTGGAGGTTCTGGTACTCCTCGGTGCCGAGCCAGATGGACCCCGTCCAGACCCCTTGGGCGCCGAGCGCCAGGGAAGCGGCGATCTGACGGCCCGAGCCGATCCCGCCCGCACCCAGCACGGGTACGTCGGGACCGACGGCGTCGACGATGTCGGGGGTGAGCACCATGCTGGCGACCTCGCCGGTGTGGCCACCGGCCTCGTAGCCCTGGGCGACGATGATGTCGACCCCGTTGGCGACGTGGCTGAGCGCGTGCTTGGCGGCGCCGGCGAGTGCGGCCACCTGCACGCCGTGCTCGTGGCACAGGTCGATGACGTCCTTGGGCGGGGAGCCGAGGGCGTTGGCGATCAGCACCGGCCGGTGCTTGAGGGAGACGTCGAGGTGCGAGCGGGCCACCGAGTGCAGCCAGCCCAGGACCCCGTCGCGTCCCTCGCCCTCGGGCAGCGGCGGAACGCCCAACTGCTGGAGGGTCCGCTCCACGAAGGTCAGGTGCTCCTCGGGGATCAGCGACTGGAGGTCGACGTGCGATCCTTCGGTCGGGATGTTCATCGGCATCACGATGTCGACGCCGTACGGCTTGCCGTCGGTGTTCTCGTCGAGCCAGCTCAGCGTCCGGTCGAGCTCGTCGGGGTCGTTGAAGCGCACGCAGCCCAGCACGCCCAGGCCACCGGCCCGGGAGACGGCAGCCGCCACGTGTTCGGACGGGGTGAACGCGAAGATCGGGTACTCGATGCCGAAGGCCTCGCACAGCGGCGTACGCATCAGGCCTGCACCCCGGCCGTCGCCTCCAGGGCCATCTCCTTGGCCTTGGTGTACTGCGCCTTTCCGGTGGCGTTGCGCGGGATCTCCGGGACCAGCGTCAGCGCGCGCGGCAGCTTGTAGCCCGACAGCGAGGAGCGCAGGAAGTCGCGCAGTTCCTCGAGCGTCGGCTCGGCACCGTCGCGCGGCTGGACCACGGCGGAGACCGACTGGCCGTACTTCTCGTCGGGCACCCCGACCACGAGGACGTCGTACACGTCCGGGTGGGCCTTGAGGGCCATCTCGACCTCTTCGGGGTAGACCTTCTCGCCTCCGGTGTTGATGCAGTTGGAGCCGCGGCCGAGCAGGGTGATCTGGTTGTTCTCCTCGATCCGGGCGAAGTCACCGGGAACGGAGTAGCGAACGCCGTCGATCTCGAAGAACGTCCGGGCCGACTTCTCCGGGTCCTTGTAGTAGCCGACCGGCACGTGGTGGCCGCGGGCCAGGCGACCGATCGCGCCGACGTTGGAGAGGTCGAGGATCCTGTTCTCCTCGTCGAGGACCACGCTGCCGGCGCCCAGGGCGATCCGGGCACCCTCGCCCTTGATGTTCTCCTTGTCCTGGAGTCCGGTTCCCTGGAATCCGGTCTCGGAGGCCCCGACCGAGTCGGTGAAGAAGGTGTTCGGGAAGGCCGCCATCCAGCGCTCCTTGACCGAGCGGCTGAAGATCGCGGCGCTGCTGGAGACCGCGATCAGGTTGCTGGCGTCGTACGAGCCGGCCTCGTAGGCCTCGATCAGCGGACGGGCCATCGCGTCGCCGGTCATGAAGATCAGCTGCACCTTGTCGCGCTCGATGATCTCCCAGGTGCGCACCGCGTCGAACTTCGGCTCGAGGATGGTCAGGTGGCCCGCGAAGAGGTGCATCAGCAGGGCGGCCTGGGCGCCACCGTGCATCAGCGGGCTGAGCGGGAAGGTGACCATCCGGCCGTCGGTGGCCGCCTGCTTCGACTGGTCGTACTCCTCCAGCGGCTCGCCGGTCATGAAGTCGATGCCGCCGCCGAGCACGCGCCAGAAGTCCTCGTGGCGCCACATGACGCCCTTCGGGTAGCCGGTCGTGCCGCCGGTGTAGACGATGTAGAGGTCGTCGGGGCTGCGCTCACCGAAGTCGCGCTCGGTGCTGCGACCCTCGACGGCCTCGGCCCAGGTGATCCCGCCGTAGGAGGAGATGTCGGCGGCGTTGTCGGGGTCGGAGGCGTCCGGCATCACCACGATCGTGTGCAGCTTGTCGTGCTGGGGGGCGCAGGCGGCGACGAGCTCGGCGTACGGGCGCTCGTGGATCAGCGCCACGATGTCGGCGTTCTCGAAGATGTAGTTGAGCTCGCCCTCGACGTAGCGGTAGTTCACGTTGATCGCGACCGCACGGATCTTGAAGATCGCGAGGACGGCGGCGACGTGCTCGATGCTGTTCTTGGCGTAGATGCCCACGTGGTCGCCCGGCTTCACCCCCCTCTCGACCAGGAAGTGCGCGAGGCGATTGGCTTCCGCCTCCAGCTCGGCATAGGTGACCGTACGGTCCCCCAGCTTGAGAGCGGGCTTCTCAGCCGCTGCGTCGACGGAGTGCTCGAAGAGGTCTGCGATGTTCAGGGCCACGGCGTGAGACTAGAACACGTTCTCGTTTTTGGCTAGCATTCCGGCATGACTTCACCCCACTGCCTCGTCGAGCAGACCGGCCACACGCTCGTGATCACGATGAACCGGCCCGAGGCGCGCAACGCGCTCTCCGGGGAGATGCTCGAGCTGATGAGCCAGGCCTGGGACCGGGTGAACACCGACGACTCGATCCGGGTCGCGATCCTCACCGGGGCGGGCGGCTACTTCTGTGCCGGCGCCGATCTCAAGGCGATGTCGGCGAAGCCGCCCAGCGACAGCTTCGAGTCCGGCGAGTACGACCCGACCGTGATCAAGTCGCTGCTCAAGGGGTTCCGGCTGACCAAGCCGCTGATCGCTGCCGTCGAGGGCCCGGCGGTGGCCGGCGGAACCGAGATCCTGCAGGGCACGGACATCCGGGTGGCGGGTGAGTCGGCGCGCTTCGGCGTGTCGGAGGCACGGTGGAGCCTCTACCCGATGGGTGGGTCGGCGGTGCGGCTGATCCGGCAGATCCCCTACACGGTGGCGGCCGAGCTGCTGCTGACCGGCCGCACGATGAAGGCGGCCGAGGCCAAGGAGGTCGGGCTGATCGGGCACGTGGTGCCGGACGGATCCGCGCTCGCCAAGGCGCACGAGATCGCCGACCTGATCGCCGCCAACGGACCGGTCGCCGTGCAGGCCATCCTGAAGACGATGCGCGACTCCGAGGGCAAGCACGAGGACGAGTGCTGGGCCGACGACGCCCGCGTCGGCGCGGCCGTCTTCGCCTCCGACGACGCCAAGGAGGGGCCGCGGGCGTTCCTCGAGAAGCGCCCCCCCGAGTTCAGGGGCAGGTAGTCGGTCCCCACGGTCCCGAGCGCGAAGGCGAGCGCCACGAGCACGGCGCCGAGGGCGTGGAAACTCCCGTCACCACGCCACAGCGGGACCACCACGACGAGCATCCCCCACAGCGGGATCAGGTAGACGGCCACGACCCGGGCGATGCGAGCCAGTCGGGCGACCAGCAGCGCGCGACTCGTCAGTGAGGTGGCCATGTCCGAGAGTGCTCCTGGTCGTGGGGCGAGTTCATGAGCGACCGCCGGACCCAGCGAGCGCCTCTCGAGCATGTCACTCGCAGCGAACTTCCGGCCAACGCCGGCCGGCGAAGCGTAGCGCCCACGAGACCCGCGATCGATCGGAGCGACGCGGACCGCCAACAGCACCCCGCCCCGATCCGCGCAATGATCAGTTTGGGTGATGACGGTGGCCGCAGATCCTGCGTACGTTGACGCGGTTCTCGACCGAGCTCTCAAGGGTGGATGATGCACCGCACTTCCCGGATCGTTCTTGCCGCAAGTCTCGTCGCAGTGGGGTGGGTGCCATTGAGCATCTCCCCGGCCGCGGCCGCAGGTTCGATCACACTGTCCGCGCTCGACGCGGCGTACTCCCAGGACTTCAACACCCTGGCCAACACCGGTGTCGGCAACACCGCCCTACCGGCCGGCTGGGCGCTGCGGGAGACCGGCAGCAGCACCACCCACGACGGCGGGTACGCCGCCGGCACCGGCAGCAGCACCACCGGCGACACCTACAGCTTCGGTGCGAGCGCCAGCACCGAACGTGCCTTCGGCGGACTGCAGTCGGGAACCCTGGTTCCCACGATCGGCGCCGAGTTCACCAACGGCACCGGGTCGCCGATCACCGCCCTGGACATCGCCTTCACCGGCGAGCAGTGGCGGCTGGGCACTCTCGGGCGCGGGCCCGACCGGCTGGACTTCCAGTACAGCCTGAACGCCACCAGCCTGTCGACGGGGACGTGGACCGATGCGAACGAGCTCGACTTCGAGACACCCAACCTGACGGGCACCGCCGTCGGGCTGCGCGACGGGAACGCCTCGGTCAACCGGACCCGGGTGGCCGCGACGCTGGGGAGCCTCACCATCCCGGCCGGCGCGACCTTCTGGGTGCGGTGGAACGACTTCAACGCCAGCGGCGCCGACGACGGCCTCGCGGTCGACGACTTCACCCTGACGCCGCGATCCACCGACGCGGCACCCTTCCTCGCTGCCAGTACGCCGGCCGCGGGAGCGACGAACGTCGCACGGGGCTCCAACATCAGCCTGACCTTCTCCGAGCCCGTGGACGTCGCGGGCGCCTGGTTCTCGATCGTCTGCGCAACCAGCGGCACCCATGACGCAGTGGTCTCCGGAGGGCCGGTCACCTTCGAGCTCGCACCGATCTCGAGGTTCGCCTCCAACGAGTCGTGCACCGTGAGCGTGTTCGCGGCCGGCGTGACGGACCAGGACAACCAGGACCCGCCGGACAACATGGTCCGCGACGAGAGCTTCTCCTTCACCGTGGCGGACACCCTGGTCTGCGGCGAGCCCGCGACGTACCTCCACGAGATCCAGGGCTCCGGGACGTCGGCCGCCCTGACCGGCATCCGCACCGTCGAGGCGGTCGTGGTGGGTGACTACCAGGGCGCGGGTCAGTTCGGTGGCTACTACCTCCAGGAGGAGGACGCAGACATCGACGCCGACCCGGCCACGTCGGAGGGCATCTTCGTGTCCAACACGACCACAGCCGTCAACCTCGGGGACGTGGTCCGTGTGCGAGGCACCGCCGGCGAGTCGTTCGGGCTCACCCAGCTCAGCGCCGTCACCTCGACCGTCATCTGCGCCGAGGGCGGCAGCGTCACGCCCTCCCCCGTCGCCCTGCCCGTGCCGTCCGTCTCCGACTGGGAGCGCCTCGAGGGCATGAGCATCAGCATCGACCAGGAGCTGACCGTCACCGACACGTTCACCCTCGCACGCTTCGGCGAGGTGACGCTCTCGGCCGGCGGGCGGCTGAGCAACCCGACCAACGTGGTGGCGCCGGGCGCGCCGGCCCAGGCCCTGCAGGCGCAGAACAACCGCAGCCGGATCCTGCTCGACGACGGCAACGGTCAGTCGAACATCGACCCGACGTTCTACCCGGCCGGCGGCCTGAGCGCGAGCAACACGCTGCGCACGGGCGACACCACGGCCGGACTCGCCGGAGTGCTCGACCACCGGTTCGGCGCCTACCGGGTCCAGCCCGTGGACCCGACGCAGATCGAGTTCGTCCCGAGCAACGCCCGGTCGACCTCGCCGACCGCGGTCGGTGGTGACGTCCAGGTGGCCGCGTTCAACGTGCTGAACTACTTCAACGGCAACGGCGCCGGCGGTGGCTTCCCCACCGCTCGCGGCGCCAACACCGCCCTCGAGTTCAGCCGCCAGCGGGCGAAGATCATCGCCGCGATCACCGCACTCGACGCCGACGTCGTGGGCCTCATGGAGCTGGAGAACGACAACGAGGCGACCGAGTTCGCCGCCATCGAGGACCTCGTGACCGGCCTGAACCACGCCGCCGGAGCCGGGACGTACGACTTCATCGACACCGGCATCATCGGGACCGATGCCATCCGGGTGGGGCTCCTCTACCAGCCGGCCAGCGTGACCCCGGTCGGTCGGCACGCGATCCTCGACTCCAGCGTGGACCCGCGGGTCCTCGACACCAAGAACCGACCGTCGCTGGCCCAGACCTTCCGTCAGGGCGACGACCGCTTCACGGTCGTCGTCAACCACCTCAAGTCGAAGGGCTCCGACTGCAACAGCATCGGCGACCCCGACCGGTTCGACGGCCAGGGCAACTGCAACCGGACGCGCACCCGGGCAGCACAGGCCCTGGTCGACTGGATCGCGACGGACCCGACGGGCAGCGGCGACCCCGACGCCCTGGTCATCGGGGACATGAACGCCTACGCCCAGGAGGACCCGATCACGGCCTTCCGTGACAGCGGCTACACGGACACGATCGCCGAGCACGTCGGCCACGACGCCTACTCCTACGTGTTCCAGGGCCAGGCCGGCTACCTCGACCACGCGCTGGCCAGTGCCAGCCTCGCGGACAAGGTCACCGGGGTGACCGAATGGCACATCAACGCCGACGAGCCGGTGGCCCTCGACTACAACACCGAGTTCAAGAGTGCCGGCCAGGTGGCGCGCTACTACGCTCCCGATGCCTTCCGCTCCTCCGACCACGACCCGGTGCTGGTGGGGCTGGACCTGAACAGCGCACCGTCGGTTGCCGCGGGCGGCCCCTACACGGTGGTGGAGGGCTCGAGCGTCACGATGTCGGCGACCGGCTCGGACCCGGACGGGGACGAGCTGACCTATGCCTGGGACCTGGACGGCGACGGCACCTTCGAGACCTCGGGTCAGTCGGTGACCTACACCGCCGGCGCCCGGCAGGCACCCGACCTGCGCACGGTCAGCGTCCGGGTCAGCGACGGGGCTCTCACGGCCTCGGCCACGTCAGCAGTACGGGTGATCTGGGCGTTCAGCGGGTTCTTCAAGAGCGTGGACAACTCCCCCAGCGCGAACGTCGTCAAGGCCGGCCAGCACGTCAAGGTGGAGTTCGGGCTCGGTGGGGACCGGGGGCTCGACGTGCTCGCCGCCGACTCCCCCTCCTCGCGCCAGGTCGACTGCTCGAGCGGCGCCACGGTCGGACCCGACCAGACGAACGTCTGGTCCGGGAAGGAGACCCTCAGCTACGTGCCGGGGATCGAGACCTACCGGCACCTGTGGGTGAGCAGCAAGTCATGGGCCGGCCAGTGCCGGACCCTGACCCTGCGGTTGAAGGACGGGACCGTGCACGAGGCGCGCTTCGCCTTCACGCCCTAGCAGCGCCTCCGCACCGGGCACAACGAGAGCGACCGGCGTGACTGCACGATGCAGTCACGCCGGC
>NZ_JBFIKK010000100.1:0-13212 GCF_041600255.1 Nocardioides sp. | reverse complement strand
GTTCACGGTGCTGTTCGCGATCGGCCGCACCCCCGGCTGGCTCGCGCAGTGGTCCGAGCTGGTCCAGGACGGTGAGCAGAAGATCGCCCGCCCGAAGCAGATCTACACCGGCGACCGGCAGCTGGAGTTCGTTCCCGCCGCCCAGCGCTGGGCCTGAGCGGTCAGATTCACTGGTTAACGTGTGAAACCCGCACTTCACCCGGGGAGTTATCCGGGCGAAGTGCGGGTTTTCCATGTTCGGTGGGACTGATGAGTCAGGAGTGACGGTCCACATGAGCTCCCCCGACCGCACCCTCTCCCCCGCGGACGGGCGTACGACGCCTCCCGCCGGCGTCGTCTTCGACCTCGGCAACGTCCTCATCGACTGGCAGCCGCAGGCCGCGATCGCCGCCGGAGTCGGCCAGAGCGAAGCCCGGCGCTTCCTCGACGCCGACGACTTCGACTTCATGGCCTGGAACCACGCCCAGGACTCCGGTCGCAGCTGGGACGAGGGCATCGCCGAGGTGGCCCGGACCCACCCGCACTGGCACGAGCACGCCACCGCCTACTTCACCCACTTCCCCGCCTCACTGGTCGGCGAGGTGCCGGGCTCCGTCGAGGTACTGCGCCAGCTGCACCGTCACGGCGTCCCGATGGTCGGCCTCACCAACTGGTCGCACGAGCTCTACCCGCACGCCCCGTCTCGGTTCGCACTGTTGGAACTCCTCGACGACGTCGTGGTCTCCGGCACCGAGGGCGTCGCCAAGCCCGACCCGCGGATCTTCCGGATCACCGCGAAGCGCGCTCGACTGCCGCTCACGCGGCTGGCGTTCGTGGACGACCGAGCCGACAATGTCGCAGCCGCCGCCGCACTCGGGATGCAGGCCGTCCTCTTCACCGACCCCGCCGCACTCGCCGACGACCTCCGGGCCCTGGGGCTGCCGATCGGCACCGTCCCTCCGATTTCTTGACCACCACCCAGCGCGATCTCAGCACTCTCACAGGCTCGCCGGGCAGGCTGGAAGGCATGAACGACTCTCCCTTCGCACCGCGTCCGTCCGAGCCCCGCGCCGGCCGTCCGGCCGAGCCGGAGGGCACCCCCGACCAGCCCGCCACCGAGCACCCCGCCGCCGAGCACCCGACCACGGCGTACGACACCGAGAGCTGGTTCGCGGCCCCCGCCCCCGCGCCTGCCCCAGCGCCCGGCACCGCACCGCCCGGCGCCACCCCTGGGCGCAGCCGCAAGGCCTTCGCCGCCGGTGTCGTCACCGCCTCGCTGCTGGTGGGGGCAGGCGCCGGCTTCGGCGGCGCCGCGGCGTACGACGCGTGGCTGGGCGACGACGCGCCCAGCAGCCCGACACCGGGCACCCGGACCGCCTCGCAGGTCGTGGACACGCCCGCCCAGCCCGCCGCCGACGGATCGGTGCAGCAGGTCGCCAGCAAGGTGCTGCCCTCGGTCGCCAAGATCGACGTCGCCGGCAGCCGGGGCGCGGGGTCGGGCTCCGGCATCATCCTGTCCTCCGACGGTCAGATCCTGACCAACGACCACGTCGTCGAGGCCGCCGGCGACGGCGGCACGATCACGGTCAGCTTCGACGACGGCACCTCGGCACCTGCCCGGATCGTCGGCACCGACCCGTTGACCGACACCGCCCTGATCCAGGCCCAGGGCGTCGAGGGCCTCACCCCGGCCACGATCGGGGTCTCGGCCGACCTCGCCGTCGGTCAAGGAGTCGTCGCGATCGGCTCGCCGTTCGGGCTCGACGCCACCGTGACCAGCGGGATCGTCAGCGCCCTCGACCGCCCCGTCGTGGTGGGCCGCGACGGCAACGGCAACAGCACCACCTACCCCGCGATCCAGACGGACGCGGCGATCAACCCCGGCAACAGCGGTGGCCCGCTGACCGACATGGAGGGCCGCGTGATCGGGATCAACTCCTCGATCCGGACCGCCTCCACCGGGGGCGGCGCGGCGGGGTCGATCGGGCTGGGCTTCGCCATCCCGATCGACGAGGTGATGCCGATCGTGGAGCAGATGAGCAACGGCGAGACCCCGACCCACGCCCGGCTCGGGATCGCGGTCTCCTCGGTCCAGCAGGACGCCCGCGCCGGCAGCGACCAGCCCATCTCGGGCGCCCGGATCGAGGAGGTCTCCGAGGGCTCCAGCGCCGAGGACGCCGGCCTGCGTGCCGGTGACGTGATCACGAAGGTCGACGACCGCCACATCACCAGCGCGGACTCGCTGGTGGCGACCGTCCGCTCCTACCGGCCCGGGGACGAGGTCACCGTCACCTACCTGCGCGACGGCGAGGAGGCGACCGCCGAGCTGACCCTGGACTCGGACGCCGAGACCCAGGCCTCCTGAGCCGGCGGCTCAGCCCAGGCGCTTCTGGAACTCGCCGAGCCGCTCCACCGGGCGGAACCCGAGCTGCTCGTTGACCCGCACCATGTGCGCGTTCACCTCGGCGTTCCAGGTGACCACCTGGGTCAGGTCCGGACGTTCGCGCTGGATCAGCGCGACGTTGGCCACCTTCACGGCCAGGCCCAGTCGGTGCCCGCGGTCGGCGGGACGCACCAGCGTCCCCCACTGGTAGGCCTTGCCGGGCTCGTGCGTGGTCGCCACCACCTCGGTGTAGGCGACGACCTCGCCGGCCGCGTCCAGCGCCACCGTGCTGTACGGCGTGCGCCCCTGCCGCACCAGCTGCGCCTCGGCCTCGCGCCGGACCGACACGTCGGCGAGCTCCGCCTCCCACGCGAGGTCGCCCATCGGGGCCTCGGTCATCAGGGTCGACTCCAGCTCGACCCAGCCACCCACGAGCTCCTCGGGCACCGGCCCGACCCAGGACCGCAGCGTGTACGACGGGTGGTGCTGCGCCGCCTCGGCCGCCAGCGCCTCGAGCCGACCCTCCGGCAGCGGCAGGGTGAGCCAGTGTTGGATGTCGACCAGGGAGAGGCTGAACCCCTGCTCGGTCAGGAACCCGACCTCGGGGCTGTCGGCGCCGTCCTGGCCGGCCTCGAACCCCCAGGTCGCCATCGTGGTGAGCACCGAGCGGTCGCGCTCGCGGGCCACCTGCTCGAGGTGCGCAAGCATGGCCGCGCCATACCCCCGGCCGCGGTGCTCGGGCAGGGTGTCGATCCGGATCTCGGCCAGGGTCAGGTTGTCGAGCAACGGGGTGTCGATGAAGCCGCTGACCACCGGGGTGCCGTCGACAGTGCCGACGTACCCGGCGTTCCAGTGACGCGGGCCCGGGTGCAGCAGCTCGACCCGCAGCTCGGGCAGGGTGAAGATCATCGCGGTCTCCGGATCGCGATGCCGTCGCGAAGCCGCGTAGACCGCATGCCAGCCGGCGAGGGTGTCCTCGTCGAGCGGGTCGACGACGTCGATCCTCAGCGAGCTCATCGCGCGCGCTGCACCCGTCCCTCGTCCCAGACCGGACCGTCGGACTCGTAGACCTCGCCGTCGGCGCCGTAGACCAGGAATCGGTCGAAACCGCGGGCGAACCAGCGGTCGTGCGTCACGGCGAGCACCGTGCCCTCGAAGGCCGCCAGGCCCTGCTCGAGCGCCTCGGCCGACTGGACGTCGAGGTTGTCGGTGGGCTCGTCGAGCAGCAACAACGTGGCCCCGCTGAGCTCGAGCATCAGGATCTGGAACCGCGCCTGCTGACCGCCGGAGAGCGACTCGAACTTCTGCTCCGAGGCGTGCGCGAGCTCGTAGCGGTCCAGCACCCGGGCGGCCTGCTCGCGCCCCATCCCGTCGCGGTGCTCGTCCCCACGGTGCAGGATCTCCAGCAGGGTGCGGCCGAGCAGTTCGGGGTGGTCGTGGGTCTGCACGAACCAGCCGGGACGCACGCGCGCGCCGAGCTTGGCCCGGCCGGTGTGGTCGACCGGCTTGACCGGCACCTCCGAGACCGGCCGGTGTTCGACGTCCGGGTCCGTGCCGCCGGCCGCGAGCAGCCGCAGGAAGTGCGACTTGCCGGACCCGTTCGAGCCCAGCACGGCCACCCGCTCGCCGTACCAGACCTCGAGGTCGAAGGGCTTCATCAGGCCGCGCAGCTCGAGGTTCTCGCAGACCACCGCCCGCTTCCCGGTGCGCCCGCCCTTGAGCCGCATGGTGACCTGCTGCTCGCGCGGCTGCTCGGTCGGCGGCCCGGCCTCCTCGAACTTGCGCAGCCGGGTCTGGGCGGCGCGGTACTGCGAGGCCATGCCGTCGTTGAACTCGGCCTTGATCTTGTAGTGCAGCACCAGCTGCTTGAGCTTGGCGTGCTCCTCGTCCCAGCGGCGGCGCAGCTCCTCGAAGCGGGCGAAGCGGTCCGTGCGCGCCTGGTGGTACGACGAGAAGCCGCCCGAGTGCGTCCACACCGTGTTGCCGGCGGCGCCGAGCTCGACCGTCACGATCCGGGTCGCGGTGTTCGCGAGCAGCTCGCGGTCGTGGCTGATGAACAGGATGGTCTTGTCCGACTCCCGGATCCGCTTCTCCAGCCAGAGCTTGCCCGGGACGTCGAGGAAGTTGTCCGGCTCGTCGAGCAGCAGCACCTGGTCGGGACCGCGCAGCAGGAACTCCAGCACCAACCGCTTCTGCTCGCCGCCCGACAGGGTGGAGAGCTCGCGGTACTTGACCCGCTCGTAGGGCATCCCCAGGGCCGCGATGGTGCAGACGTCCCAGGTGACCTCGACGTCGTACCCGCCGGCATCGGCGAACTCCGAGAGCGCGTGCGCGTACGCCATCTGCGTCTTCTCGTCGTCGGTCTCCATCAGCGCCAGCTCGCAGCGGTCCACCGCAGCGGCGGCCTCGCGGATCCGCGGCGGGGAGACGCTCAGCAGCAGGTCCGCGACCGTGGGGGCCTCGCCGAGTCCGGCGTTCACCATCTGCCGCATCACGCCGAGGCCGCCGGTGCGGGTGACCGCCCCGGCGTGCGGGACCAGGTCCCCGGTGATGATCCGCAGCAGGGTCGTCTTGCCGGCGCCGTTGGCGCCGACCAGGGCGACCTTGGCGCCCTCACCCACCCGGAACGAGACGTCGTCGAGCAGCACCCTCCCGTCGGGCAGCTCGTAGCGGACTCCGGCAACATCGACATGACCCACGTCGGATCATTCTCCGGCATCGGGCTCCCGGCGCGCGAACCGTTATCCGCGGGGCCGCGGGCCGCGGACACTGGCGTGCCGCCCCGTGTCCGGTACGGGCGCATCGAGGCCCGATGGGCCTAGGCTGGGGCATCGGGCGAGCGAACGGATCTGTGGATGAAGGGCATCATCTTCAACGTGGTCGAGGAGGCCGTCACCGTCGAGCACGGCGAGTCCATGTGGGACGCCCTGCTCACCAGGACGGGACTGGACGGCAGCTACACCTCGCTCGGGGACTATCCCGACGCCGATCTGCACGCCTTGATCCGGACGGGTGCCGAGATGCTCGACGTCACCGAGGCCGACCTGACGCGGCGACTCGGGCACGCCTCGCTGATCAGCCTCGCCGGCCGCTACCCGGGCTTCTTCACCCCGCACCGTCGGACCCGGGACTTCGTCCTCAGGTTGAACGACGTCATCCATCCCGAGGTGCGCAAGCTGCACCGCAACGCCGACCCGCCGGTATTCGACTTCGAGGTGCTCGGCGAGAACGTCCTGATCGTCGGCTACCGCTCCTCACGAGGGCTCTGCGCCCTGGCCGAAGGCATGATCAGTGGTGCGGCGACCTATTTCGGCGAGAGCTGCCACATCCACCACGACCGCTGCACGCGGGACGGCTCACCTTCCTGCCGCCTGGTCTGCACGTTCTCGGACGAGGCCTCCGATGGCCGCGCCTGACGAGGACCGCATCGAGCTGCTCACGCGCCAGCTCGAGCGGGAACGGCGTGCCCGTCGCAGTGCCGAGGACATCGGCGAGGCCGCGACCGCCGAGCTGTGGCACACGGTGCAGCGACTCGAGGCCGCCGAGACCGACTTGCGCGAGGACGCCGAGCAGCTGCGCTACCGCCAGCGGCTCTCGCGCGACATGCGCCAGCGCAAGGACCCCCACGCGGTGATGGACCTCGTCGTCCGCTCCCTCGGCCCCCGGCTGGACGTCTCGCGCTGCCTGGTCTACTTCACCGACCGCACCGAGACCGCGCCCTCACCCGTGCAGTGGACGGTCCCGGGCATCGACCGGGTGCCGACAGACATGCAGACACCTCCCACGATGAGCGCGCTCGCCAGTGAGTTCGCCGCCCGCCACGAGAGCCTGATCATCACCGACATCGAGACCGACGCGCGGATCGATCCCGCCTCGGCCGCCGATGTCGTACGCCGCTACGGGTGCCGGGCCTTCGCCTCGGTGCCCCTCAAGTCGGTGGACCGGATGCTCGGCTGGCTCGTGTTGCAGTCCCGGGAGGCACGCGAGTGGCGCCCTCAGGACCGCGCGCTCCTCGACGGCGTCGCCGCCGACCTCAGCAGCGCACTCCTGCAGGTGGTGGCCCATCAGGCCCAGGAGGAGACCGTCCGCACCCTGCGCGAGGTGTCCCGGGCCAAGTCGGACTTCGTGGCGACCGTCTCGCACGAGTTGCGGACCCCGCTGGCGAGCATCAGCGGGTACCTCGAGATGTGTCTCGACGAGGAGTTCGGGCCGCTCAACCCCAACCAGACCCACGCCATGACCGTGGCGCTGCGCAACTGCGGCCGGCTCCAGGAGCTGGTCGACAACCTGCTCGACCTCTCCCGCGCCGAGGAACCGCCGGAGGAGGTGAGCACGGACGTCGAGGTGGACCTGGCCTCCGTCGTGGAGGACGCCCACCGCTCGCTCTCACCGGCCATGGACGCCCGCCGGATCACGTTCGAGCTGGAGACCGACGGGGCGCCGGCGACCTTGGTGGGCCACCCTGCCCAGCTGCACAGCGTGGCGCTGAACCTGCTCAGCAATGCCGTGAAGTTCTCCCACGACGGGGGCCACGTGCGGGCCAGCATCTGTCGGCACGGTACGCACCTGACACTGACGGTCCGTGACACCGGCCACGGCATCGAGCGGGCCGACCTGGCCCATGTCTTCCGCCGGTTCTTCCGCACCTCCACCGCCAGCGAGCGAGCCATCCCGGGCAGCGGTCTGGGGCTCTCGGTGGTCAAGCAGATCGTCGAGGAGCACGGCGGAACCGTCAGCGTCGACTCCTCCCCCGGCGAGGGAGCGACGTTCGTCGTCGCCTTTCCGCGCCGGTCCTGATCGGGGGCGGACCCGGCTCAGTCCTCGGTCTGCTTGGCCCACAGATTGATGCCGGCGTCGACGGCGTCCTGGTCGATCGCCGCGAGCTCCTCGTCGGTGAAGACGGGACCGGCCAAGGCATCGAGGTTGGTGTCGAGCTGCTCCACCGAGGAGGCACCGATCACGGCCGAGGTCACCCGCGGGTCGCGCAGCACCCACTGCAGTGCCATCTGGGCGAGCTTCTGGCCGCGGGCCCGGGCGATCTCGTCGAGGCGGCGGACATGGGCCAGCACCCGGTCGTCGAGGTGCTCCCCGGGGATCGTGGAGCCGTCCCTGGCCGCCCGCGAGTCTGCCGGGATGCCGTCCAGGTAGCGGTCGGTGAGCAGACCCTGGGCCAGGGCCGTGAAGACGATGCAGCCCATCCCCTGGGCCTCCAGCTCGTCGAGCAGGTCCTCCTCGATCCAGCGGTTGAGCATCGAGTACGACGGCTGGTGGATCAGCAGCGGAGTGCCCAGGTCGCGGGCGATCGTGGCCGCCTCCTTGGTCTTGGCGGCCGAGTACGACGAGATGCCGACGTACAGCGCCTTGCCCTGGCGGACGGCGTGGTCCAGCGCCATCATCGTCTCCTCGATCGGGGTCTCCGGATCGAAGCGGTGGGAGTAGAAGATGTCGACGTACTCCAGCCCGAGACGCTCCAGGGACTGGTCCAGCGAGGCGAGCACGTACTTCCGCGAGCCGCCGCCCTGCCCGTAGGGGCCGGGCCACATGTCCCACCCGGCCTTGGTGGAGATGACGAGCTCGTCGCGGTGGGACGCGAAGTCGTCACGCAGGTAGCGCCCGAAGTTCTCCTCGGCGCGGCCGTACGGCGGGCCGTAGTTGTTGGCCAGGTCGATGTGGGTGACCCCGCGGTCGAAGGCACGCCGCAGGATGGCGCGCTGGTTCTCCTCGGAGCGGTCGTCGCCGAAGTTCTGCCACAGGCCCAGGGAGAGCGCGGGCAGCTGGAGCCCGCTGCGGCCGGTGAAGCGGTACTCCATCCCGGTGGCGGTGGTGTCGTAGCGGTCGTCGGCGGCGTCGTAGCTCATGGCGCCATCCTGACAAACGCCTGCGCGTGCCCGGTCAGGCAGGCAGCAGCTCGGCGAGCAGCTGCTCGATCCGCGCACGGATGTCGTCGCGGATCGGCCGGACGGCCTCGAGGCCCTGCCCGGCCGGGTCGTCGAGCTTCCAGTCCTCGTAGCGCTTGCCCGGGAAGATCGGGCAGGCGTCCCCGCAGCCCATCGTGATCACGACGTCGGACTCCTGCACGGCCTCGGTGCTGAGCAGCTGCGGGATCGCCGTCGAGATGTCGATGCCCTCCTCCGCCATCGCGGCCACGGCGGCGGGGTTGACCGCGGCGCCGGGCGCCGAGCCGGCAGAGCGGACCCGGACCCGGTCGCCGCCGAGGTGGCGCAGGTACCCGGCGGCCATCTGCGAGCGGCCGGCGTTGTGCACGCAGACGAAGAGGACGGTGGGGCGGCGCGCGGACGAGGGGGCGTCGGTCACTGGTCGACCTTTCCGGGGTGGGGGTAGAGCACGTGGACGAGGCCGAGGGCGAGGAGCCCACCGACGAGTTGCATGAGCACGAACATCGGCACCGAGGCCGGCGCAATGCCGGCGAAGGTGTCGGAGAACATCCGGGCGATGGTGACGGCCGGGTTGGCGAAGCTCGTCGAGGAGGTGAACCAGTAGGCGGCGGTGATGTAGCCGCCCACGGCGTAGGCGATGGTGTCGATCCGGCCGGTGCGGATGCTGCCGAAGATGATCAGCACCAGACCCAGGGTGGCCACCACCTCCCCGAGCCACAGACCGCTGCCGGAGCGGTCATGCGTGGAGAGCGTCACCGCGTCGAGGTCGAACATCAGGTTGGCGACCACCGCTCCGATCACACCGCCGGCGATCTGGGCCGGGACCAGCGTCAGCACGTCCCGAGTGGTGACCAGGCCGAGCGCCCGCTCGACCAGCGTGACCACCGGGTTGAAGGCCGCCGAGACCGGCTGCAGCGCGAGGATCAGGGCAACCAGGGCGGCCCCGGTGATCAGGGAGTTCTCGAGCAGCTGGAGCCCGACGTCGTTCGGCGAGAGCCGCACCGCGGCGATGCCGGAGCCGATCACCGCGGCGACCAGGAACGCCGTACCCACCAGCTCTGCGGCGGCACGGCGGAACAGGGGCGTCACCCGGCGACCCGGCCGAGGAGGGCGCCGAGGTCGGAGAGCGCTGCCGCGTTGACCCGGTAGTAGACCCACACGCCTCGCTTCTCACGGTCGAGCAGGCCGACCTCGTGCAGCACCTTGAGGTGGTGGCTGATGGTGGGCTGGGAGAGGTCGAAGGCGTCGTTGAGGTCGCAGACGCAGGCCTCCCCGTCGGCGTGGCTGGCCACCAGGGAGAGCAGGCGCAGGCGGACTGGGTCGGCGAGGGCCTTGAGCAGGGGGGCGATCCGCTCGGCCACCTCCCGGCTGAGCGGGTCCTGACTCAGGGGGGAGCAGCAGGCGACGGTCTCGACCGGCGTCATCGGGGGTGACTTCGACATGCATCTATGTTGACAGACATCGATGTCTGATGCCACTCTGGCCACATATCGACAATCATCGATATCTACGGAAGGAACCTCCATGTCACGTCTCCAGCTCGCACTCAACGTCGACGACCTCGACGCCTCGATCGCCTTCTACTCCGCGCTCTTCGACACCACGCCGGCCAAGACCAGGCCGGGCTACGCCAACTTCGCGATCGCCGAGCCACCGCTCAAGCTCGTCCTGATCGAGACACCCGGCGCGGGCGGCTCGATCAACCACCTCGGCGTCGAGGTGACCGACACCGACGCCGTGAACGTCGCCCAGACCCGACTGGCCGCAGCCGGGCTCGCCTCCGTCGACGAACGGGACACCACCTGCTGCTACGCGCGCCAGGACAAGTTCTGGGTCGAGGGTGCACCCAACGGTGAGCGCTGGGAGATCTACGCGGTCCTCGAGGACACCGAGGCCTTCGGTACCTCGCCCGTGGCTGCCGTCGACCAGGCAGCGGACGAACCGGCCTGCTGCGGCTGAGGGGTCAGTCCGCGCGGCGGGAGACGAGGACCCGGAACGACTTCGAGCTCGCCACCCGCTCCGTCGGGAAGCCCTGCTCCCCCAGCCAGCGCTGCAGGGAGTCGGCCCCCAGGTTCTTGCCGACCACCATCACGGCGCGGCCGCCGGGGGCCAGCCGTGGCAGCCACTGGAGCAGCAGCGCGTGCAGCGCCGGCTTGCCGATCCTGATCGGTGGGTTCGACCAGATCTCGTCGTACGTCGCGTCGGCCGGGACGGCGTCCGGGGTCAGGGCCGTGTAGCGGTCGGCCACCCCGAGGGCGGCCGCGTTCTCGTTGGCCAGCAGCACCGCCCGCTCGTTCACGTCGACCCCGGTGACGACGGCATCGGGCACCGCGACCGCGACGGCGAGACCGATCACGCCGTACCCGCAACCCAGGTCGAGCACGGTTCCGGCGGAGGGCGGCGCGGTCTCGCGGAAGAGGGCCGCGGTGCCCACGTCGAGACGACCTCGTGCGAAGACCCCGGAGCCGCTGGTCAGCTCGAGCTCGTGGCCCCACACCGAGGCGCGCACCGGTGCCCGGGTGAACGCGACACTCGGATCGGCGCTGAAGTAGTGGTCATCCATCGCTGGCGTCCTCGCCGGTGGCGCCGCGCTGGGCACCGGAGGTGGCATCGGAGTGGGCGTCGGCCGCCACCCGCTTGGCGCGGGTCTGCTCGGCGCGAGCCCGGAGCTCGGCATCGTCGGGGTAGGCGACCTCCTCGAGGGTGAGGCCATGGGCGTGCGCCACGGTCACCGCGGGGTCCCGCACCCCGCGGACCAGGACGTCGTGCGGCCAACCGACGGGCTGGCGACCGTCACCCACGGCGAGCAGGCAGCCGACCAGCGCGCGGACCATGCTGTGGCAGAACGCATCGGCCCGGACCGTCGCCTCGACGACCCCGTGCGCGTCGCGCGTCCAGTGCAGGTCGAGCAGGGTGCGGATCGTCGTCGCCCCTTCCCGGCGCTTGCAGAACGCCGCGAAGTCGTGCTGGCCCAGCAGGTGATCGGAGGCCGCGTTGAGAGCATCGACGTCGAGCCGGCGCGACCACTCCAGCACGTGCGCTCGGTGCAGCGGGTCGAACCGGGTGGGGTCGTCGACGATCCGGTAGGCGTAGCGCCGCCACAGCGCGGAGAAGCGGGCGTCGAAGCCGGCCGGGGCCTCGGCCACGCGGCGTACCTTGATGTCGGGGGGCAGGATCCCGTTGAGCCGGCGTCGCAGCGCCTCGGCCGGCGTCTGCCTCGATCGGCCCACCGAGCCGGCCAGGACATGGTCGTCGACGTCGACGTGCACCACCTGGCCGCGCGCGTGCACCCCGGTGTCGGTGCGTCCCGCACAGACCACCCGAGCGCTGGGGATCCGCAGCGAGGTGGCCAGGGCCGCCTCGAGCTCGGCCTGGACCGTCCGCAGTCCGGGCTGGGTCGCCCAGCCGCTGAACTCACTGCCGTCGTAGGCCAGGTCGATCCGGATCCGCACGAGGCCACATCCTGCCAGTCCCCGCCCGGTCGGTGCTCATCCCCGGAGCTCGTGCCGGTACGGCGGGTCCGCGCCCGGGCGCGAGACGGTGACCGCCGCCGCGGCAGCGGCGTGGGTGAGCAGCCGGGTGATCGTGGCTTCGTCGAGGTCGGCCAGGGCGGTCCGGTGCTCCGCGCCGGCGAGGCCCTCACCCAGCAGGCCGTCGATCAGGCCGGCGCCGAACGTGTCCCCCGCCCCGATCGTGTCGACCACGGTGACCTGCGGGGCGAACGCCTCGAACTCCACATCGTGGGTGAGCCAGACGGCTCCCCGACCACCGCGGGTGACCACGACCGCCTTCGGTCCGAGTCCGGCGAGGTGCCGGGCCGCGGCCCGGTGGTCGAGCTCGGGATAGAGCGCGTCGAGATCCTCGTCGGAGGCCTTGACCAGGTCGCTCAGGGCGACCATCGCCTCCACCCGCCGTACGACGTCGGGGCCTGAACCCGTCAGTGCCGGACGTGCGTTCACGTCGTAGGTGATCGTGGCGACGTCGCGCAGCTCGTCGACCAGGGCGAGCACGTCGTCCGCCCCGGGTGGCAGCACCGCCGCCAGCGAGCAGGTGTGCACGACGCGTGGCGGCACCCCGATCGGCACCGGGTTGAGCCGCCAGTCCACGTCGAAGGTGTAGCTCGCCGACCCGTCGGCCGCCAGGGTCGCGGTGGCGGTCGAGGTGGCCGGCAGCGCGAAGGGGACCGACGCGGAGCCGACCCCCGCGGCACGCAGGTGCTCGGCCAGCAGCCGGCCGTACTCGTCGTCGGCGTAGCTCGTCGCCAGCTGCACCGGGCAGCCGAGCCTGGCCAGGGCGACGGCCACGTTCGCGGCGCTGCCGCCGGCATGCGCGCGGATGCTGCCGTCCGGGTCACGGACCAGGTCGACCAGCGACTCGCCGACCACCAGCACACCCTGCCCCGTGTCTGCGCTCATGCTTCCTTCCTAACGCATCAACGCCACGCAGGGAACGCGTAGGGTCGCCGGCATGGACGTCCACCCCCTCGATCCGGCCTCCGGGACGCCGCCGTACGAGCAGTTGCGCGTGCAGATCGCCCGTCGGGTCGCCGACGGCGAGCTGCCGGCGGGGACCAGGCTGCCGACCGTGCGGGCGCTGGCCGGCGAGCTGCACCTCGCCGTGAACACGGTGGCGCGGGTCTACCGCGAGCTCGAGGCGGACGGGGTCGTGGTCACCGAGGGCCGACGCGGCACGTTCGTGGCGATGAGCACGTCCGGGGGCTCCGCCGAGGCGGCGGACGCGGCCGCGGCGTACGTCCGTGAGGCGCGCCGCCTGGGCCTGGGTCTGACCGAGGCCACCGGCCTGGTGGAACGCGTCTGGCGCTGACCTGCCAGTTGTGGTTGCCCGTACGACGCCCACCTGCCACTTCTGGTTGCCCGTACGACGCCCACCTGCCACTTCTGGTTGCCCGTACGACGCCCACCTGCCACTTCTGGCAACCACAAGTGGCAGGTC
>NZ_JBFIKK010000099.1:0-13310 GCF_041600255.1 Nocardioides sp. | reverse complement strand
CGACGCCCGGATCGGATCGCTGGTGGTGAACCCGGGTGGCCCCGGGGCGCCGGGCACCAGCTACGCCGCCCAGGCGCGCGACGTGTTCCGTCGGCCGCTGTTGGAGCGCTTCGACATCGTCGGCTTCGACCCGCGGGGGACCGGGGCGAGCAGCCCGGTCGACTGTCTCGGTGACGCGGCGCTCGACGACTACATCGCCACCGACCCGGACCCGGACACGGCAGCAGAGCGCCGGGCCTTCGCCGGTTGGGTCGAGGCGATCGGGGAGGGCTGTGTCGAGCGCTCCGGGAAGCTCGCCGACCACGTCACGACCGTCGAGGCCGCCCGGGACATCGACATCCTGCGGGCCGCCCTGGGGGAGGACCGGCTGAGCTACTTCGGTGCGTCGTACGGCACCAAGCTGGGCGCCACGTACGCCGACCTGTTCCCCGACCGTGCCGGCCGACTGGTCCTGGACGGAGCCGTCGACCTCTCGCTCGGCCTGCGCGATCTCTCGCTGGGTCAGGCGGCCGGGTTCGAGACCGCGCTGCGCGCCTACGTCGCGGACTGTGTGGACTCCGAGGACGACTGCTTCCTGGGGGACTCGGTCGAGGAGGGCCTCGAGCGGATCCGCACGTTCATCGACGAGGTGGACGCTGAGCCGCTGCCGACCGACTCCGATCGCGAGCTCGAGGTGGGCAACGCGTTCTACGGGATCGTGGCGCCGCTCTACAACGCGGACTACTGGTTCATCCTCAGCCAGGCGCTGCGCAGCGGGTTCTCCGGCGACGGGTCGATCCTGATCCGGCTCTCGGATCTCTACACCTCCCGCGGCAGCAAGGGGTACGACGACAACAGCATCGAGGCGCTCTACGCGATCAACTGCCTCGACGACCCGTCGGCGATCCCGCCCTCGGAGGTGGCCGCCAACCTGCCGGCGTTCGAGGAGGCCTCGCCGACGTTCGGTCGGGTCTTCGCGTGGGGGCTGACGGCCTGCGCCGGGGTCGAGGCCCGCTCCACGGAGCCGGAACGGACGGTCACCGCAGCGGGGGCCCCGCCGATCGTGGTGGTGGGCACGAGTCGTGACCCGGCGACGCCGTACGCCTGGGCGGTGAGCCTGGCCGAGCAGCTGGAGTCCGGGGTGCTGGTCAGCCGGGACGGAGACGGCCACACCGGCTACAACTCGGGCAACGAGTGCGTCGACGAGGCGATCGAGAGCTACCTGATCGACGGGAAGGTTCCGCAGGACGGGCTGTCCTGCTGATCCCGAGCCCCCATCGAGTCGGGGCCGAGCCCCACCGAGCCCCCATCGAGCCGGCTTACCCAGCACTTCTGGCGCTTCCATGGCGTTGCAACCCCGTGGAAGCGCCAAGTTCCCCGGAGATCCGGGGATCCCGACACACCCCCCCGCGTTATCGTCGGGAGCAGCCGGTCGGCCGCCCGACTCGGCGCGAGGCGAGGAGTGACGGGTGTCGGACCCGATGCAGAGCCTGATCCAGCGGCTCGAGGCCGCCGGGGCCCGCCGCAGCACGGATGCGGCCGGCTGGAGCTCGGAGGCCGACTTCGCCGCCGTCCTCGCGGTCCTGGCGCACGATCACGCGCAGGACCCGGACGAGCCGGCCGCCCCCCTGGCCTCGGTGCGCGAGATCTTCGGACTCGACGAGGCGGACGCCGCGTTGCTGTGGTGCGCCGTCGCCGGGGACCTCGACGCCAACGTCGCCCTGGCCTACTCGCTGCTGCGCGGCTCGCCGAGCCACTCCCGACCCTCGGTCGCGCTCGCGCTCGAGCTCGCCGGGCTCCCCACCGCGACCCCCGAGCCCTTCGCCCGCCTGGGCCCGGACGGCCTGCTGCGCCGGCACCGGCTGCTGGAGCTCTCCGAGCCCGAGCCCTGGCTGGCCCGACAGCTCAGCGTCCCTGAGCCGGTGGCCTCCGTCCTCGCCGGCGGCATCCCGACCGACCCGGCCGTGGACCGGCTGCGAATCCCCCTCGTACCCCTGTCGGTGGCCGGCAGCGAGACGATCGCGCGCGGCATGGAGCGTGGTGTGCCGCTGATCTGGGTGCGCTCCGCCGCCGGCATGTCCGGTACGGCGATGGCGGCCGGCGCGTTCGAACAGCTCGGGCTCAGCTGCCTGGCCATCGACCTGCGTCGACACCCGGCAGGCGACGGCCTCGACGACGTGGTCGCGCGGGCCGCCCGCAATGCGGGGCTGCGCGGCTGGGGGCTGGTGCTGATCGGCTGCGAGGTCGTCAACGACTCCACCGAGCGGGGGGTTTTCGAGACGCTGGAACGGGCCGCCGTCCCGGTGGTCGCGGTGAGCAGCAAGCCCTGGAACCCGCTGTGGTCGGCGCGCTTCCCGCTCATCGTCGAGGCGGGGCCGTTGTCGGTCGAGACCCGCTCCGACACCTGGAAGGAGAGCCTCGGCACGGTCGTCGACGCGGACGACGAACTGCACGAGACGCTGCTGGGCCTGCGCCTTTCGGCCGAGGACATCGCCGAGGCCTCGCGCTACGCACAGGTCCTGGCGGCCGCCCGCGACCAGGAGGTCACCGGGGACCTGGTCCGCGAGGCCGCGCGCCGGGTCGGTGGCTCCGGGGCGAGCACCGCGGACCGGGTGATGGGGATGCCCGGGGCGGGTGCCGGTCCGCGCTTCGCCGACCTGGTCCTGCCCGACCACGTCACCGACACGTTGCGGCAGCTGGTGAGCTGGTCGCGGCACCGCGACAGCGTGGCCGCCGAGGGGATGCTGCGGGGGCGGGGCCGAGGGCTGGCCGCGCTCTTCACGGGCAGCCCCGGCACCGGCAAGACCCTGGCCGCTCACGTGATCGCCGAGGAGCTCTCGATCGAGCTCTTCCAGGTGGACCTCTCGTCGGTCGTGGACAAGTACATCGGGGAGACCGAGAAGAACCTCGAGCGGGTCTTCCAGGCCGCCGAGGCGCTGGACGTCGTGCTCTTCTTCGACGAGGCCGACGCGCTGTTCGGCAGCCGTTCCGAGGTGCAGGACGCCCGCGACCGGTACGCCAACCAGGAGGTCTCCTACCTGCTGCAGCGGATGGAGCACTTCGACGGCATCACGATCCTCTCCACCAACCTGCGCGGCAACCTGGACCGGGCGTTCTCCCGCCGGATGAGTTTCATCGTGCACTTCCCGGACCCGGACGCCCCGACCCGCGCCCGGCTGTGGGAGCACCACCTCGCCCAGCTCCCGACCCTGGACGAGGACGACCCGGTGGACGTCCGGGCTCTGGCCACGGCGGTCGAGCTCGCGGGCGGCGACATCCGCAACATCGTCCTGGCGTCGGCGTACGACGCGGTGGCGGCCGACGAGGCCGTCGGCCAGCGTCACGTGCTGGCAGCCACGGTCGCGGAGTACCGCAAGCTGGGCCGGATGGTCCCCGACCTCGCCCACCTGACGGCTCGGGGCAAATGATCGAAGGCGCCACGGGGCGCGCCGGCGCGAGTAGTGTCGCGATCAGATCCGTTCTGGAAGAGCTCGGGTGCCGCATCTCGGTGAGATCGCGTCCCGACGTCGATCGAGGAGCGTGAACGCAGTGGCTGCACGACGGCAGGTCGACCGCCGTCCAGCCACGAACGCCCTCGAGGTGTCCCCGTCGGTCGGCCACCCGCATCAGGCGGACCAGGAGTATCGATGACCACGACACCGGCCGAGAAGACCCCGCAGACCCGCCCCCGCTCGAACGCTGGCCCTCCTCCGCCGGTGAAGAAGCGGCCGACTCCGCCGCCGGCCTGGCAGAAGCCGCAGCTCGGCCTGGTCAAGCCGGCCGCCGCCGAGACCGTGCGCGAGGTGGAGCAGACCGGCCGCGGGACCACGACCACCACCAGCCGCGAGCAGAACAGCTTCGACGGCACGACCGGCAAGCAGTCCTCGACGACGACCGAGGCGTTCGCCGGGGTCCAGGGTGAGTTGAAGCTGCTGAGCATCGCCAGCAGGGACGAGCTGAAGGTCTCGATGGAGGCGGCCGCTCGCGCCGGCGCCTTCGGTGCGGCCGAGCAGAAGAAGGCGATCCAGCGCGGCAAGTTGAAGGCCAGCATGGGCGCCAAGGGTTCCGGCGGTGCCGGCATCGAGGCGTCCAGCAAGGCCGAGGCCGTCGTGGACCGGACGGGCTACATCCCTGCCTTGGCCGCGACCTTCGAGGCGGCCGCGCGCGCAGGCCTGTGGGCCAACGGCCAGCTCGACGCGTCCGCCGAGATCGGTCCGCTGGCGGGGTCGGTGTGCGCCAAGCTCGATGTCCTGCTGGGGGCCGAGGCCCAGCTGAAGGCCGAGGTCTTCGCCGACCTGAAGCGCAAGGGCGTGGGCGCCGCCTTCAGTGCCAGCGCCTTCGCCGGGGCCCGGGTCAAGCTCGACGGCGAGGCCGAGATCAAGCTCGGCCCCGCCCAGCTCATGGTGGGGGGCACCCTGGAAGCGGCGGCCGGGGCCGGCGCCGAGATCGACACCGAGTTCTCGGTCAGCATCAAGGGGGTGACCGCGAAGTTCGAGGCCAGCGCCTTCGCGGGCGCGAAGGCCAAGGCCTCGGGCAAGGCCGCCTTCAAGATCATGGGCAAGAAGATCGTCTCGGCCAAGGGCGAGGTCGAGGTCAGCGTCGGTGCGGGCGCGTCGGTCTCGGGCAAGTTCGAGATCAAGAACGGCAAGCTCTCGGTGAGCGCCGGACTCAGCGCCGCGCTCGGCCTGGGTGCCGGCGGCAAGGCGGACGCCGACATCGACTTCGCCGCGCTGGCCGACGTCATCGTGGCCAAGGTCGGCGAGCTCTCCGCGGACCGTCCCGCGATCGACAGCGTCAGTCCCGACTACGAGCGCGAGGCCCTGCCGGCCGGCTCGGCGCTGGCCACGAAGAAGCAGGAGATCGGCTACGAGGCGGTCTACGAGGACTTCGTCGCCTACGCCAACAAGAAGATCATGCAGGGCGAGCACGGGATCAAGAAGGAACGGGTCCAGGCCATCATCGCCAACGCCGCCCCGTTGCTGCGCCCGCACTTCGCCTACGTCGAGACCGACAAGGGGATCCAGCAGGCGGCGATGGAGGCCTTCGCCGGTCAGCTGCGCCACGTCGACACCCAGGGTGGGTACATCCGCGCCTGGGACCCGGTGCCGGAGGCCGAGGCCGAGGTGTTCCGCACGCAGAAGCAGAAGGAGGAGAAGTGGCGCTCGGCTCGTGACGCCCTCACCGCCGACTTCGCGGCCTACGCCACGAAGAAGGCCAACAAGGGCAAGAACGGGATCAAGCGTGATGAGGTGCAGAGCATCATCACGAGCCACTGGAAGTCGCTGAACGAGGCCTTCGAGGGTGCCGAGCCCGACCAGGTGATCGACTTCGCGGCGCGCCAGATGAAGGCGCAGTACCTGACGAAGTTCTCGGTGGCGAAGGGGAAGATCGGGGAGTTCGAGGTCGACGCCGAGAAGACGGCCGGCACGAAGAAGGCGGCCGCGGACGACGCCCAGGCAGCCGCCCGGGCCGCTGCCCTGGCCACGCTCGACGGCAAGCTGACGGCGTACCGAGCCTCGCTGGTCGCCTCCAGCAAGGCCACGCTCGACCACAAGAAGCTGAACGGTCTGCTGAAGGACTCGGTCTCGTCGATCAAGGGACAGGTGGCCCGGGACGAGGTCAACGCGGAGCTCGCCACCGCGATCCAGGCGGGTCTGGGCGGCCTGGTCGAGGGAGTGACGGTGGAGAAGGGCGTGCTGAAGAAGTACTCGGAGAAGTCGGGCGCGCTCGACCGGGCCCGGCAGGCCAAGGACGCCGGCGACGTCGAGGCCCGGCAGACGGCGGCGGTCGCGGCGTTCGGGGAGAGCCTGGTCGGCTACCGGGAGCTGAAGACGAAGTCGGGCAAGAACGGACTCAAGAAGGAGAAGGTGCAGGTCCGGCTGGACCAGGCCTGCACGAAGGTCGGGGACTGGCAGCGCCAGGGCGGTGGCGACCGCGCCTTCGAGGACGCGGCTCGACAGGCGCTCGGGGAGCAGCTGCTGAAGAAGGTGGTGGTCGAGAAGGGCGTGGTGACGACCTTCACCATCAACGACGCGGTGATGACCGCTGCCAAGCAGGACCGTCGCGCGAACGGCAAGGCCTCGCTCGAGGGCGGCGCCGAGGACGACAATGCCCGCCGGAAGATGATCGCGGACGCGGTACGCCCCGGCTTCGCCTCGTACGTCGGCGAGCTGCGAGCCGCGGGGGAGAAGGACCCGTCCTCGGCCAAGGCGGTGCCCACGTCGACGGAGCTGCAGAAGCGGATCGACAAGGCCGTCAAACCGATCCGCGCCGACATCAACAACGAGGCCGGCGACCGGGCTCTCGAGCTGGCGGTCACGGACAAGTTCCCGATGATCGAGAGCATCCAGATCCAGGGGCTCGCGATCCGCAGCCTCGAACCGGTGAGCAACTTCGCCGCCCTCGCCAAGGCGAAGCGCGACACCGGCGCCGCGGTCACCCGAGCGATGGCGGACCTCACCGCCGAGCTGGCGCCGATCGAGCTGAAGAGCCGGCACGTCGTCCAGACGGCGCTCGACAAGTACCGGATCGGGTTCCAGGGGCTCGACCCGGACGAGGCCGACGTGATGATGACGGCGGCCGTGACCCAGGCCTTCGGACCGGGTCACACCACGAACCCGCTCGAGGAGCTGGAGATCGAGGGCGGACGTGTGAAGAAGCTCGCCTTCAAGTCGCCCGTAGGGTCGACCCCGTGAGCGCGACCACCCAGGACCTCGTGCACTTCTTCAGCTATCGCACCGGCGTCTCCATCGAGCTCCCGGTCGGCTTCGAGTCGGTCACCGAGGACGAGTCGTCGGTGACCTATGCAGTGCTCGACGAGGACGGGGCGGCCGGGCCGCGCGACCCCCAGATGCACCTGCAGGTCGTCGGTGAGTTCGAGGAGGACGCCACCGACGCGGACCGGACGGCGGCGGTGCGTGCTCTCGCCGACGGCTTCGCCGGGGTGGACGGCGAGCTCCTCGGTCGTGCGGACCGCCTCGTCGACGAGGAGCCGACGGCGACCGTGACCCTGCGGCGGCCGGACGCCGACCTCCTGCTCCACCTGACCGCGGCTGCCCATGGCTCGCGGCTGCTGTCCATCGTCGCGTCGACCTCGGAGGAAGCCATGCTCTCGTCGTACGACGACGCGGTCGCGTCGATCAGGTTCATCGACCTGTGAGCGGCTGGACGAGCCTGACCAGCGCCGACCTGCTGGTCTCCCTGCGGGTGCCGATCGGCTGGGACGCGCTGGCGGTGGACGAGTCGACGCTGCAGCTGCAGGGCGGTGCCGAGGCCGACGACTACCGTCCGACGGTGACCCTCGAGGCCGGCCGCCCCGAGGAGTCGGGTCGCGACTGGTTCGAGGCTTTCACCTCGTCGGTGGTGCCCGAGCTGGCCGCCGAGGTGCCCGGCTTCGACCTGATCGGGACCAGCCGGTCGACGTTGAGCAGCAGGAACGCCCAGGTCTTCGCGGTGCATGCGCGCCGCGACGACCCGGCCGGCCCGCTGCCTCCGACCAGCCAGGTGCAGGCCTGGGTCTGGGCGGGGAGCCACCGGATGCTCGCGATCAGCGCCTCCACCACCACGGAGCGTGAGGCCGTCGACCTGCCGGTCTTCGACGAGATCATCGCCTCGATCCGGCTGCTCCCGCCGCGGCCGTCGGAGGCGTCCGAGCTGTCCTGACCGGCGGCGCTCCTCCAGGGGTCGGCCGCTCAGCGCGGGTGCATCGGCGTGGCGATCGCCTGGATCCGGGCCGTGGCCAGCTCGATCATCAGGCGGGCCGCGGGGGAGAGGGTGGCCCCGGCGCGGTGCACGATCGCCAGCATGTCGAACTGCCGCGGTCGCATCGACACCCAGCCCGCGCCCGGCGCGAGGCGGGGCAGGAGCTGCTCGGCGGCCCCCTTGGGGATTACCGAGTCGGCCAGCCCCATCCCGACCAGCTCCACGGCGGTCTCCACGTCCTCGACCTCGATCCGGGTCTGCGGGTTGCGACCGGTCTCGTGCAGCATCTGGCGCAGCACGGTGCGGGTGGAGTCGTCGGCCCGCCAGGTCGTCTCGGGCATCACCAGCGAGGCGTCGGCGAGCCGGTGCGCGGTGACCGGGCTGGCCAACCGCTCGGGATCGGCGCTGATGTAGACGAGCTCGTCGCGGGCCACCGGCGTCACCTGCATGCCCTCGCTGCTGACACTGGTGACGGCGATCATGGCCGCCTCGAGACGGCCGCGCCGCAGGTCCTCCTGGACGTCGCTGGAGTTCTGGCCGATCAGCTCGACCCGGACGCCCGGGTGCCGAGCGAGCACGTCGGCGACCAGCCCCGCGCCGGCGTACAGGCGGGCGGTGCCGAACATCCCGAAGCGGATCGTCCCGGTCTCCAGGTCCGCCACGCTGCGGACCGCCCGGCGGGCGTCCTCGGCCGCGGCCAGGGTCCGCTCGGCGTGCGAGCGCAGCGAGTCGGCCACCGTGGTGGGGACGACGCCGCGGCCCACCCGGTGGAAGAGGCTCACCCCGAGCGACTTCTCCAGGGCCCGGATCTGCTCGGAGACCGAGGGTTGCGCGTAGCCCAGCTCTTCGGCGGCCGCGGTGATCGACCCGAACTCGTAGGTGGTCAGGAAGCAGCGCAGCTGGTGCAGCGAAAGCATAGGTACTCCCTTGGTCAGCCAATGGAAAGAGAGGCTACCCCTATGTCTTCGGGTGGCTCAGGATGGTCAGGTACGCATCCGCCACCTTCGAGGGAGGTCACCATGTTCGACCACGTCTGCACCGCCTGCTCCAAGCGCCAGTTGATCTTCCCCAGCCAGGTCATCGCGGTGACCAACGGTGCCAGCGGCATCCACGTCGCGTTCACCTGCTGGTGCGGCGCCACTCAGGAGCTGCGCACGGGCAAGGCCGCCTCCGAGGAGCGACGGGTCGCCCTGGCGGCCTGAGCCCCGCCGGTTTCGTCACTCGCGGCGCGCATCCGTATACTTCCCCGGGTTGCTCAGCCTCGACCTCGGTCGGACGGGCAGCGCGCCGCCTTAGCTCAGTCGGTAGAGCATCTCACTCGTAATGAGAAGGTCGTCAGTTCGATTCTGACAGGCGGCTCCGGTGACGGCCCCTGACCCGCGGAAGCGGGGCAGGGGCCGTCGTCACGTTGCGGCCCCTGCCGGGGCGGGCGTGTGACCAGAGGTGTTTGTGTGAATCCGATCGGGGCAGTCCTTCCATAACGTGCTCTTTCCACGGCCTGGGATGCCACAGTGTCCAGACCACCGGCTTCGCCGGCATGAACATTTCGGATGGTTCACCACGTGATCGACCCCCTCATGGACATCGACAGCCACGACCGCGGCAGGTCCGCGAACGAGTTCGCCGCGCCCGGCCTCGTCCGCGCAGACCGATGGGTGGGGGTCCCGGTCGCCGCGATGGCGGTGGTCGTCGTGATCTACGCCAGCAGCATGGTCCTGCTCGGCGACACCGTCGCGTACGCCCGGTGGCCCGGTGTCGTGACGCTGTGGCTGATCGTCGCGGTCTGCTGGGTCAGCGTCCGCCGCGTCGGGGGCCGCGCATCGGTGGTGATGGCTGCCCTGGCGATGAGTTCGTTCGCTGCCGGCGCCTCCTACGACCTCTGGGCCACTCGGGCCGGGGTGGCCCTCCCCATGCCGTCGCCGGCCGACATCGGCTTCCTGCTCTTCTACCCGCTCCTGGTCGCCGCCATCCTGACCGCCGTACGGCGCGCCAGTCGTGGCCTGTCGTCCTCGGTCTGGTGGGACAGCATGATGGGCGCGCTCGGAACGGCGGCCGTGATGGCCGTGGTCCTGGAACCCGTGCTCGCCCGGGTGATCGCGGAGCCCTCCTCCTTGGCGACCTCGACCCGACTCGCCTACCCGGTCTTCGACCTCGTCCTGGTCGGCTGCGTGGCCGGCATCGCGGGCCTGGTGCGCCTCAGTGGGGACGACCGCTGGGCCCTGCTGATGGCGGGTCTGCTCATCTTCGCGGCGGCCGACATGCTCGACGCCCTGCAGTTGGCCGACGACGGTCACCTCCCCGACGTGGGTTGGGTGATCGGCCTCTGCCTGATTGCGATCTGGGTGGCGGCCGCCGAGCCCGACAGCCGCCCGAGTCGGGGTGGGGTCGAGCCGCGCAGCGGGTCGGCCGCCCTGGTGGTGTCGTTGGCCGCCGGGCTCGTGGGCCTGTTCCTGCTGGTGCTGGGCACCCGGGTCCAGGTCTCGATCGTGGCCGTGGCCCTGGCCGGCGCGACGGTCGCGGCCGCCGTGGTCCGGTCCCACCGCGCGTTCCGGCTGCTGCGGCACCTCGTCGACCTCCGGCGGCACGAGGCCACCACGGACGAGCTGACCGGGCTCGCGAACCGGCGGGTGCTCTACGCCGAGGCGGCCGTCCGACTGAGTGACCGTGCCGCTCCGTGTGCCCTGATCCTGCTCGACCTGGACCGCTTCAAGGAGGTCAACGACAGTCTCGGCCACCACGTCGGGGACGAGCTCCTCGCTCGGGTGGGTGCCCGGCTGGCCGAGGACGTCCGCGACGGCGACCTGCTGGCCCGGCTCGGCGGTGACGAGTTCGCCGCACTGGTCGAGGTCTCCGACCGCGAACAGGCGGTCGCGACGGCCGTCAAGCTCCGCGAACTGCTCACTGCCCCGTTCCTGCTGGACGGACTGTCGCTCCAGTCCGGAGCCAGCATCGGGATCGCGGTCTTCCCCGACGACGGTCGTGACCTCAGCACGCTGCTGCGCAAGGCCGACATCGCCATGTACAAGGCGAAGCTGACCGGGATGGGCCACTACGCCTACAGCAGTGCCGACGACGAGGACCTCGACAGCCACCTGCGCACGGCCGCCGAGCTGCGCACCGCCCTGGGCGAGCACCAGCTGGTGCTGCACTACCAGCCCAAGGTGGACCTGGTCACCGGCGACGTGGCGAGCGTCGAGGCCCTGGTGCGGTGGAACCACCCGAACCGGGGTCTGCTGTACCCGATCGACTTCCTGTCGGTGATCCAGGAGGCCGGGCTGATGCCGCAGATGACCACCCGTGTCCTGGAGATGGCGCTCGACCAGGCCTCCGACTGGCGTCGCGGTGGCCGCCCGCTGAGCGTGGCGGTCAACCTGTCGGCCAGTTCCCTGGTCGACAACGAGCTGCCCGACGTCGTGGCGGCCATGCTGCGGGAGCGGAAGCTCCCGCCCTCGGCGCTCCACCTGGAGATCACCGAGGACTTCCTGATGGCGGACCGGGACCGCGCCCGGGCGATCCTCTCCCGGCTGCGGGCTGGAGGTGTGCAGATCTGCGTGGACGACTTCGGGACCGGGTACAGCTCTCTGGCGTACCTGCGCGAGCTGCCGATCGACGAGCTCAAGCTCGACCGCTCCTTCATCTTCCCGATGGCCGACGACGAGCGCGCCCTGGCGCTGGTGACCTCCACCGTCGGCCTGGCGCACAGCCTGGGGCTGCGGATGGTCGCGGAGGGTGTGGAGACGGACTCGGCGTACGCCGAGCTCGCGCGGATGGGCTGCGACCAGGCCCAGGGCTACTTCACGTCCCGGCCCCTGCCGGCCGCTGAGCTCGATGCCTGGCTGCTGGGCCGCCCCGACTCGTTCGACCCCTCGGCGCTCTACCCCTCGGGCTGAGGGTCGGCGCTCTCCGGGCGGGGTCGTCGGTAGCGCGCCCCCGGCCGCAGCGTGATGTCGTCCACCGAGAGCTCGCGCCCCGAGGCGCCGCGGACGGCGACGTCGACCGGTTCGTCGGTGCTCTCCTCGAGCAGCTCGACCGGACCGCCCTTGCCGTCCTGGAGGTACTCGTCGCCCCACTTCATCAGCGCCACGGCGACCGGGAGCAGGGCTTCGCCCATCGGGGTCAGCACGTACTCGTAGCGGGTGCGTTGGCCCGGCTCCTGGTAGGGCCGACGCGCGAAGATGCCCAGCTCGGTGAGCTGCTTGAGCCGCGCCGCGGCCGAGGCCTGGGTGATCCCGACCCGGGTCGCGAAGTCGTCGAAGCGGGTGGTGCCGTAGAACGCCTCGCGGATCAGCAGCATGGCCGAGCGGTTGCCGACCGCCTCCATCGCCTTGGCGATCGAGCACTCGCGCGGTGTCCACCGGGAGCGGTCGGCCAGTCCTCCGCCGAGATGCAGTGACGTCATGGATCGATCGTATCCTGACGCTGGACAACCATAGCCAGCGCCGGCGGGTCGGCGGACGGGCTCACGCGCAGCGCGCCTCCGGCACGCTCGTCGAGTTCGAGGCGCTCCACTGCAGCGGGATCCGGTGCTCGATCACCCCGTCCACCCAGGTGCGGGTGCCGCCCCACGGTGCGAGCAGTCGCTCGACGCGGGAGTTCTCGGGGTCTCGGGTACAGACGAGGGTCCCGATGCCGGCGTACAGCATGGAGTGCATCAACTGGTGCAGGAGCAGCGAGCCGACGCCGCGACCCTGGTAGTCGTCGACCACCGAGAAGGCGGCCTCGGCGATGCAGGGGTCGTGCCGGTCGCGCACCCAGCGACCGATGCCGACCGGTCGGCCGTGGGCGGTCGCGACGTACGCGACGTGGTTGACCCGGTCGGTCTCCGCCAGCAGGCGGAGGACGGTGGCGGGCGGTTCGGCGGGCATCTCCACGAGGAAGCGCAATCGTCGGGAGGTCTCGGAGAGACCCTGGTAGACCTCGCGGACCGTCTGCTGGTCGCCGCGGGCGAGCCGGGTGATCCGGACGAAGGTCCGGTCCCGGCTGGTCGTGGAAAGACCCTCCACGCGGGTCGGAGTGGATCGGAGACGTGGTCTCGACCGCTCCCTCATCTGACTTGTGCTTGCCATAGTCAGAACCATACGGTTGCTGGCTATGGATAACAATAGTCAGATGAGGGTGTCTGGACCTGCCGGACTCCTCCTGCTCGCCCTGTGCGGTGCGAGCTTCCTTGCCGGCCTCGACCTCTTCGTGGTCAACGTCGCCTTCCAGGACATCCGCGCCAGCTTCCCCGGGGAGTCCCTCGCGGACGTGAGTTGGGTGCTGAACGTCTACGCCATCACCTACGCCGCGCTGCTGATCCCGATGGGTCGCTGGTCCGACCGCTTCGGACGACGTCGCGGCTTCCTGATCGGGCTCGGGGTCTTCGTTCTCGCCAGCGTCGGGTGCGCGCTCAGCCCCGGGCTCTGGTGGTTGATCGGCTTCCGGGCCCTGCAGGCCGTCGGGGCGGCCATGATCACGCCCGCCAGCCTCGCGGTGATCCTGACCGCGATGCCGCTGGAGCGGCGAGCCAGCGCGGTGCGCATCTGGGCCTCGAGCGGCGCGATCGCCGCCGCGTCGGGCCCCGTGGTCGGTGGCTTCCTCGTGGAGGCCTCCTGGCGCTGGGTCTTCTGGCTCAACGTCCCGATCGGGCT
>NZ_JBFIKK010000098.1:0-13321 GCF_041600255.1 Nocardioides sp. | reverse complement strand
CTGCCCCCACCGTGTTCCACCCGAGGTCGAGCAAGCAGTCTTGTTGCTGCGCCGCACCGAGCGCCGCGGACAGGACTGGATCGGACCCGAGCTCGGGATCCCCGCCCGCACTGTCGGGGCGATCTTGCAGCGCCACCACGTGGGTCTGCTGCACGGATAGGTGACATCTGATCTGCGTCGATGTGTGTCGGCGCTGGAAGGATGTGCACCATGCCGAAGGCGTTCCCCAAAGAGTTCCGTGAAGACGTGATCCGGGTCTACCGCGACTCGGATGCCTCCCTGGCGCAGGTTGCGAAGGACTTCGGCATCTCGCCGTCGTGCCTGAAGCGCTGGATCACCATCGACGACCGGAACTCCGCGACGCCCTCGCCAGCAGGGCGTGCTGCGAACGAGTCTGACGCGCTGCGTGAGGCGAACAAGCGGATCAAGCTCCTCGAGCAGGAGAACGAGGTGCTGCGCCGAGCGGCTGCCTACCTGTCACAGGCGCACCTGCCGGGAAAATGATGTACCCGCTCGTCCGCGAGCTGGCCGCGGACGGGATCCCTGTCGCGGTGACGTGCCGGGTCCTCAAGATCGCTCGCCAGCCCTACTACCGCTGGCTCGCCGCCCCTGTCACCGACGCCGAACTGACAGCGGCTTACCGGGCCAACGCGTTGTTCGATGCCCACCGCGACGACCCCGAGTTCGGCTATCGCTTCCTGGTCGACGAAGCCAAGGAAGCCGGTGAGCCGATGGCCGAACGGACCGCCTGGCGGATCTGCTCTGAACTCGGCTGGTGGTCTGCGTTCGGGAAGAAGCGCGGGCGCAACAGCAAGAGGCCGGGACCACCCGTTCATGACGACCTGGTGGAACGGAACTTCACCGCCGACGCCCCGAACACGCTGTGGCTCAGTGACATCACCGAGCACTGGACTCGTGAAGGCAAGCTCTACCTCTGCGCGATCAAGGACGTCTACTCCAACCGGATCGTCGGCTACTCGATCGATCGCGGATGAAGTCCAGGATCGCGGTCGCTGCGCTCGACAACGCCGTCGCGCGTCGCAACGCCGAAGGCGTGGGCGTGGCCGGTTGCGTGCTGCACACCGACCGCGGGTCGCAATTTCGGTCCAGGAAGCTGGTCCACCAGCTCAACCGCCACGACATGGTCGGGTCGATGGGCCGGGTCGGCGCGGCCGGCGACAACGCGGCCATGGAGTCGTTCTTCTCGCTGCTGCAGAAGAACGTGCTCGACCGGAAAGCCTGGAACACCCGCGAAGAGCTGCGGATCGCGATCGTGACCTGGATCGAGAGGACCTACCACCGACGACGCAGGCAAGCCGCTCTCGGCCGGTTGACCCCGGTCGAATACGAGTTGATCATGAAGCCCGCCGCCACCCAGGCGGCCTAACCCCGACTGTCACCCGTTCGTGCAGCAGACCCACTCTCGCTCGACGCGCACGATTCGGATCAACGCACAGGGCAGAGGCCACTTCGCCTCCATCGTCGTCCACCGAGGTCCCAGCGCATCCACGCCGAGCTTGCCTACGGCCCACACGTGTCGCTCTCGTGCGGTACCGCCATCGACCGACCCCCGGGTCAAACCCCCGCGACGTCAAACGCTAATACACCCCGGTGAACGGTGCAGCGCCTCGACCGTCGGCTTGACGTAGACGCCGGACCCGGAGCGGTTCGGCCAGGAGCTGGTCGAAGGAAGCCACGAACTCCCGCACGTACGACGTCGCGTCGTGGTCGGCTAGTGCCGCGGCGTCAGCCCAACGTTCGTACAGACTGAGACGACACGGGTCGGTCGGGTCCTCAAGCAAGGTGTACTCGAGGCAGCCGGTTTCTTCACGACTCAGACGAGCGAGCAGTTCGAGCCGCTCCCTGAGCTCCGGTCCCAAGCCAGGTCTCGCCACGAACTCCGGCATCAGTACGACGACGTCCCGGGTCGTCATCCGCGGTTCCCGGCTCCCGTGGCGATGTGCTCCGCGACCCGCCAGGCGTTCGCCATGATGGTGAGCGTCGGGTTGGCCCCGGTGGCGGTGGGGAACGGGCTCCCGTCAACGACGTAGAGGTTGTCGACCTCGTGGGCACGACAATTGCGGTCGGTCACCGAGGTCTCCGGGTCGTCGCCCATGCGCGCCGTGCCGTGCTGGTGGGAGCAGTTACCGGTCACCTTGTCGGCGTACACGCGGGTCACGTCCTGACCGCCCGCCGCTTCGAGAATGTCGCCGCAGCGGTCGACCAGGAAGCGCCCCTGAGCCAGGTCGTTCTCGTGCGGCGCCAGGGTGATCCTCGCGACGGGGAGCCCCCAGGCATCGACGACCGTGTCGTCCAGGTCGACCCGGTTGTCGTGCTGGGGCATGTCGTGGAGCACCATGGCTACCGCCATCGAGTGGCTGAAGTAGTCGCGGTCGATCTGCTTGGCCTCGGCTCCCCAGCTCGGTTTCCCGGGCAACCCCCAGTTGATGGGCAGGGGGATGCCGACGCCGGCCGCCGCGATGTGACCGCCGCTGACGAAGCCGCGGCTCGCGTCGTGCTCGTAGAACTCGAAGCTGCTCGCCGAGACGTAGCCACCTCCGGCCCAGGCATAGATGGGGTCGTCGAAGGTGGCGACCGAGGCGCTGTACTCGTGGAAGGTCACGTTGCGACCCACCAGGTCGTTGGAGTTGGCCAGTCCGTTCGGGAACCGTCCTGACGTTGACATGAGCATCAGGCGCGCGGTCTCGACCGCCCCGCAGGCGAGGAGGAACACGTCCGCCTCCTGTTCAAAGACGAAGCCGTCGGCATCCTCGTAGACCGCACCCTTGATCCGCCCACGTTCGTCGAGCACCAGCTCGCGGACGTAGCTGTCGGCACGCAGTTCGTAGCGGCCGGTGGCCAGCGCGTCAGGGATGAAGACGTTCAGGGCGCTCGACCGGGTTCCGGTCGGGTCGCCGTGCTGCTGCGCGAACGCGCTCACCACGGTGGCCGGGCGACCGTTGAACGGCTGCGACAGCGCGGCCTGGGGGGTCGGGAACGAGTTCCACCCTAGCTTCTCGCAACCCTCGTGGAATTTCTGGGCGTAGCGAGACTGCGGCATCGGCGGACACGGATAGCCGCGGGTGCGAGGACCCTCGTACTTGTTGGCCCCCGCATGGCCGGATACGCCGAAGGCCCACTCGACCCGGTCGTAGTACGGCTCGAGCTCGTCGTAGCCGATCGGCCAGTCGGCGAGGGTGGTGCCGGGTAGCTCGCCGGCGATGCTGCGCAGTCGGAAGTCGTTCGGGGTGAACCTGGGCAGCCAGCCCTGCCAGTGGACCGTCCCACCCCCGACCATCTGCGGGACCGGGCAGAACAGGTCCACCTCGGCCTCGTCGGCAGCCGAGGAGCGCGACGTCCTCGGGTTGAGGATCGGATCCGGCCATAGGTTGTAGCGGTTCACGTTCGCGAGCTCGTCGCCACCGAAGGACTCCTTGGTGCGCCACGGCCCCTTCTCGAGGGCCACCACCCGCATCCCGCGTTCGGTCAGGACCTTGGCGGCGGCGGCCCCAGAGGCGCCGGCGCCGATGATGACGGCTTCGACCCGCTCGGGCTTGCGGTTAGGCGTCATGACGGTCCTCCAGGGGTCGGTGGGTGCGGTTGTCGGCGAAGTAGTCGAGGGTCGAGTAGCGGCCAGTGTGGACCTCGGCGAGATCCGCGGGCCCTGGGAAGCCGATCGCCTGCCAGCCCACCTGCCCCCGGTTGCCGCCGTAGATCGGGTCGGCCAGGAAGCCCTGCCGGGTGTGGGTGACGAGCAGGTTGAAGAAGTCCAGGTCGGCCTCGGCGCTGGTCTGCTGCAGCGCCGGTTCGACGGGGCCGCCGTAGGCGATGGCCGGGGTGTCCTGCCAGGCCCGCTCCGCCTCCGGGCTGCCTGCCCGCTCGATGACGCGCAGCATCTCGTCCTGCTGCTCCTCGGCCAGCTCGACGAAGTGGGCGTCGTGGCGCTCCCGGCACAGCCTGTCGAGCTCCACGATCCCGGCGGCGTACTTCGAGCGGGCCACGTCGACGCGCTGCTGCCAGGCGTCGGCGCGGCGACCCTCGAGCCTCTCGAAGCCGCTGCCGTCCGGCAGGGCGTAGATGTAGCCGATGCCCGACAGGTAGCGGTCCACGAAGTCGACGGCTCCGGCCTCACGCGCGCCGGGGGACTGGTCGGTGGGGATGATGCGCGCCATCGCCGCCTCGACCGTCGCACGCTGGTGCGGGTCGAAGAACGTGTCCGGCTGGGCGGTCTCGGTCATGTCGGTCCTCCTCGGGATGTAGGCATGATGGCGTGGGTCGGCTCAGGCGACGATCAGTGGGCGAAGCGTGCGGTGGGCGACCTCGAGGCCGGTCTCGATCCTGGCCTCGCTGCCTCCCCACACGGGGTCCTCGTGCTCCACGGACAGCACGCCGTCGAAGCCACCTTCGTAGAGGGCATCGACGACGCGGACCCAGTCCACCTCGCCGAGGCCGGGCACGCGGTAGCGCCACCAGCCCACGTTCCAGGGGTCCTCGCGACCCACGGCGATCCCTGGCCAGCCGTAGCGGTTGCGCTTCTCCGGGAAGATCTGGATGTCCTTGGCCTGTGCGTGCGCGACCTTGTCCACGTAGGGCCGGACCGCCTCGACCGGGTCGATGCCCATCCAGAGCAGGTGCGAGGGGTCGTAGTTGAGGAAGAGCCCGAGGTCGAACATCCACTCCCACAGCTCAGGGCTGTAGGCGAGGTTCCCCGGGTACCCGTCGGGATGCCAGCCCTCCATCACGCAGTTCTCGATGACGAGCTTGACACCCTTCTCGCCCGCATGGTCGACGAGCCTGGGGAAGAGGTTCTCGGCGGCGCGCAGGTTGTCGGACACCGACAGCCCGGGGTCCCGGCCGACGAAGGTGCCGACGGTCGGGCAGCCCAACAGCGCTGCCACGTCGATCAACGCCATCACGTGATCGTTGATGGCACGACGTTCGTCGGGGTCGGGGTGGAGGTTGTTGTCGTAGAAAGCCAGGGAGGACAGGGTCAGGTCGTGCTCGTTGAAGAGCCGTCGCACCCGGTCGGCGTCCTTCACGCCGAAGCCCTCCGCCTTGACGTGGGTGGCGGTGAAGGGTCGGTTGCCGAGATCGGGCCAGGCCGCGACCTCCAACGCCTCGAACTGGTGCCGAGACGCCCACCCCACGATCTCCTCGAGTGAGCGCCCTGGCAGGCAGGCGGTCAGGAATCCGAGCTTCATGCGGGGACCTCGATCCAGGACTCGTTCTTCGCCGAGTCGAGCACCGCTTCGGTGATCATGGCGCTGCGGCGGCCGTCGGCGAAGGTGGGTAGGCCGTCGGGGGACTCTCCCGCGACTGCGCTATAGACGTCGGCCACGAAGGCGTTGAAGCAGTCCTGGTAGCCCTGCGGGTGTCCCGCCGGCAGGTAGGAGTATCCACGTCCCTGAGCGGTGCTCAGGGTGCCCGGGCCACGGGGCACGACCCGGTTCTCCGCGAGCCCGCCGATCCACAGCGAGTCCGGCTGCTCCTGGTCGAACACGTAGGAGGCCTCGGTGCCGTCGAAGGAGAACCACAGCTTGTTCTTGCGGCCGAGCGAGACCTGGCTGGCGACCAGGCTGCCCGTTGCCCCCTGGTCGGTCTCGAACATCACGGTGGCTCCGTCCTCGGTGCCGACCGCCTGCATGCCGTCCGCCGTCTTCCGTTGGCTGTACGCGTTCGACATGCGGGCGAGCAATCGGGTGATGCGATGGCCGGTGGTGAACTCCATCAGGTCGCACCAGTGAACTCCGATGTCCCCGAATGCGCGGGACCCACCACCCTGGCTGGGGTCGACCCGCCAGTTGGTCTGGGAGCTCCCCGCCAACCAGTCCTGCAGGTAGGAGCCGTGCAGGAGCCACAGGTGTCCGGCCTGGCCGTCCGCGATCAGTGACTTGGTCTCGCGGACGGTCGGGTAGTAGCGGTAGACGAAAGGTACGGCGGTCACGACGCCGGCCCGCTCTGCAGCCGCGACGAGCCGGTCTGCGTCTTCCAGGGTCGTGGCGAGCGGTTTCTCGCACACGACTGCCTTCCCGGCCGCGATCGCCTGCTCGGCCAGCGCGGCATGGGTGGCGTTGGGAGTGCAGATGTGCACGACGTCGACGTCGTCGGCGGCGATGAGGGCCTCTGCCGACTCCGCGGCAGCCTGGGCGCCGAGCCGTCGGGCCGCCTCATCCGCGCGCTGCGGTGTTGAGTCCGATATCCGGGTGAGCCGTACTCCGGCGGACCTGATGGCGTGGGCGTGCACACCACCGATGAAGCCGGCTCCGATGAGCCCGGCGCGTAGAGGGGTCGACATGGCCTACTTCTTCCGCGCCAGCGCCACGGCGAGGATGATGATGACGCCGCGCACGACCTGCTGCTGCGAGCTGTCGAGGCCGGCCAGGATCAGTCCGTTGTTGATGAGGCCGATCAGCAGGGCGCCGAACATCGTGCCGACCACGGCGCCGCTGCCCCCGAAAAGACTCGTGCCGCCGAGGATCACCGCCGCGATGGCCGAAAGCTCGTCGCCGGCGCCCCACTGGAAGCGCCCCGACTGGAGGCGGCCGGCATACAGCATGCCGGCGACGCTGGCGACCGTGGCCGAGATCAGCAGCACCTGGAACTTGATGCGCTTGGTCTTGATGCCCGTGAACTCAGCGGCAGTCCGGTTGCCGCCGGTGGCCAGCACCTGGCGACCGAAGCGGGTTTTGTTGAGCACGACGGCTCCGACGACCACGAACAGTCCACCCCACACGATGAGGCCGGGGAGGGGGCCGAAATTGCCGCCCCCGAAGATCAGGTTGAAGGAGTCGCTGAGGATCGGCTGCGGCGCGGAGTCGGTGATCCATTGGGCCACCCCTGCGGCGATGCCGAGCATGCCGAGGGTGACCAGGAAGGACGGGATCCCCAATAGGCTCACCAGCCCTCCGTTGATGGTGCCGACCACCAGTCCGACCGCGAGGCCGGCGAGGATCCCGGGGACCAGTCCCCAGCTGGCGATGGCCATCGCGCAACAGACGCTGGACAGGCCGGCGACGGACCCGACGGACAGGTCGATCTCGGCACAGGCGATCACGTAGGTCATCCCGACCGCGATCACGGTGATGGTGGCGGACTGACGAAGAATGTTGAGCAGGTTGTTCGAGGACAGGAAGCCCTGGTCACCGAGCAGCACGGCGAAGAAGGCGAACACCACGACGAAGGCGATGTAGATGACGTAGCGGTGCCAGTCCACCTTCTTCAACAGGCTCTGAACGGCGCCGGGACTGCGAGGGTTTGCACCACTAGGGGCGGTGCTAGTGCTGCTCGTGTGGCTCATGACTGGACTCCTTGAACTGCCAGTTGCAGGGATTCCTCGTCCGCGATGTCCCGTCGGGGCAGGTCAGCGGTGACCGTCCCGTCGCGCAGGACGAGGATGCGGTCGCTCACCGCGAGGAGCTCGGGATACTCCGAGGAGATGACGATGACGGCCTTACCCGCGTCGGCGAGGCCGCGGATCATTTCGAGGATCTCGCTCTTGGTCCCGATGTCGACGCCCGCGGTGGGCTCGTCAAGGAGCAGAACCTCAGGTTCGGTGCCAAGCCACTTGGCCAACACCACCTTCTGCTGGTTTCCACCGGACAAGAGGCGGACGGGCCGGTTGGGATGGTCGACCTTCACCGCGAACCTGGAGATCAGCTCCGTGGACAGCTGCTTCGCCGCCTTAGCACTGAGGAACGGCCCCTTGCGGGTCCGGTCAAGCAGCGGGAGGAGCAGGTTGTCGCGCACCGAGTGGTCCAGGACCAGTCCTTGCGCCCGGCGGTCCTCGGGGATCAGCGCAAGCCCGTGGGCGATGGCCTGCTGGGGGCTCGAGATCGTCGCCTTCTTGCCGCGCAGGATAATCTCACCGGAGTCGAGCTTGTCGATCCCGAACAGGGTCCGGGCCAGCTCGGAGCGACCGCTGCCCATCAGACCGGCGATCCCGAGGATCTCGCCGGGGCGCAACGTGAACGAGACGTCGTTGACGCGGTCCCCGGCGTTCAGGTGGCGGGCCTCGAGAAGGGGTTCCACCTCGGTGTCGTGCCCGCGGTGACGGTAGGTGAGCTGACCCTCGATCTTCTTGCCGACGATGCCCTCGACGATCTGCTCGGGGGTGACGTCGACGAGCTTCTCGGTCAGCAGCCGGCGACCGTCCCGCAGGATCGTGATCCGGTCGGCGATCCGATAGACCTCGTCCATCCGGTGAGAGATGTAGATGATGGAGATGCCCCGTGCCTTCAGCCGCTCCACCAGGGCGAACAACGCCTCGGTCTCGTGCTTGGCGAGGCTGGCCGTGGGCTCGTCCATGATCAGCACTCGGGCGTCCTGCCCCAGCGCCTTCGCGATCTCGGTGAGTTGCCAGTAGGCCGTGCCGAGCTCCCCGACCACCGCCTTCGGGTCGACCTCCACCTCCATGTCGGCGAAGACCGCCCGCGACCGAATTACGGCTTCGCGGTCGCTGATCAGTCCCCCGCGACCCAGCGGTTCCGCGGCGAGGAAGATGTTCTGGGCGACGGTGAGACTGGGAACCAGGCTGAACTCCTGGAAGACCATGCCGATGCCCGCGGCTCGCGCCTCGTGGATCGAAGTGAGCTGCACAGGTTCACCGTCGATGAGGATCGAGCCCTCATCCATGGAGTAGACGCCCTGCAGGATCTTCATCAGCGTCGACTTGCCGGCACCGTTCCCGCCGGCCAGGGCATGCACCTCACCTTTGGTGACCTCGAAGTCGACGTCACTGAGCACCGTGACTCCGTTGAACGCCTTGTGAACTCCAAGCATCTGCACTGCAGCGGATCGGTTCATCACGTCATCTCCGTTCTGCCGCCGGCCGGCGGGTTGCCCCGCCGGCCGTGGCAGTCAGCGTCAGTTGGCGAACGAGTCAGCCAGGTCGGCCGGGGGGTCCTCGTGGTAGACCTGCTTCCAGGCCTCCAGGACGTTGTCGTGCTGCACAGGCAGCGCGCTGAGCGCCACGTAGGCCGGCTGCTCCTTGCCGAGCAGGGCCCCGGCGGCGAGCAGGGCCTCGGTCACGCCCTGGTCGAAAGGCCGCTGAGCGCCCAACCCGACGACCAGTTCACCCTTGGCCAGCGCGATGGCCACGTTGGTGCCGAGATCCTGGGTTGCGAGCACCAGGTCCGTCCGACCCGATGCGCGGGCGGCCGCCATGACGCCTTCGGCCGGCACGTCCCAGACGGCCCAGATACCGGCGAGGTCGGGGTTCCCCGTCATCATCGCGTTGGCGGCTCCCTGCGCGTCACCGGCGAAGTCCGGTCCGGCGATGCCCTTCTCGTCAACGATCGTGATGTCCGGGTAGTCGGACTCGATGGTGGTCTTGAATCCGTCGTAGCGCTGCTTGGTCACGAAGAAGTCGGCTTCGTGGAAGATCACACCGATCTCACCCTTGCCACCGAGCGCCTTGGCCATCAGGTGTGCGGAGACCACGCCGTTGCCGTAGTTGTCGGCGGAGACGACGGAGACGTAGTCCTTCCCCGCCTCGAGGCCCTGCGGCACGTTGTCCATGAAGACGAGCTTGGTGCCTGCGTCCGCTGCGGCCTTGAAAGCCGAGGCGGTCGCCACTGGATCCGTCGGGATCGACACGACGATGTCGGGCTTCTTGACCATCACGGTCTCGAGGTCGGACACCTGCTTGTCGGGCTTGAAATTCGCGTCCGTCACTGCAACGACCTCGATGCCGAGCTTGGCGAACTGGTCCTGCAGACCGGCGATCTGCGCGTTCGCCCAGTCGTTGCCGCCGTAGTGCATGACGATCGCCGCAGTTGCGTTCATCGCCTTCACCTCAGCGATCTCGGCGTCGGTGAGGGCGGCGACGTCAGCCGACTCGGCCGTCTCGCCGTTGGGGCCCTTGCTGAGGACCTTGCCCTCCATCGCGGCCAGCGCCTCGTCGACCTGCTTCGACACGCCGGGGTCCTCCCCTGACGAGGACGTCGTGGCTGCGCTGCACCCCGCGGAGGCGAGCGCAAGTGCGAACGCGGCCAGGGCGACGGTGTACCGGGACTTGCTCTTCATCGGGATTCTCCAGGTTGATTGCGGAGGTCTGCAGCGCCGGAAGTGGCGAGCAGTCGGTCTAGAAAGGTCTTGCTGTGTGCTGCGGCGTCCCGGGGATCGCCGTCGTAGGAGTCCAGCTCGACGACCAACCAGCCGTCGTAGCCACTCTCGACGAGGGCGGCGTGGACATCGGCGAAGTCGATCTGACCCACGCCGAGTGGGAGGAACTCCAGTGGGTCGCGCCGGAGGTCCTTGAGGTGCACGTGACGGAGGCGATCCGGGTAACGCCGGATCAGCGCAGCAGGGTCCCCTCCCCCCGCCGCCAGGTGGGCGGTGTCGGGGCAGAACCCGATCCGCGTCAGCGCCATGAGGCGGTCCAGGTCCGCCGGGCTCTCCACGATGGTGGTCAGGTGCGGGTGGTAGCAGGCAGCGAGGCCATGGGCGGCCGCGATGTCGGTGACCGCGTCGAGGGCTGCGCCGAGCCGCTCGTAGTCCTCGTCCATCGTGCCCGAGGCCCGACGTGCTCCCCCACCGACGACCAGGTTGGCGGCGCCGAACTGTTGGGCGAGCTCCGCGGCTCGGGTGACCCGGTGGAGCTCGTCGGGGAGGATCTCGTCGTAGATGAAGTTACCCCCGGTGTAGACGCTGACGAGCTCGACACCGGCGTCCTCCAGCATCTTGGTCAGCTCCTGAGGGCGAGTGGCGTAGTCCGCAACGTTGCCGTCGAACATCTCGACGCCCTCATAGCCGAGCGACCCGATCTCCGCGATCGCGCGATCCATCGGTCCGTTCACCCGGTAGAAGAGGTCCTTGACGCTGGTGACCCCGACCGAATCGCCGACGACACCTCCCCACGTGATGGTGTGGTAGCCGAGTCGCATTCGCTTGCCTCCCTGGGCTGCCGTAGTGGCAGTAGTCACACGTTATGCCCGTGTCGTGCGAAAGTCAACGCCGAAGGTGCTTATGTATGATCGAGGTCAACGAAAGGGGCTGACATGCAGCGACCGCACGCGATCATGGCGTTGCCGGCGGACCACATCGACTCGCTCGTGAGCGTCCTGGATGCCGTTCGCAGCGCGTCGGCGACGACGCGTCCGGAAATCGCCCGGCTTACGGGGCTGGGACGAAACGTTGTGAGCGATCGTGCGGGGCAGCTCGTAGCGGCGGGATTGCTCGCCGAAGGCGAGCTGGGGCGTTCCACGGGCGGTCGGGCACCCCGGAAACTGCGTTTCCGCTCCGAAGCCGGCGTAGTTCTCGTGGCCGAACTGGGGGCCACCAGCATCGACGTGGCCGCCTCCGATCTCGCGGGCAACCTGTCCCACTGCCACGAGGAACCCGCGGACGTCACGAGCGGACCCGACGTGGTGCTTTCCCGGGTCGCGGAGCTCTTCGACGAGATCCTCGCCCAGATCCCACCGGGAACGAACGTGTGGGGCATCGGCCTGGGACTGCCGGGCCCGGTGGAGTTCGAGACGAGCACTCCCGTCTCGCCCCCGATCATGCCCGGCTGGGACGGCTACGACGTCCGCGGCTTCTTCGGCTCACGGTTCCAGGTCCCCGTCTGGGTGGACAACGACGTCAACGTGATGGCGCTCGGGGAGCTACGTGGCGGGACCGCAACCGGGCACCGGGACTTCGTCTTCGTCAAGGTGGGCACCGGCATCGGGGCCGGCCTGGTCTCCAGGGGCGAGCTGCACCGCGGTGCCCAGGGCTGTGCCGGCGACATAGGCCACGCCGCGGTCGGCACCAGCGACGTCCTGTGTCGCTGCGGTCAACACGGTTGTCTGGAGGCTCTGGCGGGTGGTTACGCCCTGGCCCGCGACGGCCTCGGGCTCGCGCGGGCTGGGACGAGCGCCCTCCTCTCGCAGGCTCTCTCAGACGGTCGCGAGGTCTCCGCCCAGACCGTGATCTGGGCAGCCCAGCACGGCGACCCCGCCGCCCGGGAGCTGGTGGTGGCCTCGGCACGGTTGCTGGGCGAGTCGTTGGCGCGGCTGGTGAACTTCTTCAACCCCTCACTGATCTTGATCGGCGGCGGGGTCGCCTCGGCCGGCGACATGTACCTCGCCGAGGTCCGTCAGAGTGTGATCGCACGATCCCTGCCGCTCGCGACCCGATCCCTGCAGATTGCCCGGTCTCCGCTCGGGGACCGCGCCGGCCTCCGAGGGGCCGCCTTCATGGTCGTCGACGAGCTGCTCTCACCCGAGCGACTTGCGGCGGCCGACGTCGCCGCCAGCTGACGACGGGCGACCGTCAGGCCCGCGTCCTACCTCGGCGCGTGCCAGTCGACCGGCCCGGTGCAGCGAAGTCGGAGGTTGGCGGAGTCGGTACCTTCACCGACATGGGAATCGTTCCGGAAGCTGGCGCGCGTGGGGATCGCCGAGTGCCTGAACGGCCTGTATGACGGGTCGCGCGGGCCGGAGAACCAGCGCCGGATAGGTCTAGCTCCGGCATCGTTGCGGCACCGCTGGTTTGGAGCTGGCGAGAAACACCACCCGCCCGGTGGCATCGCCGGGGCGAAGGTGCGGCCGGGTCGAGGACTTGCTCCACCGACAACGTGGCGAGCAGCGTCGCCGCGCTTTGGGCGTGCGCACGCGACCAGGTTCCCGCCCGGGTCGATAGGACACGCTTGTGGCGTCCGCGTCCTTGTGCACCCCATCTGGCAAGCCATCTCGATCACCGTCTTTCCACCGCCCGTGCTCGTGACCCTGGGGCTGCGGTGGCGTCCGCCCTTTACGGCAAGGCGAAGCGTGGTCCATCGCGTCCATGGGTGGACATCCTGATCCACGGGCGTCCAGCATTGTTCAAGCCCGTCCGAAGGCAGCCGGCGCCGCCTTGCCCACATCTGCCCACATCTGTTCACATCCGCCCACAAACCGTGGCCGAGAACGCCAAAGGCGGCTCCCGGAAACCTCCGAAAACCGCCTCTGAGCTGGTATTTCTCTTTGTAGCGGGGGCAGGATTTCAGCCTGCGACCTCTGGGCAAGTCCTTGCGCTGTTCTCGCTGACGCGTTTTCGACTCATCCTCGTGCTCGAAGCGGGAAAGCGAGCCCAAAGCGAGCCACAAGCCGGCCGGAAATCGGATCGACGGAGGCCGACATCGTCGCCGTGAATTGCGTCACCGCAGGTCAGAGCCAGTTTTCTCCAGCAGCGCGACGCATTCCAAATGGCTGGTCATCGGGAAGAGGTCCAGCGCCCGCAGTCGGGTCAGCTCGTAGCCGTGCTCGCGGAAGGTCGCCACGTCGCGGGCCAGGGCCGCCGGGTCGCAGGCGACGTACGCCACCGCGCGCGGAGCGCGGTCCACCACCTGGAGCACGACCTT